>NZ_CP158299.1:640000-847500 GCF_040256395.1 Deinococcus sonorensis KR-87 | reverse complement strand
CCTCTGTCGGCGCTGCAGCTGGGCGACACCTTCGAGCAGGCGGCCCGCCGGTCAGTGCCGGAGACGGCCCTCAGCGCCCTCACCGAGCTTCAGCTGTACATCGGGCCGGACTACCGCTTCACCACTTCGGACGGAGCCGTCACCGACCCGGTGGTGATGCTGTACCGGGGGAGGGCAGAGGGCGCCGGGCCGCAGGACGTCTGGTTCGACCTGGGCGGCCTGCCGCCTTTGAGCCGGCTGGCCCGGGCGATGCTCGGTGACCATGCCGGGTAGGAGGTCGCTTCAGACATCCCGGACGCTGCGTCCGATGGCCTCCGGAAGCTCACGGGTCAGGCGTTCCAGCGTCCGGCGGGCCGCGGCCTGCACCATCTTCTCGAACGCGGCCCCGCCCCACTGCTCGGCCTCGGGCAGCGCCAGGTGCGCCACGAACCGGAAGTGATAGGCCAGTGCGGAGCTGCCGGCGCTGTCGCCCGGCTGCACCGCCCCGTCGCCCCACAGCTCAATCCAGGCCCGCTCGTCGGTCAGCGGCTGGGCCTCCAGCCGCGCGCTCCCGTCCAGCTGAACCAGACTGCTGTGCAGCGGCAGGTCCACCTCGCCCAGCATCGGCACCTGCACCAGCAGCACCGCCCGCACGCCCGCCGCATCCGCCTGCAACTGCTTCAGGAAGCGCACGCGGGCCAGCGCCCGGGCCGGGTCACGCAGGAAGGCCAGCGCGGCCTCGGGGGAGCCGGGGAACGGCAGGGTGAAGGTCTGCTCCGCCTCGATTCTCAAGCGGCTCAGTCCACCCACTCGATGTTGACGGTGCCGGCCTCCAGCGCGGCGCGCAGCTCGTCGTCGCTGGCGCTGCGCAGGCGCGGCAGGTGGGCGAAGCGCGGAGTGGCCGAGGCAAAGCCCAGCCGCACCACCACGTCGTCCGAGAGGTCGTCCTTGCCGATGCGCCATACCAGCTGCCCACCCAGGGCCTCCAGCGAGGCGAGCTGGGGCGGCAGCTGGATGGAGTCGTCGCTCATACCGGTATTCTAGACCGTTCCGGCGCGTCCAGACAGCCACCTGGGGCGGCCGAGGGCCCCCGCTATCATGCCCCCCATGAAGACCGTCACCATTGGCCTGCTCGGCTGCGGCACCGTGGGCCAGAACGTCCTGACGCTGCTGGAACGTCGCCGTGACATCTTCGACGACATCGGGGTGCGGGTGGAGGTGGCCGGCGTGCTGGTGCGCGATGCGGGCCGGCCGCGCGATGTGCCGGCCGGCACCCGGCTGACCGACGCCCCGGCCTTCCTGCAGGAATGTGGCGTGGTGATCGAGGCGATGGGCGGCACTGAGCGCCCGCTGAGCCTGCTGCACCCGTACCTGCGATCCGGGCGCCCGGTCATCACCGCCAACAAGGCCCTGCTGGCCGAGCGCTGGACCGAGCTGCGCGAGTACGCACTGGCGGGCCGGCTGTACTACGAGGCCTCGGTGATGGCCGGTACCCCGGTCATCGGGCCGATGAGCACCGTGCTGCGCGCCAGCCGCTTCGAGTCGCTGCAGGCGGTGCTGAACGGCACCTGCAGCTACATCCTGGGGGAGATGGAGCGCGGCAAGGAGTACGCCCAGGCCCTGGCGGAGGCGCAGGCGCTGGGCTACGCGGAGGACCCGCCGACCCTGGATGTGGGCGGCTTCGACACCGCGCACAAGCTGACGGTCCTGGCCCGCTTCTGCGCTGACGGCGACTTTTCCTACGACGCCGTGCAGGTGCGGGGCATCGAGCACCTCACACTGGCCGACATTGAGGAGGCCACCGACGCGGGAGAGCGCTACAAGCTGCTGGCCGAGCTGCGGCGTGGGCCGGACGGTCAGGGCTGGCATGCGGTGGTGGCCCCCCGGCGGCTGCCGATCACCCACCCGATCTGCAGCATCGGGGCGGGGCGCAACGCGCTGATGTACCAGGGTGAGGAATGCGGCGAACTGTTCTTCGCGGGTGGCGGCGCCGGCGGCATGGTGACGGCCTCGGCCATGGTGGGCGACCTGCTGGATCACCTGATCGGCTTTCCGGGGCACGTCCCGCTGCACTGACCAGAAGTGGCGAAAAGTGCCGGGCCGGGAACGTCATAGGAACAGAGACCGGGCCGGGACCTCCAGGGCAGGGTGCCCTGCCCAAAGAAACTGGGCCGCTGAAGCCCAGGACCCTGGTCGGCAGATGGGCTGGCACTGGGCCTTCGCTCCTTGTGCGCCTTCCTCTATGCCTGTGTGGGGGTGCTTCCTGAACGTCCCGGGGGTCGCCGCTATACTGAAGCTGTGAACCTCCCCGCGCTGCCCCTGGACCGCTTCGAGGTGAGGCTGCGCGAGGTGCTGCGCTCCCGCGTGGAATTCATTGAGCTGATCGGGGAGGACCTGGCTGCCGCCGGTGGCAAGCGGGTCAGACCCAGTCTGGTGTACCTGGCGCTGCGGGCGCTGGGCGCGCATCAGCACCCGCAGGAGCACGACCTGGCGGTGGCGGTGGAGCTGCTGCATTCGGCCAGCCTGCTGCACGATGACCTGCTGGACAATGCCGATACCCGGCGCGGTCAGGTTACGGCCTTCCGGCGTTTCGGGAACGTGGTCAGTGTCATGAGCGGCGACTACATGCTCAGCAAGGTGCTGGTATTGCTCTCGGCCATGCCTCAGTGCCTGACGCGTGCCTTCGGGGAGACGGCGGCGGCCATCTGCGAGGGCGAGGTGCTGCAGTTTCAGGTAGCGGCCTACAGCGAGTACAGCGATGCCAACTACCTGGAGATCATCCGGGGCAAGACCGGCGTGCTGATCGAACTGGCGGCCAGCGCTCCGGCGCTGCTGCTGGGCAGCCCGCCAGAACAGCTGCAGGCGCTGCGGACTTACGGCCTGGAGTATGGCCTGGCGTTCCAGATGCAGGACGACCTGCTGGACCTGGCGTCGGACGAGGCCACGCTGGGCAAACCGATCGGTGGCGACCTGCGCGAGGGCAAGGCCACCTTCCCGGTGCTGCGCCTGCTGGACAGCCGCGACGCCGCCGAGGTGCGCGAGATTCTGGAGCGCCGCGCCGCGCAGGCCGGCGACGTGGCCCGCGTCCGGGTGCTGGCGGCGGAGCACGACGCCTTCGCCGCCACCCGCGCCGAGATCGAGCGCCGCTCGCGGCTGGCGGTGCAGGCGCTCAGCGTGCTGCCGCCCAGCCCGGCGCGCGAGCGGCTGGAAGCCCTGGCCACCCTGGAAGCCCAGCGGGTTAAGTAACGGCTGCGGCCGCACAGTTCAGGGCGTGCGGGGGTTCCGCCCCCGCCATGTATCCTGTATACTTCCAGCCGACGAAACAGTCTAGACAGGACCCGCACAGCGTGGTCGGAGGATAAGACATGCGAGCTTCTGGACTCAACTGGCAGGGCCTGATGGAACAGCTGGAGCAGGCGCTGCCCTACACGTCCGCGACCGAAACGTCGCTGGCCTACTTCAAACATCCCAAACGCACCGTCACGCTGAACCTGCCGGTACGGATGGACGATGGCAGCGTGCGGGTGTTCAAGGGGTTCCGCAGCGTCCACAGCATCGCGCTGGGTCCAAGCATGGGTGGTGTGCGCTACAAGGAAGGCCTTTCAGCGCACGAGTGCGACGTGCTGGCCGCCATCATGACGCTCAAGAACGCTGTGGCGGATCTGCCGCTGGGCGGCGCCAAGGGCGGCATCAGCGTGGACCCGGTCACCCTCAGCAGCGGAGAGCTGGCCCGGCTGACCCGGCGCTACACCTCGGAACTGGTGGACCTGATCGGGCCGAGAGAGGACATCTGCGCCCCGGACGTGGGCACCGACGAGCAGACGATGGCCTGGATGCTCGACACCTACAACGAAAACCTGGGCAACACCGCCGGCGGCGTGGTGGTCGGCAAGCCGATTCCGCTGGGCGGCAGCTACGGCTCCAAGGGCGCGCGCGGTCGCGGGGCAGGCATCGCCACCATCCGGATTCTTGAGGGCCTGGGCGAGACGGTGGAGCACGCCTCGGTGGCCATCTTCGGCTACGGCGACGTGGGCCGCATCTGCGCCGAGCTGCTGGCCTCGCGCGGCGCCAGGATCGTGGCCGTGAGCGACGCCGGCGGTGGGGCCTACGCGAGCAGCGGCCTGGACCTGCCGGCGCTGCACACGCACCGCGAGCAGCAGGGCAGCGTGGCGGGCTTTGATGGCGCGGTATCGCTGACCCCGGACGAACTGCTGGCGCTGGACGTGCAGGTGCTGGTGCTGGCCAGTGACCACGGCAGCATCTCGGCCGGCAACGCGTCGGAGGTGTGCGCCCGCTACGTGGTGGAAGCCACCAACCGCGCGGTGCTGCCGGAGGCGGAGCGGGCCCTGAAAGCGCAGGGCTGCACCGTGCTGCCGGACCTGGTGGCCAGCAGCGGCGGCGTGATCGCCAACTACCTGGAGTGGGTGCAGGACGCCAGCAACTTCTTCTGGATGGAAGAAGAGATCCTGCAGGCCATCGACACCCGGGTGCTGGCCGCCGTGGACGCGGTGAGCCGCTACGCCCGCCAGCATGCCCTGGACCTGCGCACCGCCGCCTACGCCCTGGCGCTCAACAAGCTGCACGACGCCTCGGTCCTGCGCGGGGTGTATCCCTGAAGCTGCGGCCTGAGCTGTTCCGTCGCCTGTTTCCTGCCTGCCCCGGCGCGGCGTCGCCCGCCCGGCGTTCTCACCCCCAGAGGTACCCATGACCACCGAACCGCAACCCGCCAGCGCCGCTCCTCACCCCCTGCCCAGCTACCTGGACCCGCAGCATCTGGGCCCCTGGGGGATTTTCCTGGAACAGGTGGAGCGCGTCACGCCGTATCTGGGCAAGCTGGCCTACTGGGCCGAGACGCTGAAGCGGCCCAAGCGCATCCTGATCGTGGACGTGCCGATTCACCTGGACGACGGCACCGTGGCGCATTTCGAGGGCTACCGCGTGCAGCACAACACCTCGCGCGGCCCCGCCAAGGGCGGCGTGCGCTACCACCAGGACGTGACGCTCAGCGAGGTGATGGCGCTCTCCGCGTGGATGACCGTCAAGAATGCGGCCGTGAACCTGCCGTACGGCGGCGGCAAGGGCGGCATCCGCATTGACCCGCGCAACTACAGCCAGGGCGAGATCGAGCGGCTGACCCGGCGTTACACCACCGAGATCGGGCTGATCATCGGGCCGGAGAAGGACATCCCCGCGCCGGACGTGAACACCAACCCCAACATCATGGCCTGGATGATGGACACCTACAGCATGAACACCGGCAAGACCTCCACCGGCGTGGTGACCGGGAAGCCGGTCAGCTTGGGCGGCTCGCTGGGCCGCAGCGACGCCACCGGGCGCGGCGTATTCGTGACTGGCGCCCAGGCGATGCAGAAGCTGGGCATCCCGTTGGAGGGGGCGCGGGTGGCGGTGCAGGGCTTCGGCAACGTAGGCAACGCGGCAGCCCGCATCTTTCACGACCACGGTGCGAAGATCGTGGCGATTCAGGACGTGAGCGGCACCGTTTACAGCGACGCCGGCATCGACCCGTACCGGGCGCTGGAGCACCTGAAGGCCACCGGCAGCATCCTGGGCCTGGACGGCTCGGAGCAGCTGGAACGCGACCAGTTCTGGGACGTGACATGCGAGGTGTTGATTCCGGCGGCGCTGGAGAACCAGCTGACCGAGACCAACGCAGGCCGTATCCGGGCGCGGGTGATCGTGGAGGGTGCCAACGGCCCCACCACCCCGGCCGCCGACGACATTCTGCGCGAGCAGGGCGTGACGGTGGTGCCGGACGTGCTGGCCAACGCTGGCGGTGTGACGGTCAGCTACTTTGAGTGGGTGCAGGACTTCTCCAGCTTCTTTTGGACCGAGGATGAGATCAACGCCCGGCTGGAGCGCATCATGCGGGAAGCCTTCGACAGCCTGTGGGACGTGGCCGAGCGGCACAAGGTGACGCTGCGGACGGCCGCCTACATCGTGGCCTGCACCCGCGTGCTGGAAGCGCGCGCCCTGCGCGGCCTGTACCCCTGAACCCAGGCAACAGGGAAGCAGTGGACCCGGGTGACGCATTGGCCGCCCGGGTCCATTGCTTTTCGTCTGCGGGTCGTGAGAAATCCCTTTACCTTCACCCTCTACAATGTCAGCCAGATGACCAATCCTGATTCAGCCTGGCAGCCGGCTCCGGCCGGCTACAAACATGTGGTGAGCGTGTCCCTGGGGTCCAGCAAGCGCAATGCCCGCGAGGAAGTGGAGGTGCTGGGCCAGCCGTTCATCCTGGAGCGGCTTGGCACCGATGGAGACAGCAAGCGGATGATGCAGCTGTTTGCGGAACTGGACGGCCGGGTGGACGCGTTCGGGCTGGGCGGCGCCGACCTCGCGGTGGTGGCCGGCGGGCGGCGCTACGAGTTCGGCAACGTCCGCAAGCTGGTGGCGGGCATCCGGAACACCCCGGTACTGGACGGCAGCGGCCTCAAGAACACCCTGGAACGGGACGCCATTCAGCAGCTGGACCCGCTGCTGAAGTGGAAGAGCCAGAAGGTGCTGATGGTGAGTGCCGTGGACCGCTTCGGCATGGCCGAGGCGCTCAGCGACGCCCACGCCGACGTGGTCTACGGTGACGTGATCTTCGGGCTGGGCATTGACTACCCGCTGCGCAGCATCCAGGCGTTGCGCCGCATTGCGGGTGTGGTGCTGCCGGTGGTGACGCGGCTGCCGCAGGACTGGTTCTACCCGACCGGCGAGAAGCAGGAGGTCAGCGTGCAGGGCAAGGGCACGCGCTACTACCACTGGGCCGACGTGCTGGCGGGCGACACACACTACGTCAAGCGCTACGCGCCGCATGACCTGCAGGGCAAGACCGTGCTGACCCAGACCATCACCGCCCCCGACCGCGAGTGGATGCGCGAGCGCGGCGTGAAGCGTCTGATCACCACCACGCCGCGCATCGGGAGCCGCAACTTCGCCACCAACGTCATGGAGGCGATGTTCGTGGCACTCCGGGACAAGCAGGAGGCCCTCAGCGAGGCCGAGTACCTGGACCTGATCCGGCAGGTGGAGTTCCACCCGCAGGTCAACGAGTTCTGAGCTCGGGTGAAGGGAGAGCGGCGGCAGATAGCACCGCTGACCTGAAGGGTTCGGAACGGCAGACAACGACTGCCTGGCCGAAATTGCTGATCGTCAGGGTGGTCTGAAAACTGTGCTTTCGCATGGCCAGGTCAGAAACGGCGTTCTGGTGCACGACGATAGCCATCTGGGCCGACGCATCCTGATGGTCGAGAAGCGCAGGCCCTTCTGACAAGGCTCTGGCTCCTCCCGTCTATAGCGGCCCAGGCCCTGTAGCACGGAGACCGTCCGTAGAAGCCCCGGTATCTGGGGACGGGCTTCCGGGTGATCTTAGGTCAGGACCTGACCAGGGCCGTTGATGTGGCGCACCACTTCAGAATTGCTGATGATGTTCAAGGAGCGACCAGGCCGCTGCATCAACAACCTGCCTGAACGTCAGGCGCGGCATTTCGAGATGAACCATGTGCCCTCTCCCGTCCGGCAGTGGCGGAGCAACCCCCTGTTAGCGGAGAATCGGTTCTCTCAGGCCGCGCTGCTCAATCTGGCGGCAGACCCAGCCAAACCCCTCCGGGTCGGCCACGAAGTCCAGGGTGTCGCCAGGAATCCGCAGCAGCGGGCTGTGCTGGTACCCGGCGGCCCACGCGTCGTACAGCCGCCCCAGGCGCTCCAGGTACTCGTCCGGGATGGTCTGCTCGTAGGCGCGGCCCCGCATCGCGATGCGCCGCCGCAGGGTCGGCAGCGACCCGTCAATGTGGATCAGCAGGTCGGGGGTGCGCAGCGCCGGCAGGATACCGCCGTACAGGCTGTCGTAGGTGCGCCAGTCGCGGTCCTCCATCTGTCCGGACTCGTAGAGGTTGCGCGCGAACACCCCGGCATCCTCGAAGATGGTCCGGTCCTGAATGACCCGCTCGGCGCCGTTGACCAGCGTCAGGTGCTGCGAGAGCCGCTTGCTCAGGAAGAACACCTGGCTGTGGAAGCTGTAGCGGCGCATGTCCTGGTAGAAGTCCTGCAGGTAGGGGTTGTCCTCGAAGGCCTCGTACACGGGCGTCAGGCTGTAGCGGGCCGCGATCATGCCCGTCAGGGTGCTCTTGCCGCTGCCGATGTTGCCGGAGATGGCGATATACATGGAAGACCTTCTGAGGGTGCCCGTCCGGACTGCCGCCGGCGGGAGAGAGGGAGCGTGCGGGGTCAGTCGGCGGCGCTGGGGGCGTGCAGCGCGTCGTGGACCCGCTGCATCAGCTGCTGTTCATGGTCCGGATCGCCCACGAAGTCCAGCGTGTCGGCGGCCACCGTCAGCACCCGGCCCGGGTAGGTGCGGAAAAAGTCGTCGTAGCGGCGGGTCAGCTCCGCCAGGTAGGCCGCCTGGATGCCGTGCTCGCCCTGCTCATACGGCCGCGCCCGCCGCTCGATGCGGCGCAGCAGTTCGTCGGGTTCGGCGCGCAGGTACACCACCAGATCCGGGGTGGGCAGCCGGGGGCTCAGGTGGCCATACAGGTCCTGATACAGCTCGAACTCGTGGTCGCGCAGGTTCATGGCGGCGAAAATGAAGTCCTTGGCGAACAGGTAGTCGCTGACCACAGAGCCGCCGCTCCACAGCCCACCCTGCGCGATGCGCTCCAGCTGCTTGTAGCGCGACAGCAGAAAGAACACCTGCACCTGAAAGGCGTAGAGCTCCGGCTGCGCGTAGAAGTGGGCCAGGAACGGATTCTCCTCGACCACCTCCAGGTTCAGTTCGGCACCGTACCGCGCCGCCAGCCGCCTGGACAGGCTGGTTTTCCCGACCCCGATGGGGCCTTCCACGACGACATACATCGCCGCCGATGATAGCCCGCCCGGCACGGCAAATGTTGAGTGGGTTGGAATTGGAGCCCGCAGTCAGGAGAATGGACGGCGCAGTTCCCAGCTGCCACTCGCGGCCCGGAAGCCCAGGCGGCGATTGACGGCCAGCATGGGAGCATTGGCCGCATGGTTGTTGGTCCGCATCAGCGGGATGCCCTCGGCCTGTGCCCGCCGGACAGGTTCAGTTTCAGCATGCGCGCCACACCCTGGCCCCGCAGGTCCGGCACCACGCCTGTGAATTCGTTGTAGATGCCCGTGGTGATAGGGAAGCCCACAGCCAGACCCACCACCTCCGGGCCACGCATGGCCCGCACGACCCAGTCGGGGCGCATCCGGGAGCTGCCGCCCAGAGCGGCGTGAAGCTGCTGGGGCGTCCAGCGCGGCTGGCCCTGCAGGTCGGGGGTGTGGGCCAGCAGGTCGCCGTAGAGCGTTTCCAGCTGCCGCCATTCCTCGTCACTGGCCCCGGTCATGTCGCGCGGGTGCAGGCCGTCGGGCCAGTGGGGCGTCGGCTGTGGCCGGCGCAGATCCAGTTCGCTGGCAAACCGGTGGGCGTGCAGCCGGTAGCCGCGTCGCTCGGCCCACCCGCGGCTGGCCGGATCATGGTCAAGCACGTTGGTGACGATGCCGGCGGCACCCCGCTGCAGGGCCTGCGTCTCGGCCCACCGGAGCAGCTGATCACCCAGCCGTTTCCCCCCTCCCTGCGGGGCCAGCCCCAGCGTCAGCAGCAGCCAGCCGGGCGGGATGTACTCAAAGCTCCGCAGGTCGGCCAGTCCCAGCAGCTGTCCGTCCAGGTGGGCGACGTGCCGTTCCAGCACCAGTTGCGCGGGCCACTGGCGTTCCTGATCCAGAAAGCGCTCCAGGGTGGTCTCCTGGGCGCGCAGGCGGCTGTACAGCGCCATGAACTCCTGCGCGTCGGTGACCGAGTGATAGGGGCGCAGCTGAACAGGCATGCCTCATTGTGTCCGGGCAGAAGAAGTGGCGCTTCCGCCAGATGGCGCACCCCAGCACTGGACGGCAAAGAAAACCGGGAGGCCTCAGGGCCTCCCGGTGCGTTGTGGTGGAGCTGAGCGGGATCGAACCGCTGACCTTCTGAATGCCATTCAGACGCGCTCCCAGCTGCGCCACAGCCCCACAAGCTCAGATAGATTAGCAACGGTTCCGGGACTTGTCAACCGCGCGGGGCGGTGGGGCCAGGACGCAGCCCCACCGCCCCCACGGTCAGGCGTGAACGCCCAGCTCGCGCGCCTCCCACTCGTAGAACTCCGGCTTGTAGAACTCCAGCCGAATCTTCTTGTACTCCTTGGTGCTGTACAGGATGGCGTACGGCACGCCCTGCGCCACCTCGCGCTCAATGGCCTCGATCTTCCCGAACGCTTCTTCCTTGCTGCGTCCGTGCACCATGGTGAAGATGGTGTAGGGCCACTCGGGGTAGGTGGGGCGCAGGTAGCAGTGACTCACGGCCTTGAAGCCGGCCATCGCCTGCCCCACCTCCTGCACCTGATCCTGCGGCACGGCCCATACGCCCATGGCATTGAAGGTGAAGCCCGCCGACTGGTGGCGGAACACCGCCGAGACGCGCCGCAGGGCACCGGCTGCCTTCATCTTCTCGGCGTGGGCGGCCACCTCCTCAATGCTCAGCCCCAGCGCGGCGCAGGCGTCCGCGTAGGGCTCCTCGGTGATCGGCAGGTCCTTCTGGAACTCCAGCACGAAGCGCCGGTCCAGCTCCGAGACCGCGTAGCCGATGTTGCGCTGGGCGCTGGTGTACTGCGGGGCGGCCTTGGCGTTCCAGGCTTCCTTGCCGGTCATGTCGAACTCCACCCCGATCTTGAACAGGTGGAGGGTCGGCATCAGGCGGGTGAGCTGCGCGCCCGACAGCTCGTGCAGCCGCTGAACGTGCTGCTCCAGGTCGCTCTCCGGCGGTACCGCGATGGTGTACCACAGGTTGAAGTCGTGGTTGCGGCGGTAGTTGTGACTCACGCCCGGGTGCTGGTTGACGAGCTCGGCACCGGCGTCCAGCTGATCGGCCGGGTAGACGGCGGCCACCAGGCTGCTCTGATAGCCGAGCGTCCGGGTGTCGAAGATGGCGCTGACCTGCCGCAGCACTCCCTCGGCCTTGACCTCACGCAGGATGGCCAACGCCTCCTGCTCGGTCAGACCCACCTCCTCGGCCAGCACGCGGTAAGGCCGCGCCGTGATGGGGATGTCTTTCTGGATGCGGTTGAGCAGCAGCTCGCGCGGCGTGGATTGCACGGCAGTCATGCTTCACGCTAACACTTCAGGGGTGAGCAAAACGTCCTGTTTATCCCGAACCTGTTGGGACATGCAGCAGACAAAAGGGGCGGGCCAGCTGGCCCGCCCCCTTCCGGTTCCTGTCCGTTCAGCGCTGGTCGAGGCTGATGCGGTAGTCGCCGCTGCTGCTCTGGGTGCTGTTAGTAAATGCGCCTACCACCAGGTAATAGGTGTCGTTAGACGGCAGTTTGGCCTCGATAGTGGAGTCTGTGGACGTGCTGTCGTCGTTGCCAGTGATCAGCGTCGGGGCCGTACCGGTTCCCTTGCGGTACAGGGCCATGACGGTGTCGGGCTTGCCGCTCACTGAGGCGTTGATGTCAGCCACGATCTGCTGGCCGGTGGTACCGTTGAAGGTATAGACGTCCACGTCGCTGGCTGTCCCGATACTCGCATCAAGCGCCTGGCCCATGCCCAGGACGTTGGCCTTGCTGAAGTCCACGTTGCTGAAAGCCGCGCCCTTCACCGTGCCGCTGCCGTTCGGCTCGGTCTCCGAGCCGGCCCGTTTGCTCAGGCTGACCCAGTAAGAGTTTACGGGCGTGCCGCCGTTCTGGTCGTCCACTTTGATGTAGTAAGTGCCAGTGGTGGGGATGGTGTAATCCAAGGCAGCATCGCTTACACCGCTGCGCTGGTCGTCGTTGGTAGCCACCACTGTGCCGCTGGCATCCAACACCTGAAGCCGCAGGTCTGGGCCGCTATCAATGTAGCGGCTTAGACCGTTGGTTAAGGTATTGATGGAGGCTTTGTCGCCTGCCGTACCTGTGAACTTGTACAGGTCGGTGTCGGTTTCTGCCAGTACCCCGTCCTGCACTTGCCCATAATCGATGGCAGTGGCAGTGGCCCGGGTGTTATTCGGCTCGTTGCTGTCGGTAGGGAGGGTGATCGGGAGCTGCACCGCCTTGGCAAGGCTCTCGCCCGGGGCCAGGGACAAAGTCGCAGAGGCGACCCCCGCGTTGCCTCCCACCACCACTGTGCGCGGCCCGGAGGCATACAGCTGGTAATCGCCTGCGTCAATCTCGCGGAACGAGGCAATACCGGTGGGGAAGAAGGCGTTACCGGCCGCCGACTGGGCGTACAGCAGCTGATCGGGCCGCTTGCCGCCCACCATGGTCACCCCGACCAGCGGGATACTCACGGCCGTGTTGCTGGACGCCACGAACTTCAGGGTGACGTTCACGCCTTTTTCAGTGGTCGTGGCCACGTCCGCCTTGGAGGCAGCCGCCACCGCGGCGTCGGCGCGCACCACACCATTGCCGGTATCAATGCTATAGCTGCCTGTGGGCTTGAAGGCGGTGTCTTCCAAGAGATGGCGCACTTGGGCCGGAGTCAGCGTGATCTTGGCCACGCTGCCGTCCGGGTTCTTGGTGGCCGAAGCCTGCAGAATCAGGGCAATCGTGCCGGCGGTGGCTGGACTGGAGAAGCTGGTGCCGTCCACGTACGAGTAGTTGGCTTCGTCCGGGTTGCTCACGTTGGTCCGCAGGGTGGTGAGCCACATGTTTTGCCCGGGCGCGGCCACCGTGATATGCGAGCCCCGGTTCGAGAACCCAGTGCGCTCGTTGTAAGGGGTGGTGGCGGCGACGCTGATGGCACCGGGGGTCCATGCGGGACTGGCCGGTCCGGTGGTGGGCGTGTTACCGGCAGAGGTCACGAACACCACGCCGTTGCTCAGCACGTAGTCGACCGCTTCCTTGTCGAGTTGACTGTAGTCGCTTCCGCCGAACGAGTAGTTCAGGACGTCCACGTAGCCGTTGTGCCCGGCAGGCGTGTCGGTGTCGCCGGTCTCGCCCGGGGCCTTGCCGTCCGGGCCCACCACGGCCCATAAAAAAGCGTAGGCCGAGTCCACACTGCTGGCGCCGGTGGCGTCGTGGGTGATGGTGATGGGCACGATGCTGGCCTGGTACGCTACACCCGCGCCACCGATGCCGTTGTTGCCCACGGCGGCCGCGGTGCCGGCCACCCAGGTACCGTGTTCGCCCACGCCGTCGTAGGCGGTAGTGGGCGTGATCAGCTTGTCGTTGGGGCTGTCGTACCCTGGATAAACGATGTTGGCTTTCAAGTCTGGGTGGTTGCGGTCAATGTCCTCGTCGGCCACCCCAATGCGGATGCCCTTGCCAGTGGCGGTCTCCCAGGCCTTGTAGGCGCCCATGTTCTTCAGGAACCACTGCTTGCCCAGCTGCGGGTCGTTGAGGGTAGTGGCGACCGCCTGCGGCGCAAGAGAGGCCGCGCTCAGCGCCTGCGCCGTGTGGCTGGAACGCTCCGGCGTGGTCATCAGGTAGTTCGGCTCGGCATAGCGGACGCTGCCGGCCGCCGCGTAGGCATGCACGGCCTTGTTCACGCTTAGGCCATCCGGCAGCCGGATCAGGGCGGCGTGCAGGGCCGGCATCTCGCGCAGCACCTGACCACCTACGGTGGCGGCGGCGGCGGCGGCGCTCACGCCGTCAGGTAGCCCCACCACCACCTGCCCGGTCTGAAAGCTGCGGGTGGGGTCTAACGTGAATTTTGAGTCGGTGGGGACGGGTCGAACGGTCGTCACGCTGCTCTGTCCACAAGCGGCCAGCAGCAGGGTCAGGGCCAATGAAAGGTTGCCCAGTTTCTTCGTATGCACACGGTTCATCAGTATCCTCCGGTCACGAACTCGTTGACAGGGCCACGCTCGATCGGATTGGCCGTCACGCCGAATAGGTTGAAGAAGTCGGCCCCGACGGAGAAGGCGGTGTTGTCCTTGGAATTGGTCACGGCCGCCATCTGCCAGTCGTAAGCGTGGAACGGCTGCAGGTACTTGGTTAGGGCCGAGCCGTCGAAGTCGTAGGTGGCTGAGTTCATGCCCGACACATCGCTGAGCCACTGATCGGAGTTGCCTTCCGCCTGGGTGCGGTCCTCTACCAGCAACAGCAGGTTCTCGACGTCGCTGGCCCCGCTGGTGCGCCAGCGGAAGATCGGGGCGGTGTCCACACCGGTGTCGGCCTGGCCTGGGCTCAGCAGCTCTACCGAGTAACGGCCCAGCGGCGTGACGCTCTTTTCATCAGAGTCCTTGGTGCCCGCGTCGCTGACGGCCCGCACCCGGTACGTGGTCTTGACGCCGGGGGTCAGCTGCGAGCTGTTGTCACGCAGCACGTAGCCGGCGCTGGCGTCCTTGGGGTCCACCATCGCTTTGGCGGGCGTGGCGCTAAGCACCTTGGTGTAGGTCTTGCCGCCGTCCAGCGAGCGGTCGAGCTCGAAGGTGCGTGGCGCGGCCGTGCCGGTGTACTCGAAGTTCACGTCCACCCACATCACGGTGCCGGTGGGAGCCGCCTGCGGGGTCAGGCGGCCGGTGGTGCTGCGGGCCGTGCTGCTCAGCGCCTTCAGGGCGGCGCTGTCGTGGGTCTGCACCCAGCGCTTGAGCAGGGTGGCGGTCTGAGGATTCTTGCCCAGCGCGCCGTAGGTGGCGGTGTCGGCGAAAGTGATGGCGGTGGGGGCCACCTTGGTGGGAGCCACCAGCGCGCCAGCGTTGGCCACCGTATTGAGCTTCAGGTGCCGGATGACGTGGGTGCGGTTGCCGTTGAAGTCGTACATGCTGACGTGCAGGTCCACCGTGCCCTTGAAGGCAGCGAAGTCGCTGGCCGTGAAGGTGAAGGTGTCGTTGCCGCTGGGCGTCAGGTTCAGTGACCGGGTCCGGCCGGCATTCAGGAAGCCGGAACTGCCCGCGTCCACCTCCAGCGAAGCGATGCCGCCGTACACGCCATTCACGTCGGGCGAGGCGGTGGTGGTCTTGACGCCCACGTTGAGGTCCAGCGGCTTGTCGCCCGTGACATCAATCGTGTCGCCGTCCTTCAGCGGGACTTCGCTGGTCACCTTGCCCTTGGCGTCCAGCGTCTGGCGACTTAGCGTCACGGTGGGCGGCGTGGTGGGCAGGTCCGGATCAAAGCTGCGCTGCAGGATCTCGTCGAGCGTCTGCGGCGCGGTGGTGGTAAAGTTCTCGACCCGCGTGCTGGCGTAACCGTCCTTGTGGATCACCAGCGTATGCCGGCTGACCGGCACGTCCACGCTGTAGTGTCCGTTTGCGTCGGTGGTCGTGCTGACCTTGGTGCCGTCCACGCTCACGGTGGCGCCGGCCACCGCCTCGCCGGCGCGGGCCACACTCACGGTACCACTCACCTTCACGGTCGCCTCGGGCGGCGTGCTGCCCATACATCCGGTCAGCAACAGCATCCCCACGCCCATCAATCCCAGTACCTTGCCCTGATCCCTCATGTTGCCTCCTGAACAGCTTTAACTGGCGAACCCGCCCGGAGCCGTGCGCTGCTGCGGGGTCTGTGGAATTGCGCCGTCATGAATGAGGCCGGTGGGACCGGCCACCGCTGGAGAGTTCAGATGCCCCGGCAGGCCGAAAACCTGCCTGGTTCATTCCTGCCCAGACGGAGTTGGATTTGTACAGGACTATAGCTAACTTTCACGAATCGCTTCTGAGCGTCCCCGACGGTGCGGCTGAAATGAAGAAAGCCTGAAGCGGCCGGCTCAGAAGGCCCACTTGCCGCCGCGCATCACCGGCTCCCGGCTGCCGTCGTCACGCAGGCCATCCACGTCCGTGTCGGGTGTGCCGATCATCCAGTCCACGTGGATCAGGCTGTCGTTGCCGCCCGCCGCCTTCAGATCCCCCTCGACCGTGAATGGATAGGCGCGCCCCAGCGCAATGTGACTGGCCGCGTTCTCGTCAAAGAGCGTGTTGTAGAAGAGCAGCCCGGTGCGGGCCACCGGCGAGTCGTGCTCGACCAGCGCGATCTCACCGATGTGCCGGGCGCCCTCGTCGGTGTCGAGCAGGGCGGTCAGGACGTCCTGGCCGCGGCTGGCGGTGGCCTCCACCACCCGTCCGTGTTCAAAGCGCACCTGAATGTCCTCGATCAGCGTTCCACGGGTGCTCAGTGGCTTGCTGGCCCGCACGGTGCCGTTCACCCGGTCGCGGTGAGGCGCGGTGAACACCTCGTCGGTCGGCAGGTTCGGTACGCCCACGACGCCATTCTGGGCCGGTCCGGCGCCCCCGGCCCAGATGTGACCGTCGGCCAGTCCGACCTCCAGGTCACTGTGGGCATTCCGAAAGTGCAGGGCACGGTACTGGCGGCCATTCAGGTGCTCCCGCACCCGGGCCAGCTGCGCCACATGTGCCTGCCAGGCCGCCACCGGGTCCGGCTGATCGGCGCGGCTCGTGACGAAGATGGCCTCCCACAGGGCCTGGATCGCCTGCTCCGGCGGGAGGTCGGGGAACACTCGTGCGGCCCAGCTCGGCACCGGCATCGCGCCCACGCTCCAGTTGACCTCGAAGGTGCTGAAGCGTTCATTGAACGGCCGGTACAGCTGGGCCATCACCCGGCTGTGGCGGGCGATCCGCTCCTGATCGGCCCCGGCCAGCAGGTCCGGATCGCTGCCCATAATGGTCAGAAAGCTGTAGCCCTCATCGACCTGGTGCATCGGCTCGTCGAGCTTCCAGGTCGGCGCGTAGTCCAGCGCCGCTTCGGGGGCGTGGTCGTACATCAGGCGCGACAGCCGCTCGTCCTGGTACTCCACCGTGACCGCCAGCGCACCGATTGCCCAGGCACGCTCCACGACCAGCCGTGCCAGCGGGGCGCCGTCCAGGGGAGCCCAGATGAAGAGCCGGCCGCCCGGCTGCAGGTTCACCCCCACCCGCACCAGCAGGTCGGCGTAATTGGCGAGTTTCTGATCGAAGCTGAGCCCGGTCGCTGTGGTCATGGGGCTCAGTATTCACCACCGGAGGCCGGGCCGCGCAACCCTGCAGGCGTCCTCCGCGTACCTGAAGGCATGAACCTGATCTCGATCGTCTTTGGCGTGCTGGCGGCGCTGGGCCTGGTGGTGGGCTTTCTGCCGCTGCTCGGCTGGACCAACTGGTTTATCACGCTGCCGCTGGGCATTGTCGGCCTGATTCTGGGCGTGATGAGCCGCCAGCGCGGCGGCACCACGCTCAACGTGGTGGTGCTGGCACTGGCAGCGCTGCGGCTGTTCCTGGGTGGCGGCCTGCTGTAACGCCTAGGAGCGGGGGTCTTCCCACTCGCGGAACGGCACCAGTTCGCCCCCGGTCACCTGCGTTTCCAGGACGGTGTAGCGCCTGTCGAAGCGCACCACCACCTCCCCGCGGTCCAGGTGCTGGCTGCTCAGGATGGCCTTGCGGAACACGTAGCCGCCGTCGTCATCCACCCCGATGTGGGCCGCCCGGGTGAAGCGCAGGTCCACCGTGTCGCCGTGCGCCGTGGTCCGGACCCGCAGCCGGTAGATGCCCTGAGCCTCTTCCTTGACATAAATGTTGGCCGGCTTCTTGCGGAAGAACATGCCTTAATCTACCCCGCAGTCGCTAATCAGCGCTGTCAGCAGCTGAATGTGCTGCGGCCAGCGGTCCAGCCGCACGTGCTCGTGGGCGGCGTGGGCGCCGTCGCCCGGCGCGCCCAGGCCGTCCAGGGTGGGGCAGAGCGGCGCCGTGAAGTTGCCGTCCGAGCCGCCGCCCACGAACGCCTCGCTCAGCGGCAGGCCCAGACTCCGCGCCTGCCGCTCGGCCTGGGCGTACAGCCGCGCCGTGCCCTCTCCGCGCTCGAAGGGAGGGCGGTTCAGGCCGCCGCCCAGTTCAAAGCGCACGCGTGGGTCGTGGGGCCGCAGCTGCTCGAAGCCCTGCTGCACCCGCGCGGCCTCGGCCAGCGTGGAGACCCGCACGTCGGTATCGAACTCAGCGTGCGCCGGAATCACGTTGACCGCGCCGCCGCCACGAATGCGCCCCACACTCACGGTGGTGCCGGCCGCCGGGTCGGCCAGCGCCTGCACGGCCAGCACCGCCCGCGCCGCTTCTGTGATGGCGCTGGCGCCCTCTTCCGGCTTGTTGCCCGCGTGGGCCGCCACGCCCGTCACCCGCAGCGTGTACAGGCCGACGCCCTTGCGCCCGGTCTTGAGCGCGTGGCTGTCGGCCACCGGCGGCTCCACCACCAGCACGCAGCGGGCGCGCCGGGCCGCCGCCTCGATGTGGGGGCGGCTCAGCAGCGACCCCACCTCCTCGTCGGCGGTCAGCAGCACCTCGATGCCGCCCTGCGGCCACTGGCCGTTCAGAAGCATCAGGGCGTGCCGGACGCTCACGATGCCGCCCTTCATGTCGTAGGTGCCGGGGCCGTAGACGCGTTCGCCGTCCACCCGCCAGGGCATGCTCTCCAGCGTGCCGTGCGGCCACACCGTGTCGGCATGCATCAGGATCAGCACCGGGCGCTGCTGCGGGCCGAGCAGGAAGCGGCGCACTCCGCCCGGCAGGGCGTGCGTCTCGGCGCCCAGGCCACGCATCCAGCCCTCCACCACGTCCTGCACGCGCAGGATGGCCACCGGGTCATCGGACGGTGATTCGAGCAGCACAAGTTGCCGCAGGTCGTGGAGCAGCGCTTCCGGGTCAGGGGAGGTGAAGTTGGTCATGCTGCACGGTAGCAGCCGCCACCCGGGAAGGTGACGGCTGCAGGGGAGAAGGTTACGCGAGTTCCAGCAACTGCTGTTCGCTCAGGCGCAGGCGGGCGCGGCCCTTGAGGTACAACTGGTCCATCAGGCTACGACCGAACATGCTGGACAGACGCTGCGCCGCCAGCTCGCGCACCTGCCGGGTCCGGTCAATGGTGAACCGGATGCGGTCTGTGGTGCCGGGGACCCAGGCACAGTCCACGTCGTAGAGGGTGGGCTCCGTGGGGACGACTGCGATGAGGGCTCTGTTCATGGCACTCCTTATCAAGGCCGTAGAGTTGCCCGTCTCCGGCAGGGCAGAACAAGCGGACACAGATGCACGCAGAGCGCATCAGCGGGAGTGTATTCCGGAGACAACCGGGTAGTGTTCAGGGTAGGCGTGCAGCTGACCGCTTTGGAAAGAATCCGCTGAGGAGAAGCTTCACAAGCCGGTCATGGACGCGGCCGCGCTGACTGTACGTTGGGGACAGGCTCAGTGTAGCCGCTTGCGTGGCCGCTGCACCACTCCCCAGCGGCTGCCACCCTTCCCTGAAGCCCTCTTAATCGCGGTCTTGGACGCGCGCTTCATTCAGCAGTTCCGACAGGCGCGAGAGGCAGCGGGCGTACTTCTTGGCAAAGGCACCGTACCGGTAGGTCTCGTCAAAGAGGGTGCCCAGCGGCGCGCCGGTGAAGGCGGCGGCCACGCCCAGGTCGTAGACCTTGTCGATGAAATGCACCAGCCGCAGGGCCGGTCCCTGATCATTCATGGGGGCCAGCCCGGTCAGGCCCAGCGCCGCCACGCCGTCCAGCAGCTGCGGAAACCGGGCCGGATGCACCCCCAGCAGCACCGGCTGCAGCGCGGTGAACGTCAGCTCGGCCAGGGTGGCGGGGTCCTGACGTTCGCGCCAGTGGCGGTACTCGGCCTCGCTGAGCGGTTCGGCGGGCGCGCTGCCACGCTGGCGGTAGTCGGGGCCGTCCAGGGCCAGCGACTCGAAGCGGCCGGTGATCGCCTGGATCTGCCGTGCGAAGTCCTGGGCGTTGAAGCGGCCCTGCCCCAGCGCGCCCGGCTGGGTGTTGCTGGTGGCGATCACGTTCAGGCCCGCCGGCATCAGCTCACCCAGAAAGGTGTTGGCCATGTGGGTGTTGCCGGGATCATCCAGCTCGAACTCGTCGATGCACAGCAGTCGCAGGCCCCGGAACGCCTGCACGGCGCGCGGCATACCCAGCGCCCCGATCACGTACATCAGGTCCTGAAAGCTCATGAAAGCCTTGGGCACCGCCGCGGCGTGGTAGGCGCTGGCCAGCAGGTGGGTCTTGCCCACCCCGAATCCGCCGTCCAGGTACAGGCCCCGGCCCTCGGCGGGGCGGCGCTTCAGGCCCAGAAACCCGCTGCGCTGCTCGGCACCCAGGCCCGCCACGAACTGCTGCATCCGGTCGCTGGCCTGCTGCTGTGAGGGAAAGTCCGGGTTGGGGCGGTAGCTGGCGAAGCGCACGTCCTGAAAGCGTGCGCCGGGCGTCAGGGCCGCCGTCAGCTGCTCCGGGTCCAGTTCCGGATGGCGGACGCTCAGGTCAATGCCCGCCGGGGCCGCAGCCGGCACGCTCACCGGCCCCGGTCCCCGGCGCTCACTTGTGAACCTCCAGTTCCACCTTGTAGTTGCCGCGCCGGGTTTCGTTGACCACCCGCTTGAAGTCGATGCGGCCCAGTCCCTCGGCCGACAGGCTGTCTCCCTCGCGGATGTCGCTGCTGGCGCGCGCCGGCTGGCCGTTGAGCCGCACCTTGCCGCCGTCGATGCCCTGCTGGAAGTACGCGCGGCTGACGCCGAAGCCCTTGGCGCCCACCACGTCCACCCGCATGGACGGCACCACCACCTCGCGGGTCTTGCTGCCGCGCCCGGCCGCTGCGCCCAGTTCCTCCACATCCAGCTCGCGGCCGTCCAGTTCGGTGAGGTCGGCAATGGCCCGGGTGGCTTTGCCGGTCGTGACCACCACGAAGCTGCCGCGTTCCTCGCGCAGCTCGCCCAGCGTGTCTTCCGGCAGCTGCAGCCGCCGCAGCTGCACCGCGAAGTCCTGCTGGTCCCAGCCGGCCGTGTGGGGGGTGACGCGGAAGACGGTGACGCCGGTGTCCACATCCGGGATGTGCGCCGGGTAGACGGTCAGCACCACCCGGCGGGCATCCGGGAAGCCGCCGGCGATGTGGTGGCGCACCTCGTCGTCCTGCAGCTGGCGGCGGTCGATGGTCTCGGCGTCCACGAAGGCGGTGCGGACCACGCGGCCGCCACGGGCCTGGGCGACCAGGGTCGGCACTTTGGAGGCAGCGGGTTTGCTCATGCGCGTCAGCATAGTGTGCCGGGCGGGGGCGGAGGGTGGTGCGGGTTGCGCTGCGGCGGGCCGTACACTGGGGCCATGTCCTTCACCATCGCTGATCCGCTGGGCCTGACCGGTGCTCCGGCCCTCACGCTGCAGGCGCTGCAGGCCCGCTTTGAAGGCGCGGACCTGCGTGGCGCGCGCCTGATTCTGCTGACCGACCGCCAGGGCGAGCGCTTACAGGCGCGTTACGCCGTGCTGGTGGAGGCCTCGGGTGAGCGGGTGCTGACCGCGGCCGCCTTTGGGCCGCACTACGGCAAGGCCGGGATGGAGGCGCTGCGCCGGCTGGCCCAGTGGGGGGACGCGCAGGGCCTCCCGGTGCGCGAAACGGTGCTGAATGCCAGCGACTTCAACCGGGTGGTGGCCGAGCCGGACGCCGAGGAGGTGGGGCGGCTGGTGGCGGCCAGCAACCCCAGCGACTACGGCATTTATCTGTCCTGAAGCCAAGGTTCGTTTAGTTCTTCTTACCGTTGGTGTCGCGGTGGAGCCGCAGACTGGCAGCATGTCACTGCCGTCTTCTTCGTCCGGCCTGGCCTCGTTGCCGGAGCTGCCCGCCGACTGGCAGGCCGCCCTGCAGGGCGTGATGCACAGCGCCGCCTTTCAGCAGTTGCTGGCCTTCGTGGAGGCCGAGCGTCAGGCCGGACCCGTCTATCCGGCCCCCGAGGATATGTTCACGGCCCTGCGCCTGACGCCGCTGCACGAGGTGCGGGTGCTGATTCTGGGCCAGGACCCGTATCACGGGGCGGGGCAGGCCCACGGGCTGAGCTTCAGCGTGCGCCCCGGCGTGCGGCCGCCGCCCAGCCTGCAGAACATCTACAAGGAACTGCGCGACGACGTGGGTTTCCAGATACCCCGGCACGGCGACCTGCGCAGCTGGGCCCGCCAGGGGGTGCTGCTGCTCAATGCGGTGCTGACGGTGCGCCAGGGGCAGCCGAACAGCCACGCGGGTCACGGCTGGGAAGCGTTCACCGACGCCGTGATCCGGGCGGTGAACGAACAGCCGCAGCGGGTGGTGTTCGTGCTGTGGGGTGCCTATGCCCGCAAGAAGGCCAAGCTGGTGACCGGCAGCCAGCACGTGGTGATCGAGTCGGCGCATCCCAGCCCGCTGAGCGTCACGAAGTTCATGGGCACCCGGCCGTTCAGCCGCGTCAACGCCGCCCTGACCGAGGCGGGCCGGGACCCCATCGACTGGCAGCTGCCGCTGACGCCGGACGGAGCGTGAGCGTGACGACCCGCACCGAGCTGCTGCAGGAAACCTACCTGCGCCGTGAAGGCAATAAGCCGGACGCCTTCCGGTACTTCGAGCCGGACGGCCGCGAGTACCGTGACGCGGCGGGCCTGGAGCGCATCGCGCGGCTGGCGGTGCCGCCCGCGTATCAGGACGTGTACGTGAGCCCCGACCCGGACGCCGAACTGCAGGCCTTCGGCCGGGACGCGGCCGGGCGGCTGCAGTACCGCTACCACCCGGAGTTCATGCAGGCGGGGGCGCTGCGCAAGTGGCAGCGGCTGACCCGCTTCGCCGGGGTGCTGCCGACCCTGCGGACCGTGACCGGCAGCGACCTGCGCCGCAGCGGCCTGCCGGAGCGCAAGGTGCTGGCCCTAATGACCCGGCTGCTGCACGTGGGGCACTTCCGGGTGGGCAGCGACGGCTACGCGGCGGCCCACCGCACCTACGGCCTGTCCACGCTGCGGCACCGGCACGTCACGGTCAGCGGCACCACCGTGACCTTTGATTTCCGGGGCAAGCACGGCATCCAGCAGCACAAGGCCACCCGCGACGCCACCCTGGCGGCCAACATCTCGCGGCTGCTGGAGCTGCCGGGCCCGTGGCTGTTTCAGGCGGTGCAGGACGAGGGGCGCTTCCGGGTGCGGGCCGGGCAGCTCAACCGCTACCTGGGCGAGGTGATCGGCCCGTTCACCGCCAAGGACTTCCGCACCTGGGGCGGGACGCTGACGGCCGCCGAGTACCTCGCGGAGGCGGGCGTGGCCGGCAGCGAGCGCGCCGCGCGCCGCACCCTGGTGGAGTGCGTCAAATACGTCGCCGACGACCTGGGCAACACCCCGGCGGTGGTGCGCGGCCACTACGTCTGCCCGGTGATCTTTGACCGCTACCTGGAGGGCAAGGTGCTGGACGACTACGAGCCCCGGGCCACCCGCGCCGACAACCTGGAGGGCCTGACCCGCAGCGAGGCGGCCCTGAAGCGGATGCTGGAGAGCGAAAAGTCGCTGAGAACCCGCCGCCGGGGCTGACGGCTCGCTCAGTCGCCAGCCCGCAGGCCCGCCTCCTCGAACAGCACCTGCACCCGCTTTTCGGCGGCCTCGCTGCGGGCCGCCTGGACCGCGTCCCGGGCCTCACCTTCCAGCGCGCGCACCGGACGCTCCCAGATCGCCTGCGCCAGCCGGCTGGCCCGCCGGATCAGCAGCGTTTCCTGTGGCTGGGCCAGGCTCAGCACCGCGATCAGCACCTGCACGGTGGGCGGCAGCGGCGCCACCGGGTCCACCGGGAACTGCAGCGTCACCCGCTCGCCAGCGCGGCGCAGGCTGACCCGGGCTTCCGCCTGCCAGTGCGCCTGTTCGATGACGGCCTCCGCGCCGATGGCAGGCGGAGGCGGGCTGGAGCGGTCGCGCCGGGCGTCGTTGGCCAGCAGGTGGGCGGTCTGCATGTGGCGGTGGTCGCGGTTCACCCGCGCCACCCGCAGCTCCAGGCCGCGTTCGGCGGCTTCCAGCCGCACCTGCGCGGCCATCTCGTCCTGCGGCGCACTCTGGCTGCCGACCCGCAGGCTGCGGATCACGCTGGTGTTGTCGGTGTGGGCGGTCAGCCGCTCGCCCGCCGGCGCCTGTCGCACCGCCTCCAGCATGGCGCGCAGCTCGGTGGCATTGTTGTCCTCGGCCTCCGAGCGGCCCTGAATGCGGCTCTGCGGCTGCCCGGGCCGGATCAGCACCACGCCCCAGCCGCCCACTCCCGCGTCATAGCTGCCGTCCACGTAGGCGTGGTTCACCCGTCAAGGATAGCGTGCGGGTCAGCGCCGGTTCATGCCCCATCTCACCGAAGAGCACGCCTTGACCGCTCCGGGGGTCTGCGGCTACCCTGAACCCATGACCTCCCGTCCCGGTACACCTTCGCCGTTTTTCCGGGGCGGGAGCAGGCACGCCTGAACTGAGCGATGCCCCGCTGCCGCCCTGCCGCACTCCGGTAGGGCGGCTTTTTTGCTGAACCCATTGTCATCAAGGAGCCACAGCCATGCAGGAAGAAGCCCTTCAGGCCATCCAGGCCGCCCCCGATCTGGAGTCGCTCCAGGCGGTCAAGACCCGCTACGTGGGCAAGAGCGGACTGGTCACCCGCGAACTCGGCACCCTCGGCAAGCTGCCCCCGGAGGAACGCAAGGCGCGCGGCGCCGAGATCAACGCCGTGCGCGCCGCCATTGACGCGGCACTGACGGAGCGCGAAGCGGCGCTGAAGCGGGCTGCCCTGGACGCGCGCCTGGCCAGCGAGGCCATCGACGTGACGCTGCCGGGGCTGGGCCTGCCGTCCGGCGGGCCGCACCTGATCAGCCGCATTCTCACCGACCTGCAGGACATCTACGCCGGCCTGGGCTACACGGTGGTGGAGGGCAACGAGGTCGAGGACGACCAGCACAACTTCGACGCCCTGAACATTCCCTGGTTCCACCCGGCCCGCGACCTGTGGGACACCTTCTGGCTGGAGGACGGCCGCCTGCTGCGCACCCACACCTCACCCATGCAGGTGCGTTACATGGTCGACCACACGCCGCCCCTGAAGATCGTGGTGCCGGGCAAGGTCTACCGCTACGAGGCCACCGACGCCACCCACGAGAGCATGTTCCACCAATTGGAGGGGCTGGTGGTGGGCGAACGGGTCAGCATGGCCGACCTGAAAGGGACCATTGCCGAGATGGCCCGGGGTCTGTTCGGGCCGCGCACGCAGGTGCGTTTCCAGCCGAGCTACTACCCCTTCACCGAGCCGGGCGCCGACTTCTCGGTGTGGTGGGAGAACCCGCGCGGCGAGAGCAAGTGGCTGGAGCTGGGCGGCTGCGGCATGGTGCACCCCAACGTGTTCCGGGCGGTGGACGATTTGCGTGAGGCGCAGGGCCAGCCGCGCGTGTACGAGGGCAAGACCGGCTTCGCCTTCGGGCTGGGGCCGGAGCGCATCGCCATGCTGAAGTACGGCATTCCGGACATCCGCTACTTCTACGCCAACGACCCGAAGGTGCTGGCACAGTTCCGGGGGCCCCTCGGGTGAGCGTGCCGGAGACCCTCGCGCAGCTGGAGCAGTGGCTCAAGACCCACTACCGCGCCGCGCACGGCTCGCTGCAGCCGGGCCTCAGCGACGCCGAGATCGATGAGCTGCTCAGCGACTGGCCCCACCGGCTGAGCGACGACGTGCGCGCGCTGTACCGCTGGCACGACGGCTTCGAGGACACCCAGGTGGAGTTGTTGCCGGGCCTGAGCTTCCTGCCGCTCGCGCAGGCGCTGGAGCTGGCCCGGATGCTGTGGGCCGCCAGCGCGGCGCAGGCGCAGAAGGGCGGCCCCGACTTCTTCCCGAAGCAGCTGCTGCCCATCCTGTCGGACGAGGCCAACGACGTGCTGCTGCTGGTGCAGGGCGACGAGGCACCGCTGCCCAGCTCGCCGGCCCAGGTGGTGGCGCTGCAGCGTGGCCAGCGGCTCTATGCCTTCGAGCGGCTGGACGATCTGCTGCGGGCCTCGCTCGCCCTGCTGCAGCGCGGGGTCTATCAGATCGATCAGGACCGGGACCGGGTGGAGCTCGCGGACGCCCGGGCCGCGCAGACCGAGTGGCGCAAGTACCGGCTGCTGTATCTGGAGCAGGCCGAGGCGGCGGCCATCGAGGACGCCGACGAGGACCTCACCGAAGACGACACCGACCTGCCCGAGGAAGTCCAGGCCGAGCAGCTGATGAGCAACCTGATGAGCATGCTGGGCCTGCACCCCGACGACCTCGATCCGTCCACCGCCACGCTGGACGAACTGAACGACCTGGCCGAGATGGTGCCGCCCGAAGCGTGGCCCGAAGCCCTGCAGGAGCGCTATCAGGCCCTGGGTGGCCGCCCGCCCGGTGCGCCCGACCCTGCCCCCAACGCGTTGCCCCCCAGCGAGGACACCCCATGAAATTGCCCTATTCCTGGCTCAAAGAACTGATTCCCGACCTCGAAGCGCACCTGCGGCAGCGGCTGACCCAGCGGCGGGCCAGCGAGAGCACGCTGGACGGCTCGGCGGCCCTGGACGTGGCTGCCGGCGCGGAAGTCCACGAACTCGAGCCGTTGCTCGCCGGCCTGGGTCTGCCGCTGGAAGACACGGTGCACGTGCCGGCCCCGCCCGAGGGCGTGCTGCTGGTCCGCGTCACCGAGGCCGCCGCGATGGAAGGCACCCAGCTGACCCGGCTGACGCTGGACACCGGGCCGCACGGCCAGCGCACCATCGCTAGCGGCGCGCCCAATGCGGTGGGCCTGCCGGCCGGCACCATGCTGGCGCTGGTCACGCCCGGCACCCGGCTGGGTGAGCTGGAGTACGGCGTGCGGATGCTGCAGGGGGTGGAGAGCTGGGGCATGGCCGCCAGCGCCAAGGAGCTGGGGCTGGGCGAGAGTTCGGCGGGCCTGATGCTGTTCCCGGACGGGACCGCCGCGCCCGGCACCCCGATGCACACGCTCTGGCCCGCCGACTGGGTGCTGGACGTGGAGGTCACGCCCAACCGCGCCGACGTGCTCTCGGCGCTGGGGCTGGCCCGCGACCTCGCGGCCGCGCTGCAGCTGACCCTGCACGAGCCGCCGGCCGGCCCGGCCGCCACGGAAGCCGGTGAGATCACCGTCGTGCTGCCCGAGCGCGGCCTGACGGTCGAGCGCGACCCGGCCCAGCGGCTGCGCTTCGGCTGCGACCATTTCGTGGCGCGCACCGTGAACGGGGTGCAGAACGGCCCGTCGCCGCTGTGGCTGCAGCGCCGGCTGATGCTGTGCGGCTCGCGCAGCGTGAGCGCCATCGTGGACGTCAGCAACTACGTGATGCTGGAGCTGGGGCAGCCCACCGCGCTCTACGACCGGCGGGCCGTGCTCGGGGACCGCATCGTGGTGGGCTTCGGCCTGCGGCAGGGCGAGCGGGTGGCGGACCTGATGGGCAGCGTTCATCAGGTGGGTCCGGAGGACCTGCTGATCCGCGACGGCCGGGAGATCCAGATCCCGACCGTACAGGAGGCGTTCCGCACCGCCGGCGAGGTGCAGGAGGGCACGTCGGTGCTGGGCATCGCCGGCATCGTGGGGGCCGAGCACGGGGCGGTCCAGGCCGACACCCAGGACGTGGTGATCGAGAGCGCCCACTTCGACCCGGTGCTGCTGCGCCGGACCAGCACCCGGCTGGGCCTCAAGACCGACGCGGTCTACCGCTACGAGCGCGGCACCGACCCGCTGCTGCCGCCCCGCGCGGCCGACCGCATCGCGGCGCTGCTCTCGGACCTGGGCGGCACGGTGCATCCGGGCGCCACGGTGGTGGGCGAGCCGGCCCGGCCGGAGTCCATCCGGCTGGACCCGGAGTATGCCCGGGCGCTGCTGGGCATGGAGATTGCCACTTCGGAGATGCAGGGGATGCTGGAGCGGCTGGGCTGCACGGTGGAGCCGCAGGCCGGACAGCTGCAGGTGACGCCGCCGTCGTGGCGCATCGACCTGCTGATTCAGGAAGACCTGATCGAGGAGGTGGCGCGGCTGCACGGCTACGCCAGCCTGCCCGAGACGCTGCCGGTGCTGCTGGTGCACCCGGACAACGCCGGGGCCGAGCAGGCCAGCCTGGAGCGCCGGGAGCTGAAGCGCGCGGTGATGGGCCTGGGCTTCCAGGAGGTGGTCACCTACACCTTCACCAGCGACGAGGAGGCGGCCCGCGCCCGCAGCGAACGGCCCGGTGTGCGCCTCAGAAATCCGCTGACCGTGGAGCGTACCGGCCTGCGTACGGCGCTGTACCCCAGCCTGCTGCGCACCGCCCAGACCCACAGCCGGGAGCCGCGCACCCTGATCTTCGAGGTGGGGCACATCTTCCCGGCCAGCGGTGAGGCCGAGCGGCTGGGCCTGCTGATGCGCGGCCCACTGGCCCCGGACGACCATCAGGCGGGCGTGGCCGGCGGCTTCCGCGCTTTCCGGGGCCTGCTGGACGCGCTGGCCAGCACCCTGGGCGCCGAGGTGGAGGTGCGGCAGCTGCGCGGGGCGGCGGTGCCGGAGGCGCTGCACCCCGGCATTGCCGGCGAGGTCGTCTGGAACGGACAGCCGGTCGGCTGGCTGGGCGCGCTGCACCCGGAGGTGGCCGCCAGCTTCGGGCTGAGTGGCGATACCTTCCTGCTGGAGGTGGCGCTGCCGCTGCCGGGCCGAACGTGGGCCTTCCACGACCCCAGCCGCGCTCCAGCCGCCTGGCGCGACCTCGCGGTTGTGGCACCTCAGGCGGTCAGCTACGGCGAGATCGCAGGGCTGCTGCGGCAACACGCGGGAGAGCTGCTGGAGTCGGTGCGGCCGCTGAGCGTGTACACCGGCGAGTCGATTGCCGAGGGGCAGCGCAGTGTGGCGGTACGGCTGACCTTCCGCGCCGGGCGCACCCTGAGTGACGCGGAGGTGGACCCGCTGATGGACCGCCTGATGGCCGCAGTGCGGGCCGAGGGCTGGAGCATCCGGGAGCGGTAGACGGTCAACAGGAGGGGAGGAGAGGGCGGGCGCAGGGCGTTCCCGCCCTTTTTCCTGTGGGGCGACGGCGGGTATCGTGCCGTATGCCCACCCTGTTCCTGTTGTGCGGGCTGCCCGGGTCCGGGAAAACCACCCTGGCCCGGCAGCTGGAGCGGCAGCACCACACCCTGACGCTCAATCTGGATGCCTGGATGGTGCCGCTGTTCGGTCAGCACATGGAACGCCGCGTCTTTGATGCGCGGCTGGCCCAGCTGCAGACCATGCAGTGGGCGCTGGCCGGGCGCGCCCTGCAGCTGGGCGTGAACGTCACGCTCGACTGGGGCTTCTGGCGGCGGGCCGAACGGGAGACGTACCGGCAGCGGGCAGAGGCACTCGGCGCCCGCGTTCGGTTGCTGTGGCTGGACGTGCCGTCGGAGGTGCTGTGGCAGCGGCTGTTGCAGCGGAACGGGCAGGGAGCCGCAGGGACCTTCGAGCTGGACCGGAACGCGCTCGACCTGTTTCGTGAGCGCTTCGAGCGTCCTCTGGCGAGCGAGGAGCCCGAGCACCTGCAGCACGGCTGAACGTCGGTCGTGTCAGCCTCCGGAACGGCCCGGCCTTCGCCTCCGCAACGCCCTCTGTCAGGCGGCGGAGCGCCCTTCCGTCGGCTTCAGCACTCTTGCCTCCAGGCCGGTTTTCCAGTACCATGTATCTTCGGTGCGCCGAGCAAAGGCGACGTCTTTGCATGCCGGAGCATTGTGGCTTGAGGTGGGACACCGCCCAGCCGAGAAGAAACCCAATGTCGGCCAGCGCCTGATCAAAGGGCTGCACAACTGTGTGTAGAGCCGACCAATTGGAGGAGAGGGAATTATGGCGAAAGGGACGTTTGAGCGGACGAAGCCCCACGTGAACGTGGGGACGATCGGGCACGTGGACCACGGGAAGACGACGCTGACGGCAGCGATCACCTTCACGGCGGCGAGCGCGGACCCGAGCATCGAGACGCAGCGCTACGACCAGATCGACAAGGCGCCGGAAGAGAAGGCGCGCGGCATCACCATCAACACCGCGCACGTGGAATACAACACCACCTCGCGCCACTACAGCCACGTGGACTGCCCGGGCCACGCCGACTACGTCAAGAACATGATCACCGGCGCCGCGCAGATGGACGGCGCGATCCTGGTGGTCAGCAGCGCCGACGGCCCGATGCCGCAGACCCGCGAGCACATCCTGCTCGCCCGTCAGGTGGGCGTGCCGTACATCGTGGTGTTCATGAACAAGGTCGACATGGTCGACGACGAAGAGTTGCTGGAGCTCGTGGAGATGGAAGTGCGCGAGCTGCTCAGCCGCTACGAGTTCCCCGGCGATGACCTGCCGGTGGTCAAGGGCAGCGCCCTGCAGGCGCTCGAGGCGCTGGTCGCCGATCCCAAGATGGCGCGCGGCACCAACAAGTGGGTCGACAACATCTGGGAACTGCTCGACGCGGTGGACAGCTACATCCCCACCCCCGAGCGCGACACCGACAAGACCTTCCTGATGCCGGTCGAAGACGTGTTCACCATCACCGGCCGTGGCACCGTGGCCACCGGTCGTGTGGAGCGCGGCATCGTCAAGGTGCAGGACGAAGTGGAGATCGTGGGCCTGCGCGACACCCGCAAGACCACCGTCACCGGCATCGAAATGCACCGCAAGCTGCTGGATCAGGGCATGGCCGGCGACAACGTGGGCGTGCTGCTGCGTGGCGTGGCGCGTGACGACGTGGAGCGCGGTCAGGTGCTGGCCAAGCCGGGCAGCATCAAGCCGCACACCAAGTTCGAAGCGAGCGTGTACATCCTCAGCAAGGACGAGGGGGGCCGCCACAGCGCGTTCTTCGGTGGCTACCGCCCGCAGTTCTACTTCCGCACCACCGACGTGACCGGTGTGGTGGAACTGCCCGAAGGCGTCGAAATGGTGATGCCCGGTGACAACATCAGCTTCACCGTGGAGCTGATCAAGCCGATCGCCATGGAAGAGGGCCTGCGCTTCGCCATCCGCGAAGGTGGCCGCACCGTTGGCGCCGGCGTCGTCACCAAGGTGAACCAGTAATATGGTCGCGCCCAAGATTCGCATCAAGCTGCGCGGCTTTGACCACAAGGCGCTGGACACCTCGGCCAGCCGCATCGTGGACACGGTGCGCCGCACCGGCGCGGACGTGAGTGGCCCGGTGCCGCTGCCGACCCGCGTCCGGCGCTTCTGCGTGCTGCGGTCGCCCTTCAAGTACAAGGACGCCCGCGAGCACTTCGAGATCCGCACCCACAACCGCCTGGTGGACATCAGCAACCCCACCAAGAAGACCATCGACAGCCTGATGACCCTCGACCTGCCGACCGGCGTGGACATCGAGATCAAGACGGTGGGAGGCCGGGCATGAAGGGCATCCTCGGCACCAAGATCGGCATGACCCAGATCTGGAAGGGCGACCGCGCCGTTCCGGTGACGGTCGTGCTGGCCGGCCCGTGCCCGGTGGTGCAGCGCAAGACGCTGGTCACCGACGGCTACGAGGCTGTGCAGGTGGGTTTCATGCCCAAGAGCGAGAAGCGCATGACCCGCCCCGTGCTCGGCCATCTCAAGAAGGCCGGCGTGGGCGCGGTGCGGTACCTGCGCGAGTTCCGCAACTTCGCGCCGGAAGGCGACACCATCAGCGTGGACATCTTCGCTGAAGGCGAGAAGATCGATGCCACCGGCACCAGCAAGGGCCGCGGCACCCAGGGCGTGATGCGCCGCTGGAACTTCTCCGGTGGTCCGGCCAGTCACGGTTCCAAGAAGTGGCACCGCCGCCCCGGTTCGATCGGCCAGCGCAAGACGCCGGGCCGCGTGTACAAGGGCAAGCGCATGGCCGGGCACTGGGGTGTGGAGCGCGTCACCATCCAGAACCTGGAAGTGGTGGAAGTGCGCCCCAGCGAAAACCTGATTCTGATCAAGGGCGCCATCCCCGGCATGACCGGCGGCCTCGTGGTGCTGCGTCAGGCCGTTAAGGGAGCGAAATAATGGCCCAGATCAACGTGGTGGGCAAGAACGCCCGCACCATCGAACTCGACCTGCCGCGGGCGAACAAGCACCTGCTGCACCAGGTGGTCACCTGGCAGCTGGCCAAGCGCCGTCAGGGCAGCGCCAGCACCAAGACCCGCGCTGAAGTCAGCCGCACCGGCAAGAAGATCTTCAGCCAGAAGGGCACCGGCAACGCGCGTCACGGCGACCGCAGCGTCCCGACCTTCGTGGGCGGCGGCGTGGCTTTCGGCCCCAAGCCGCGCAACTACGGCTACACCCTGCCCAAGAAGGTGCGCCGCCTCGGCCTGGCCATGGCGCTCAGCGACCGTCAGCAGGACGGCAAGCTGGTTGCGGTGGACGGCTTCGAGCTGGACGGCAAGACCAAGAGCTTCCTGAACTGGGCGGCCCAGAACGGGATGGACGGCAGTGAGCGCGTGTTCCTGGTCACCGATGACGAGAACGCCCGCCGTGGCGCCCGGAACCTGAGCTGGGTGACGGCGCTCCCGGTCGCGGGCCTGAACGTCTACGACATCCTGCGTCATGACCGTCTGGTGATCGACGCCGTGGTGCTGGAGCCGGCCAAGACGGAAGAGGAGGCGGGCCAGTGAGCAGCGTCTACGACATCATCAAGCAGCCGGTCATCAGCGAGAAGGCCTACGCCGGCATGGACCGCGGCGTCTACACCTTCTGGGTGGCCCCCAGCGCCACCAAGACCCAGATCAAGAACGCCGTTCAGCAGGCGTTCGGCGTGACGGTGGTGAAGGTGACCGCCTTCAACGCCCTGGGCAAGATGAAGCGCACCGGCAAGTACGAAGGCCGCCGCGTGAGCCGCAAGAAGGCCATGGTCAAACTCGCCGAGGGCCAGACGATCGACGCCCTGGTCGGCACGGCGTAAGGAGCGGATTATGGCTGTCAAGAAATATCGTCCGTATACCGCGTCGCGCCGTCAGATGACGACCGCCGACTTCAGCGGCCTGACCAAGAAGCGCCCCGAGAAGGCGCTCACCGAGGCGCTGCCCAAGAGCGGCGGCCACAACAACCGCGGCCGCGTCACCAGCCGCTTCCGTGGCGGCGGGCACAAGCGCCTGTACCGCATCATCGACTTCAAGCGCCGCGACAAGTCGGGCGTGGTGGCCAAGGTGGCCGCGCTGGAGTACGACCCCAACCGCAGCGCCCGCATCGCCCTGCTGGCCTACGCCGACGGTGAGAAGCGCTACGTGCTGGCTCCCGAAGGCCTGACCGTGGGTGCGAGCGTCGTGAGCGGCCCGGAAGCCGAGCCGAAGGTGGGCAACGCCCTCCCGCTGCGCTTCATCCCGGTGGGTGCCGTGGTGCACGCCGTGGAACTGGTGCCGGGCAAGGGCGCCCAGATGGCGCGCAGCGCCGGAACCAGCGTTCAGCTGCAGGGCAAGGAAGGCAACTACGTCAGCCTGCGTCTGCCGAGCGGCGAGGTGCGCCGCGTGCACATCGAGTGCTACGCGACCATCGGCGCCGTGGGCAACGCCGAGCACAAGAACATCGTGATCGGCAAGGCCGGCCGCAGCCGCTGGCTGGGCCGCAAGCCGCACGTCCGCGGCAGCGCCATGAACCCCGTCGACCACCCGCACGGTGGTGGTGAGGGCCGCACCGGTGCGGGCCGCACGCCGGTCAGCCCCTGGGGCCAGCCGTCCAAGGGCCTGAAGACCCGCCGCAAGCGCAAGATCTCGGACCGCTTCATCGTCACCCGCCGTGGCGGGAAGTAAAGGAGGGTAGCGTATGCCCCGTAGCCTCAAAAAAGGGCCGTTCGTGGATGACCACCTCCTGGTGAAGGTGGACGCCCAGAACGACCGCAAGGACAAGCGCGTCATCAAGACCTGGAGCCGGCGCAGCACCATCGTGCCCGAGATGATCGGCCACACCATCGCGGTGTACAACGGCAAGCAGCATGTGCCGGTCTTCGTCTCGGAGCAGATGATCGGCCACAAGCTCGGCGAGTTCAGCCCCACCCGCAGCTACCGCGGGCACGGCGCGGACAAGAACGCCAAGGGGAGCAAGAAGAAGTAATGCAAGCCAAAGCGATTGCCAAATACATCCGCATGACGCCGCGCAAGGTTCGCCTGGTTGTGGACGTCATCCGCGGCAAGGACGTGCAGGCCGCCGAGGATCTGCTGCGCTTCATCCCCCGCGCCGCCAGCCTGCCGATCGAGAAGGTGCTCAAGAGCGCCAAAGCCAACGCGGTCAACAACCACGACATGATCGAGGACCGCCTCTTCGTGGCCCAGGCGTTCGTGGATGCCGGCCCCACCCTGAAGCGTCTGATTCCCCGTGCGCGCGGCAGTGCCAACATCATCAAGAAGCGCACCAGCCACATCACCATCATCCTGGAGGAGCGCCATGGGTAACAAGATCAACCCGAACGGCTTCCGCCTGGGCATCACCAAGGGCTGGAACAGCCGCTGGTACGCCGGGAAGAAGACCTACAGCAAGATGGTCCAGGAAGACGAGCGCATTCGCCGTCTGGTGGCCAAGGAGCTGTCGCAGGCGGGCCTGGCCCGCATCGAGATCGAGCGCGCGGGCCAGCAGGTCAACGTGATCATCAGCGCGGCCAAGCCGGGCATCGTGATCGGCAAGGGCGGCGAGAGCATCAAGCGCCTGCGCGCCGACATCGAGCGTCTGGTGAGCGCCGGCACGGTGGCCGTGAACGTCGCCGAGATCCCCAACCCCAACACCAGCGCCCCGCTGGTCGCGCTGCGCGTGGCCGAGCAGATCGAGCGCCGGTTCGCGTTCCGCCGCGCCATGAAGCAGGCGGCCCAGCGCGTGATGGAGTCGGGCGCCCGCGGCGTTAAGGTGATCCTGTCGGGTCGTCTGGGCGGCGCCGAGCAGGCCCGCACCGAGAAGGTGCTGGAAGGCCGCGTGCCGCTGCACACCCTGCGCGCCGACATCGACTACGGCACCGCGCTGGCCCGCACCACCTACGGCATCATCGGCATCAAGGTGCTGGTGTTCAACGGCGAGGTCATCGGTGGCAAGACCGAAACCGTGGTCCGTCCGCCGCGTCAGGGTGGCGAGCGCCGTCCTGAGGGTGACCGTCCCAACCGCCGCCGCCCCACCGCGCGCCGCCGCACAGGAGGTGAGTGATGCTTCTTCCGAAGCGCACCAAGTTCCGCAAGCAGTTCCGTGGCCGGATGACCGGCGACGCCAAGGGCGGCGATTACGTGGCCTTCGGCGACTTCGGCCTGGTGGCCATGGAGCCGGCCTGGATCAAGAGCAACCAGATCGAGGCCTGCCGCATCGTGATGAGCCGTCACTTCCGCCGCGGCGGCAAGATCTACATCCGCGTGTTCCCCGACAAGCCCGTCACCAAGAAGCCGGCCGAAACCCGAATGGGTAAGGGTAAGGGCGCCGTGGAGTACTGGGTGGCCGTCGTGAAGCCGGGCCGCGTGATGTTCGAGGTGAGCGGCGTGACCGAGGAGCAGGCCAAGGAGGCCTTCCGCCTGGCGGGCCACAAGCTCCCCATCAGCACCAAGATGGTGAAGCGCGAGGTATACGATGAAGCTCAGTGAAATGCGTGAGCTGGACGCGGCTGCGTTCGAGCAGGAAGTGGCGTCGCGCAAGAAGGAACTGATGGAACTGCGGTTCCAGGGCGCGGTGGGCAATCTGGACAAGCCGCACCGGGTCACCCAGCTCCGCCGCGAGGTGGCTCAGCTCCTGACCGTGCAGACGGAGAAGCAGAGGAGCCAGAAATGAAGAAGACACTGACCGGTGTGGTCGTGAGCGACAAGGCCGACAAGACGGTGAGCGTCAAGGTCGAGCGGCGCTTCATGCACCCGCTGTACGGCAAGGTCGTGACCCGCAGCCAGAAGTACGCGGCCCACGACGAGACCAACGAGTACCGGCTGGGCGACCGCGTCGAGATCCTCTCGGTGCGGCCCATCAGCAAGACCAAGACCTGGAAGGTCACCCGGTTGGTCGAGCGCCCGCGTGGCATCGAGACCACCGCGGTGGAGACCGAAGGCGGTAACGCATGATCATGCCTCAGTCCCGCCTCGACGTGGCGGACAACAGCGGTGCCCGTGAACTGATGTGCATCCGGGTGCTGAACAGCGGCATCGGCGGCAAGGGCCTGACCAAGGGCGGCGGCGGCAACAAGCGCTACGCCCACGTGGGCGACATCATCGTCGCCTCGGTCAAGGACGCCGCACCGCGCGGCACCGTCAAGGCCGGTGACGTGGTCAAGGCCGTGGTGGTGCGCACCAGCTTTGCGGTGAAGCGCCAGGACGGCTCGGCCATCCGCTTCGATAAGAACGCGGCCGTCATCATCAACAACAACGGCGAGCCGCGTGGAACGCGCGTCTTCGGGCCGGTGGCGCGCGAGCTGCGTGATCGCCGCTTTATGAAGATCATCTCGCTGGCCCCGGAGGTGCTGTAATGCCGCAGGGCAAGATCAGCAAGCCCAAAGCGGGCGAGCACCACAACTTCAAGCTGCACGTCAAGAAGGGCGACACCGTCGTCGTGACGCGCGGCAAGCACAAGGGCCAGACCGGCACCGTGCTGCTGGCGCTGCCTGAGGACCAGAAGGTCGTGGTCGAGGGCGTCAACATCGTCAAGAAGCACGTCAAGCCGAACCCCGGCAACAGCGCTGGCGGCATCGAGGAGCGCGAAGGCGCCCTGCATGCCAGCAAGGTGAGCCTGGTGGATCCTGAAACCGGTAAGGCCACCCGCGTGCGCAAGCAGGTCGTGGACGGCAAGAAGGTCCGCGTGGCTGTGGCCAGCGGCAAAGTCATCGACTGATTCAGGGTCGCGCCACTCTGCGTCCCGGGCGACCCGCCCGCCCGAAAGAGGAATCCATGCAGCAACTCAAGAGCAAGTACAACGATGAAGTGCGTCCCGCGCTGATGCAGCAGTTTGGCTACAGCAGCGTGATGGCCGTGCCGCGCATCGAGAAGATCGTCATCAACGAGGGTCTGGGCAGCAGCAAGGAAGACAGCAAGGCCATCGACAAGGCGGCCCGCGAGCTGAGCCTGATCACGCTGCAGAAGCCGATCATCACCAAGGCCAAGAAGAGCATCAGCAACTTCAAGCTGCGTCAGGGCATGCCGGTCGGCGTGAAGGTCACGCTGCGCGGCGAGCGCATGTACGTGTTCATGGAGAAGCTGCTGAACATCGCGCTACCGCGTCTGCGCGACTTCCGTGGCATCAACCCCAACGCCTTCGATGGCCGTGGTAACTACAACCTGGGCATCAAGGAGCAGCTGATCTTCCCGGAAATCACCTATGATATGGTGGACAAAGTCCGTGGCATGGACATCACTGTCGTGACCACGGCCAAGTCCGACGAGGAAGCCCGCGCGCTGCTCCAGGCGATGGGATTTCCGTTCCGGAAGTAAGACACAGCGAGCGGTAAAGGTTTCCCCGCACTTCACCCCCGGCTTCTGCCGGGTTCGGCGTGTGGGGACAAGGAGAGCCGAGTATGGCCAAGAAGAGCAAGATTGCCAAGCAGAAGCAGCGTGAGCAGACGGTGGCCAAGTACGCCGAGCGCCGTGAGGCGATGAAGGCGGCCGGTGACTACGCCGGTCTGGCGACCCTGCCGCGCGACGCCAGCCCCACCCGCCTGCACAACCGTTGTGAGCAGACCGGTCGCCCCCGCGGCTACATCCGCTTCTTCGGGGTCAGCCGCATCGTGCTGCGCGAGATGGCGCACCGCGGTGAGCTGCCGGGCGTCAAGAAGTCCAGCTGGTAACACCCGCTGTGTCCGTCCAGCTGGATACGAACCGCTTCACTTGAACGGTGATCGTCCGGACCTGGAACTGAGGATCCAAAGCCAGAAGCCCCAATGTTGGGGACCCCAGGGGAGCAGCCAGCCGGCTGTCTCCCCTCCAGCCGGGGCAGAGTGCCCCCGGAGGAGACCGAATGCTCAGTGATCCCATCGCCGATATGCTGACGCGCATCCGCAACGCGACGCGCGGCCACAAGGAGATCGTGGACGTGCCCGCCTCCAAGTTCAAGGAGCAGCTGGGCCACCTGCTGGTCAAGGAAGGCTACTTGGCCTCCTGCGAGCGAGTGCGCGACGAAGGTATGAAGTTCGATGTGCTGCGTCTGACCCTGAAGTACGGCGCCAAGCGCGAGCAGGTCATCAAGCACATTGAGCGCATCAGCCGTCCCGGCCGCCGCGCCTACGTCAGCCATGAGCACCTGCCGCGCATCCAGCGTGGCCTGGGTCTGGCGGTCGTTTCGACCAGCCACGGCCTGCTGGCCGACCGTGATGCCCGCAAGCAGGGCATCGGCGGCGAACTCGTCTGCGTTCTCTGGTAACGCGTTCACCCCTACACAGAAGGAGCTGCCATGTCGCGTATTGGTAGACAGCCGATCGCCGTTCCGAGTGGTGTGACCGCCACCATCGAGAAGGGCCTGTTCAAGGTCAAAGGCCCCAAGGGCGAGTTGACCGTTCCCCATAATCCCGCCATTGAGGTGCAGCAGCAGGACGGCACCCTGAGCGTCACCCGTCCGGATGACCGCCAGGACCACCGCGCCCTGCACGGCCTGACCCGCACGCTGGTCGCCAACGCCGTTCACGGTGTGGCCAACGGCTTCACCATCAACCTGGAGCTGCGCGGCGTGGGTTACCGTGCCCGCCTGAACGGCACGTCGCTGGAGCTGACCATCGGCTACAGCCACCCCGTTGTGATCGCGCCGCCCGCCGGCGTGAGCTTCGCGGTTCCGGAGCCCACCCGCATTGACGTGACGGGCATCGACAAGCAGCTGGTCGGCCAGGTGGCCGCCAACGTCCGCAAGGTCCGCGTGCCGGATGCCTACCACGGCAAGGGTGTGCGCTTTGTGGGTGAGAAGATTGCCCTCAAGGCCGGTAAGGCCGGCGCCACGGGCGGAAAGGGTAAGAAATGAGCGTCGCCAACCAGACCATGTTGCGCCGCAAGCTGCGTAACCGCCGCAAGGTGGTGACCGCCGCTTCGGGCCGTCCGCGCCTGAGCATCTACCGTTCCAGCAAGCACATCTACGCGCAGCTGATCGATGACGCCTCCGGCACCACCATCGCCCAGGTCGGCAGCAAGGCCGTCAAGACCGGCACCAAGACCGACAGCGCCGCTGCCGTGGGCCGTGCCCTGGCCGCCGCCGCGCTGGAGAAGGGCGTCAAGCAGGTTGTTTTCGACCGTGGACAGTACAAGTACCACGGCCGGGTGAAGGCGCTGGCCGAAGCAGCGCGGGAGGGTGGCCTTGACTTTTAATCGTCGCAATGACCGCAACGCCGAGCGCGAGACCGGCGAATTCGAAGAGAAGATGCTCTTCGTCAACCGCACCGCCAAGACCTACCAGGGTGGTCGCCGCTTCCGCTTCGCCGCGCTGGTGATCCTGGGTGACCGCAACGGTCGCGTGGGCATGGGCATCGGCAAGGCCAAGGAAGTGCCGGTCGCCATCGAGAAGGCGAAGGCTGTGGCCCGCAAGAACATGATCCAGGTGCCGGTCGAGAACGGCACCATCCCCCACGACATCGTGGGCGAGAACAGCACCAGCCGCGTGCTGCTGAAGCCGGCCGGCCCCGGTACCGGTGTGATCGCCGGCACCGTACCGCGCTCGATCGCCGAACTGGCGGGCATCACCAACATGCTCAGCAAGGAGCTCGGGAGCCGCAACAAGGTGAACGTGGCGTACGCCGTGTTCGACGGCCTGAAGAACCTGCGCACCGCGAAGCAGGTGCGGGCGCTGCGCGGCACGGCCGAAGGGGGGCAGGCATGAAGGTCACGCTGAAGCGCAGCACCATCGGCCGTCCGCAGGACCAGGTCGAGACCGTCAAGGCGCTGGGACTCAGCAGAATCGGCCAAAGCCGTGAGCTGCCGGAGACCCCCGCCATCCAGGGCATGATCCGCAAGGTCATCCACCTGCTGGAGGTGAGCAAGTGAAGCTTCACGATCTGATTCCCGCGCCCGGTTCCAAGAAGAACCGTAAGCGCGTGGGCCGTGGCCCCGGCGGCACCGACAAGACCGCCGGCCGTGGCCACAAGGGCCAGAAGAGCCGCTCGGGCGCCGGCAAGGGCCAGTTCTTCCAGGGTGGCGGCAGCACGCTGATCAGCCGCCTGCCCAAGCGCGGCTTCAACAACGTGGGCACCACCTTCGAAGTGGTGAACCTCAGCCAGCTGGACGGCCTGAGCGGCACGGTGGACCGTGCGGCGCTGGAAGCGGCCGGACTGGTGCGCCGCAAGGGCCGCCCGGTCAAGCTGCTGGCGCGCGGTGAGGTCAAGGCTGCCCTGACGCTGCACGTGGACGCGGCCAGCGAGGCGGCTGTGAAGGCCATCGAAGCTGCCGGCGGCAGCGTGGTGCTGACGCAGCCCCAGGCCGAAGCGCAGGCCGAGTAATGCTGCGCGCCTTCCGCGACGCATTCCGGATTCCGGATCTTCAGCGGAAGATCGTGTTCACGCTGCTGTTGCTGGCCGTGTACCGGCTGGGCAACGCCATTCCGACCCCAGGCATCAACGCGGCTGCGCTGGCCAACAGCAACAGCAACAACAGCATCCTCGGCTTGATTGGTCTGGTGTCGGGCGGCAACCTCCAGCAGTTCTCGATCTTCGCGCTGGGGGTGCTGCCCTACATCACGGCCAGCATCGTGATCCAGCTGTTGACCACCACCATCCCCGCCCTGGAGAAGCTCTCCAAGGAAGGGGAGGAGGGGCGCAAAAAGATCAACCAGTACACCCGCTACGCGGCGATCGCGCTGGGAACGGTGCAGGCCACCATTTTCTCGGTGCTGTTCACCCGCGACGCGGGCAATCTGGCGCCCGGCTGGGACCCGGGGCTCTTCACCATCCTGGTGATGGTGCTGGCGCAGGTGGCCGGCATCGCCTTCACCATGTGGCTGGGCGAACGCATCACCGAGGTGGGGGTGGGCAACGGCATCTCGCTGATCATCACGGCGGGCATCATCGCCCGCTACCCCCCGGAGATCGCCAACACCGCCAAGCTGATGCAGGCCGGCAACCTGACGCTCTTCCCGCTGCTGGGCTTCATCCTGGTGACGCTGCTGGTGATCGCCGGCATCGTCTACGTGTATCAGGCGGAGCGGCGGGTGCCGGTGCAGTACGCCCGCAAGCAGGTGGGCGGCCGCAGCTACGGCGGTCAGGCCACCTTCCTGCCGATCAAGGTGAACCAGGCGGGCGTGATTCCGGTGATCTTCGCGTCGGCCATGCTGATCCTGCCGAACCTGCTGCAGCAGGCTACCCAGACGCGGGCGCCGGCTGTGGCGACCTTCATCCAGCGCTACCTCAGCAGTGGCGGGGTGTGGTACACGGTGCTGGAAGTGCTGCTGATCGTGGGCTTCACCTACCTGTACAACAGCGTGCAGTTTGATCCCAAGCGCATTGCGGAGCAGCTGCGCGAGGCCGGCGGCTTCGTGCCGGGCGTGCGTCCAGGGACGGCCACCGCCGAGTTCCTGGGCCGCATCAGTACCCGCATCTCGCTGTGGGGCGCCATCTTCCTGGCCCTGCTGGTGATCATTCCGCAGCTGGTGCAGAAGGCCACCGGCGTGACCACCTTCCAGTTCTCCGGAACCGGCCTGCTGATCATCGTGGGTGTGGCGCTGGAAACCCTGCGCCAGCTGGAGTCGCAGCTGACGGTGCGCCGCTACGACGGCTTCATCAGCAAGGGCCGGATCCGCGGCCGGTTGCAGTAAGCTCAGCGACGTGCAGGAGTGGGCCGGGGGCATCCCCCGGCCCGCTTTCTGCTACTTTGGGTTCATCGCAGTCTCAGGACCAGTTCGCCCTGCGTCCGGCTGTACGGAAAGGAACACCTGATGCCCAACCAGTCCAACAAAGTGGTGATCTTTCTGGGGCCCCCCGGCGCCGGCAAGGGAACGCAGGCCGAACGTCTGGCGGCTGAGCAGCAGCTGCTCAAGATCAGCACCGGAGACATTTTGCGAGACCATGTGACCCGCAACACCGAGCTGGGGCAGCAGGTCAAGCCGCTGCTGGACGCCGGCCACCTGGTGCCGGATGACATCCTGATCGCGCTGATCCGCGACCGGCTGGCCAGCCTGGACCCGGTCCGGGTGATCTTCGACGGTTTCCCCCGCACCACCGCCCAGGCGCAGGAGCTGGACGTGCTGCTGGAGGAACTCGGCGCGCCGGTGAGTGCCGTGCCGCTGCTGGAGGTGCCGGACGACGTGCTGATCGCCCGGATCGTGGAGCGCGGCAAGACCAGCGGGCGCAGCGACGACACCGAGGAGGTGGCCCGCAACCGGCAGACGGTGTACCGGGACCAGACCCAGCCGCTGATTGATTACTACGCCGCGCGCGGGCAGGTGCATACCATCAACGGGGTGGGCAGCATGGACGAGGTGTACGGCCGCATCCGTGACGCGGTGAACTGAAGCCGCGACTTGAAGCGGCCCCGCCGGGCCTGTATAGTACTTTCTTGGCCAAGCGGAAGCCGGGCGGCCAACGGTCTCCAGCGAGAGACGGCCCGCTTCCCAGACGGCGGCCCCGCCAGCGTGCGGGCGCTTCCGGGCTCAGGAGAGACATGCCCAAGGTCAAGACCAAGAAGAGTGTCACGCGCCGGGTGAAGATCACGGCGACGGGCAAAGTCATGGCGTTCAAGAGTGGCAAGCGCCACCAGAACACCGGCAAGAGCGGCAGCGAAATCCGCGGCAAGGGCAAGGGCTTCGTCCTGGCCAAGAGCGAGTGGGCGCGCATGAAAGCGGCGCTGCCGAAGGGGAACTGATCTATGCCTCGCGTTAAAACCGGTGTTGTCCGTCGTCGCCGCCACAAGAAGACCCTCAAGCAGGCCAAGGGCTTCTGGGGTTCGCGCAGCAAGCAGTACAAGAACGCCTTCCAGACCCTGCTGAACGCGGCCACCTACGAGTACCGCGATCGCCGCAACAAGAAGCGCGACTTCCGCCGGCTGTGGATTCAGCGCATCAATGCGGGCGCCCGCCTGCACGGCATGAACTACAGCACCTTCATCAACGGCCTCAAGACGGCCGGCGTGGACCTGAACCGCAAGGTGCTGGCCGACATCGCCGCCCGCGAGCCGGAAGTGTTTGCCACTCTGGTGCAGACCGCCAAGGCCAGCCGCAACGGCTGAATCCGGCTGCCCCGAAGCGCCCCCGGTCGGGGGCGCTTTTTTGTGCTCCGGCACGGCCCGGCTTGCCTGATACCATACGGACATGACCACAGTTCAAGTTGCGCAGCGCAGGTATTTTGGCACCGATGGAGTGCGGGGGGTGGCGGGAGAAGCGCCGTTGACGGCCGACTGGGTGCTGCGGCTGGGGATGGCCGCCGCCGTGGTGCTGCAGGCGGCAGGCGGCGGGCGCGCCACCGTCGTGATCGGCAAGGACACCCGCCAGAGCGGTGACATGCTGGAAGCGGCGCTGGCCGCTGGCCTGACCTCGCGCGGCGTGAACGTGATTCACCTGGGCGTGCTGCCCACGCCGGGCGTCAGCTTCCTGACCCGCTACCTGAAGGCGGAGGCGGGCGTGGTGATCAGCGCGTCGCACAATCCCTACCAGGACAACGGCATCAAGTTCTTCGGGAAGAGCGGCGAGAAGCTGAGTGATGAGCTGGAGCTGCAGATCGAGGCCGCGCTCGACAGCTTGGACGCGCTGCCGCCAGTGAACGGGGTGGAGCTGGGCAGCGTCACCGACTACACCGAGGCCGAGCGGCTCTACGCCGACTTTCTGAAAACCCAGGCCCCGGACCTGAGCGGCCTGCGGGTGGCCATGGACTGCGCCAACGGCGCCGCCTACCGGGTGGGCCCCCGGGTGTTCCAGGCGGCGGGCGCCGACCTGTTTGCCATCTACACCACCCCGGACGGCCGCAACATCAACCGCGACTGCGGCAGCACCCACATGGACAATCTGGCACGCATCGTGCGCGAGGGCGGCTATGACCTGGGCGTGGCCTTCGATGGCGACGCCGACCGGGCGCTGTTCGTGGATTCGCGCGGCAACGTGGTGCACGGCGACCACCTGCTGCTGCTGAACGCGCGGGCGCGCGGCGAGCGCGGCGTGGTGGCCACCGTGATGAGCAACATGGCGCTGGAAGTCAAGCTGCAGGAGGCGGGCATTCCGCTGATCCGGGCGGCGGTGGGCGACCGCTACGTGCACGAGCAGCTGCAGGCGGGCAGCCTGCACCTGGGCGGCGAGCAGAGCGGCCACGTGTTGTTCCTGGACCGCTCGCCCACCGGCGACGGCATCCTGACGGCGCTGCTGAGCCTGGCCGCGCTCTCGCAGCTGGGCACCACCCTGGACGAGCTCCACGACGAGCTGGTGATGTTCCCGCAGACGCTGGTGAACGTGCGGGTGCAGGACAAGGCGGCGGCGGTCCAGCGTCCGCAGGTGCAGGCGGCGGTGCAGGCGGCCGAGCAGCGCCTGAGTGGCCGGGGCCGCGTCAACCTGCGGCCCAGCGGCACCGAGCAGCTGGTGCGGGTGATGGTGGAAGGCCCCGACGAGGCCGAGATCCAGGAGATCGCCCAGGGCATCGCCGGGCTGGTGGCGCAGGCCTGAACGGCCTGCCCGCGCCGCAGCGGGGCCACATGTGCGAACATGGCCAGATGACTGTCCTCTGTGCCGCTGGCCGCCGCTGTCCGGTGGCGCCATGAAACCCCGTCAGGTGGAGGCCGCCCTGTCCCGGCTGCTGTCCGGGGCCATCCACGACCTGCGCGACCCGCGCGTGCCGCTGATCGTGACCATCGAGCGGGTGACCGTCACGTCGGACTATGGGCTGGCGCGGGTGTATGTCTCGAGCATTGGGGACGTGGACGCGCTGGTCGAGGCGCTCAACCATGCCCGTGGCCGGCTGCAGCGCGAGGCCGCCAGCCAGCTGAAGCTGCGTCGCACGCCGCAGCTGGAGTTCTTCGGGACCCAGGCGATGCCGTTTCTGGCCCCGGAGTCGGACGCGTGAACGCAGAAACCCAGACCGTGATCCGGGCGCGCTACGCCGAAACCGACGCGATGGGCGTGGTGCATCACGCCACCTACCCGATCTGGTTCGAGCTGGGCCGCAGCGACCTGATGCGCGCGCTGGGGCTGCCGTACAGCGAGGTGGAACGGCGCGGCTACTACCTGATGCTCTCCGGGCTGAACGTGCGCTACCACCGGGCGGTGCGCTACGACGAGGAGGTCACGCTGCACACCCGCACCGCCGAGGTCCGGTCCCGCACCGTGAACTTCAGCTATGAGCTGCGGCGCGGCGAGGAACTGCTGGCCACCGGCGAGACGCATCACATCGCCACCGACCGGCAGTACCGCCCCGCCCGGATGCCGGACGACGTGCTGGCCCTGCTGCGCGGCGAGGGCTGACCGGAGGCGGGCCGCCCTGGCGGAAAACGGCGGCAGCTTCCTTTCTCGGGAAGCTGCCGCCGCGCACGTCCGGTTACTGGGGGGTTTCGTTCCAGGCGTGGTCCAGCAGGTCACGGACGTGAACGGCGCTCACGTCGTCCAGGCCACGCACCTCCTGCTCCAGCAGCTTGATGGCGCGGCGGAACGCCTGACGGTCCAGGTCCGGCAGCCCGCGGCGGATGTTCCAGCGCCGCAGCTCACAGGTCAGGGTGGCCAGCTCGTAGGGGTCGCCCGACACCAGGATCTCGGTGACGCGGCGGTGCCGGGCCGCCCATTGGCGCGGCAGCACCACTTCACCCTCCTGCAGGTGGTGCAGCAGGGTGGGCATCTCGTCCTCGGTCAGGGCGGCGCGCATGCCGCTGCTGGCGGGGGCGTCCACCGGCACGAAGGCCCGCGAGGAGGTATGGGGGAACTCGATGCTGTAGTACTGCAGCTGCTCGCCGCCCACCGGCCGCACACACGTCTCTCCGATCACGCCGATGCCGTAAGGAGGCACCACCACCCGGTCACCAATATTGAACGCACTGTTCTTCACGGATTCCACCTCGCTGATGACGGTGCTGGGCCAGACAGGCCACAGCAGCAGGAGAGGCGCAGCCTGACTCCACAAGGCGACAGCCCAGCCTGGAGGCTGGGCTGGAATTACTGCGGAGCGGGGCGGCGCGTTGCCGGGAGACTGCTCAAGATATGTGAATCGGTGCAGACACTGGAGCGGCGCAACAGGAGGGCGGTTCTGGCCCGCTGGGGCTGGAACGGGTACGACGTCCGCCGACGTGACATGAAGTGAGTGTAAGCGCTTGCACAGCTGAAACGATGCAGCTGGACTTAAGGCTTCATTTACGTATCTTCAGCGCTTGATGGGGGCGCAGGCGGGTCCACCCCCCGACTTTTCAGCCGCCCGTTCCGTCGTGCTGCCTCAGTCAACAGGTACTCGATCTGGGCGTTCACGCTGCGTAGTTCGTCGGCCGCCCAGCGCTCTAGCGCCTCGTACAGTTCGGGAGTCACGCGCAGCGCGAAGTTTTTGCGTTTCTCGGCCACCTCAGTAGAGGCTGCCGGCGTTCAGCACCGGCTGGGTGCCGCGCTCGCTGGTCAGCACCACCAGCAGGTTGCTGACCATCTGGGCCTTGCGTTCCTCGTCCAGTTCCACGATGTGCTGCTCCGAGAGCTGCCGCAGGGCCATCTCGACCATGCCCACCGCGCCCTGCACGATGATCTGGCGGGCCGCCAAAATTGCGCCGGCCTGCTGACGCTGCAGCATCGCCCCGGCGATCTCCGGTGCGTAGGCCAGGTGCGAGAGCCGCGCTTCCAGCACCTCCACCCCGGCGTGCTGCAGCCGCAGCCCCAGCTCGGTCACCAGCGCACCCGCCACCTCATCCGGGTTGCCGCGCAGCGAGAAGCCGGTGGCCTCGTGATCGTCGTAGCTGTACTGCGAGGCGAGGTGCCGCAGGGCCGTCTCGGCCTGGATATGCACGAACTGCTCGTACTCCTCCACGTCGAAGGTGGCCCGCGCGGTGTCCACCACCCGCCACACGATCACGGCCGCGATCTCGATGGGGTTGCCGCCCGCGTCGTTGACCTTCAGCCGCTCACTGTTGAAGTTGCGGATGCGCAGCGAGAGCCGGCGGCGGCTGGTGAAGGGGTTGGTCCAGAAGAAGCCGTTGCGCCGCTCGGTGCCCACGTAGCGCCCGAACAGCGTGATCACCGAGGCCTGATTCGGCTGCACGATGAAAAAGCCGCTGAGCATCAGGAAGGCGGCGATGCCCAGCAAGACGCCCCAGATGTACAGCTCCGCGACCAGCAGCGTCACCGTGGCCACCACCAGCACCAGCAGGATCAGCAGCGCCGGAATCCCCGGCAGCCCGAAGGCCCGGCGTTCCACGCTCGCCACCCCCTGCACCGGGGTGGCGTCCAGCACACGGTTCGGATCGGATTGCAGGTTGGTCATGACATCCTCCTATCAGGATGATATCACATGTGTATAGGTTACGTTAGAAGAACTGGAGGCAGTTGTCAGGGTCAAGCGCGGGGGCGCGGTGCAGCCGACACGATCAGCCCCAGCAGAGCGTCCAGACTCAGCGCCAGCAGACCAGCCAGCGCCGCGCCCAGCAGCACCAGCCCGGTGTTCTGCTGCGACAGACCGTTGATGATCGGGTCGCCCAGCCCGCCCGCGCCCAGCGCCGCGCCGATGGTGGCGGTGCCGACGTTGTAGACGGTGCTGGTGCGAACCCCGGCCAGCAGCACCGGCAGACTGAGCGGCAGCTCCACCCGGCGCAGCCGCTGGCCGGCGCTCATGCCCATGCCGCGCGCCGCGTCCAGCGCTGCGGCGTCCACGCCCAGCAGGCCCGCCACGGCGTTGCTCACCACCGGCACCAGGCCGTAGAGGATCAGGCCCACCAGGGTGGGGGCCGCCCCGAAGCCCAGCACCGGCACCGCCAGCGCCAGGATGGCGATGGTGGGCACCGTCTGGCCCAGTCCGGTGATGGCCTCGGCCAGCCCCATCTGGGCTCGGCGGCCGGGCCGGGTGACGTACACGCTCAGCGGCACGCCGATCAGCAGTACGGCGGCCTCGGCCACCAGCACCAGGCCCAGGTGCGTGGCGGTCAGCTGCCACAGCGGCCGGGAGGTGCTGAGGTCGCCGCCCGCCGCCAGCGGCCGCAGCACGGTGGTGAGCAGCGGGGTGAACAGGCACAGCAGCAGCAGCAGCGGCCACAGCACCGCCGTCAGGAAGCGCCCGGGCCGCCGGACTGGCCGCGCCGGTGCGGCCGTCAGGCTCAAGGCTGCTCCCGCTCGGGCGCCCCGGCCGCCAGCTGCGGCCAACCCACCACACCCAGCAGCCGGTCGCCGTCCCACACCGCCGCCTGAGCCTGACCGGCCCGCAGCATCAGGGCGATGGCGGTGCGGGCGTTGGTGGCCGCCTCGATGCGCGGTAGGCCCGCCGCGTCGCCCGGTTCCACCAGGTCGCGCACCGGCACGCCGGCCAGCTGCCTCAGGTTGGCGTCGTCGCCCAGAAACTGCCGCACGAAGGCGCTGGCCGGGTGATGCACCAGCTCGTCCGGCGTCCCGAACTGCTCCAGCTGGCCGGCACGCATCAGTGCCACGCGGTCACCCATCCGTAGCGCTTCGTCGATGTCGTGCGACACGATCACCACCGTTTTCCTCAGCTCCGCCTGGATGTTCAGGAAGCGCTCCTGCACCTCATCGCGCGCCAGCGGGTCCAGCGCTCCGAACGGCTCATCCATCAGCAGCACCGGCGGGTCGGCAGCCAGCGCGCGCGCCACCCCCACCCGCTGCGCCTGCCCGCCCGACAGCTCCGAGGGCCGCTTGTCGCGGAAGGCGCCGGGCTCCAGGCCCACCAGCGCCAGCAGCTCATCTACCCGGGCGCGGGTTTTGCTGCGGGGCCAGCCAAGCAGATCCGGCACGGTGGCCACGTTCTGCGCCACCGACAGGTGCGGAAACAGCCCGATCTGCTGGATCACGTAGCCGATGCCGCGCCGCAGCTGTTCGGGTCGCAGCGTGGTGGTGTCCTGGCCGCCCAGCAGCACCCGGCCGCTTGTTGGTTCGATCAGCCGGTTGATCATCCGCAAGGTGGTGGTCTTGCCGCAGCCGCTCGGCCCCAGCAGCGCGGTGATGGCGCCGTCCGGGAAGCTCAGGCTCAGGTCGTGGACGGCGACGGTTGCGCCGTAGGTCTTGTTGAGGTGTTCGAGCGTGATCATGGGCAGCTCCGGGAAAGGGGGAGACGGCGGACGGAAAGCATCAGTGGCGGCCCCCCAGCAGCACCTCGGCGCCGCGCAGCAGGGCGCTCAGCACGATGGCCAGCAGGCAGGCCGGCAGCGCGCCCAGCAGGATCAGGTCGGCGGCGCCCGCCTGCAGGCCCCGGAAGATGTACACGCCCAGGCCGCCCGCCCCGATCAGCGCGGCGATGCTGGCCACCCCCACCAGCAGCACCGCCGCCTGCCGCACGCCGCTCAGCCACACCGGCAGGCTCAGCGGAAACTGCACCCGCCAGAAGCGCTGGCTGCCGGTCATGCCCATGCCGCGCGCCGCGTCGATGGCCCCGGTCGAGACGCCGGTCAGGCCCACCACCCCGTTGCGCAGCACCGGCAGCAGGGCGTACAGCGTCATGGCGGTCAGGGCCGGCGCCACCCCGATGCCGCGCACCCCCAGCTCACGCAGGGTCGGCACGGCGGTGGACAGGGCGGAGAGCGGCGCGATCAGCAGGCCCAGCAGCGCCAGACTGGGGATGGTCTGCACCGCGTTGGCCAGCCCCAGCACTGTGCCGGCCACCCGCGGCCGGGCGCTGGCCCACACCGCCAGCGGGCCGCCGATCACCAGCGCCAGCAGCAGCGCCACCCCGACCAGCCGGACGTGCTGAATCAGCTCCTGGATGAAGCGGCTCTGCTCCACCCGCCCCTCAGCCACCACCGACCAGCTGCTGAAATGGCCGCTGAAGATCCAATACAGCAGCGGCAGCAGCCACAGCTGACTCAGCAGGCGCTCGGCGGGGGTGCGGGCCGCCTGCCAGACGCCGTACGCGCCGATGCCTGCCCCCAGCAGCCACAGCCACAGGCCACTGCTGGCGCTGGCGCGCGCAAAGGTCGCCTGCCCACTCAGCGCCGCGGCCGTCCTGGCCCCCAGCGCCCAGAAGCCGAAGCCCAGCGTCAGGGCCGAGGCCAGCCACAGCAGCCGGGGCATCAGGCGAGCGCTGACCACCAGCAGCAGCACCAGCAGCAGCGCCGCAGCGAGCAGGGCCGGCGGGAGCCCCTGCGGCACGCCCGGCGCGATGCGGTTGGGCCGCAGCAGCACCCACGGCAGCAGCAGGGCGGCCAGCATCGGCGCCGCCGCCAGCCCGAAGAGGGTCAGCAGGTCGCCGGACAGCCGGGCCGGAGCAGAGACAGGACCGTTCACCACCACCTCCTGAACGCGGCGCAGGCCGCTTCCGGGTCTGGACCGACCGGAAGCGGCCTGCGCCGTCACGCTCTTACTTGATCAGGTTCTTGCTTTTGAGGTAGGCCTGGGCGACATCGGCGGCGCTGCGGCCCTCCACGGCGATCTGGCCGTTGAGCGTCTGCAGCGTCTGCTGGTTGAGGGTGGCAAACACTTTGTTCAGGATGCCCTCAATCTGCGGGTTGGCCTTCAGCGTCTCGGTCCGGATGATCGGGGCCGGCTGGTAGACCGGCTGCGCGCCCTTGGGATCGGTCAGGGCCACCAGCTTCAGCGCCGCCAGGGTGCCATCGGTGCCGTAGGCCATGGCCGCGTTCACGCCGTTGGTGCCGGCGGCGGCGGCCTGCTGCGTCTGCGGGGGGGTGGCGCCGGCCAGCACCAGCTTCTGATCGGCCTTCAGCGAGAAGCCGTAGGCCTTCTCGAAGGCGGGCATGGTGTCGGGGCGGTTGAAGAACTCCGGGCTGCCGGCGATCTTGAAGGTGCCGCCGCCCTTCAGGTAGGAGGCCAGGTCCGCCAGGCTCTTGAGCTTGTTCTTGCTGGCAAACGCTTCCGGCAGCGCCACCACCCAGGTGTTGTTGGCGTTGGCGGGCTTCAGCCAGGTGATGCCCTGCTTGCTGTCCAGCTGCCGGGCGAGCGCGTAGATGCGCGTGGGGTTGCCGGCGTCGGTGGCGGGAATCTTGGCGGTGGGGAAGAGGTAGACGGCGTTGCCGGTGTACTCGGCGTAGGTGTCGATTTCACCGGCCAGGATGGCCTTGCGGTTCACGCCGGTGTCGCCGAGGCTGGCCTTGTCGGTGACGTCCAGGCCGGCGTTTTTCAGGGAGAGGATGATCAGCTGACTGAGCAGCTGCGCCTCAGGGTCCAGTTTCCCGCCCACCACAATCGGTTTCGCACTCGCGGAACTGGCACTGACCAGGGCGGCCAGCAGAAGCACAAAGGTCCGGTTCATGAATCTCCTCCGTTGTGCCTAACGTACTGAGCGGGCCATCATGAACTTGTGGGTGCGGCAACAAAGCGCGGCTTTTCCAGCTGAAGATAAACGTTTGGCAAATGCCCCGGTGCAGCGAATGGGCCGCCCCCGGTGAAGGAGGCGGCCCATCCTGGAGTACGGCTGGCTTAGAGGCCGGACTTGAGGGTGCTGGCGACCTTAAAGCGCACCTTCTTGCCAGCGGGAATGGTGATCTTCTCGCTGGTGCCGGGACGCACGCCCTGACGGGCTGCGGTCTTGGCGACGCTGAAGGTGCCGAGGCCCGGAAGGCCCACGCTTTTGCCGCCGCGCAGCGCTTCCACCACGACGTCCAGCATCGAGGCCACGGCCTCACCGGCCTGCTTCTTGTTCAGGCTGGTCTTGTCCGCCACCAGATCGATGATCTGGGTCTTGGCGATCTTCTCGCCCTTGTCAGCGGCGGCGGGGCGGGCAGCCTTGGCGGCCGGCTTGGCAGCCTTGGCGGCGGGCTTGGCGGCGGCGGGTTTGGTGCTCTTGGCCATGTAAGTTCCTCCAGGAGATGAATTTGAGCAGTTTTTTGGCTCGAACGGATAGTAACACACATTCGGAAAGATGTGTCCATGAAAACACCCTCCAGGGGGGCATTCAGCCGCCTTTCAAGCTCCATAGATGAGCCGGAAAAGACCGCTAAAATCGGAAAAAATGCGTGCTGGAGGGCGTTGTTATGGTTGAGAAATATGTGAGCAGCCTAAACAGGTTCTCAAGCTTCAGCAACTTTTTACCGTTCAGTACGCAGTCCAATTCGCCTGAACCGCCCGCTCATCAGGTCATAGGTGAGCAGCTGACCTTCCAGCGGCTGGCCCACCCCGCCCAGCAGCTTCAGGGCCTCGGCGCTCATTAGCGAAGCGATCACCCCCAGCAGCGGCCCCAGCACCCCAATGGTCTCGCACGACTCGGCCCCGTCCGGGGTGGGGAACACGCTACGCAGCGTGCAGTCGGGGCCGAACACGCTGACCATGCCCTCGCTGCCGCCGGCGGCACCCCACACCCAGCGCCGGCCCAGCTGGACGCAGGTGTCGTTGATCAGGTAGCGGGCCTCGAAATTGTCGGTGCAGTCGAGCGTCAGGTCAAAGCGGCCCAGCGTGGCGGCGTTGGTCGGGTCCAGGGCCGGCAGCGGCTCCACCTGCACGTGCGGGTTGACCTGCTGGGCGCGGGCTGCCGCCACCTGCGCCTTGGGGTGGCCCACGTCGGCGGTGGTGTAGAGCGTCTGGCGGTGCAGGTTCGACACGCTCACCGTGTCGCTGTCGGCAATCCCCAGCCGCCCGACGCCCGCTCCGCTGAGGTACTGCACCACCGGACTGCCAAGCCCGCCGGCGCCCACCACCAGCACCGAGGCGGCCCGCAGCCGCTCCTGGGCCGCGCCTTCGGCCCATTCCGGGACCAGCAGTGCGCGGCCATAGCGCCGCAGCTCGTCGCGACTGAGGGGCTCTTGGGTCATGCCCGGCAGCATAGCGAAGGGAAGAGCTGCCACATGAAGGGGCTCTGCTTCATTCTTTGACCATCCGGTCAGAGAATGCTAGCATCGGGCCTGGAGGTACACCTATGCCCATCGGCATCACGGCGCTCGGCACCTACGTTCCCGAGCGTGTTCTGACCAACCACGACCTGGAAGCGATGTTCGAGACCAGCGACGAGTGGATCGTGTCGCGCACCGGCATCCGCGAACGTCACCTGGCGCAGCCGGACGAGTATGCCTCGGACATGGGCGTGCGCGCGGTCCAGGACCTGGTGCGCCGCAGCCCGGACGCGCTCTCGGGCGTGGATATGGTGGTGTGCGCCACCAGCAGCCCCGACGCCTACTTTCCGTCCACCGCCGCGCTGATCGCCGGTCAGGTGGGGCTGGCCGGCGCGGGCGCCCTGGACCTCAGCACCGCCTGCAGCGGCTTTGTCTATGCGCTCTCGGTGGCGCAGGGCCTGATCATGGGCGGCACCGCCCGCAAGGTGCTGGTGGTGGGCGCCGAGACGCTCAGCAAGCTGCTCGACTGGACCGACCGCAGCACCTGCATCCTGTTCGGGGACGGCGGGGGCGCGGCCGTCGTGGAGTCGGTGCCGGACGGCTACGGCTTTCAGAGCTTCGTGCTGGGCGCCGACAGCGCGGGCGGTCCCAGCCTCTACAAGTTCGCGATCGCCGACCACATTCCCGGCGTCCCGGTCGGCAGCGGCAACCCGATGCTCGGCATGAACGGGCGCGAGGTGTTCCGCTTCGCCGTGCGGGTGCTCGTGGACAGCGGCCAGCAGGCGCTCGACAAGGCCGGCGTGCGCGGCAGCGACGTGGCCTGGATGGTGCCGCATCAGGCCAACATCCGCATCATCGAGAGTGCCTGCGAGCGCTTCGGGATTCCCAAAGAGCGCACGGTGGTGAACCTGGAGCGCTACGGCAATACCAGCACCGCCAGCGTGCCGATCGCGCTGCGCGAGGCGCTGGACGACGGCCGCATTCAGGACGGCGATCAGCTGCTGCTGGTGGCGTTCGGGGGCGGGCTGAGCTGGGCGGCCAGCGCCATGAAGTGGTACGGCGGCGCCGGTCAGGTGGCCCAGCAGCGCGAGGCGCAGGCGGTGACGTCGTGACGGTGGCGGCGCTGTTTCCCGGGCAGGGGTCGCAGGCCATCGGGATGGGACAGGCGGTGGCGGCGGCCTTCCCGGTGGCGCAGCGGGTGATGGAGCAGACGGAGGGCGTGGTGCCGGGCCTGCTGAGCCTGATGCGGGACGGCCCAGTGGAGACGCTGACCCTGACCGCCAATCAGCAGCCGGCCCTGGTGGCGGCCAGCGTGGCGGTGTTTCGGGCCTGGCAGCAGGCGGGAGGCGGCCCGGTCGCCTACGCGGCCGGCCACAGCCTGGGCGAGTACAGCGCCCTGGTGGCTGCCGGCGCCCTGACGCTGGAGGACGCGCTGCGGCTGACCCGGCTGCGCGGCGAGCTGATGCAGGGGGCGGTGCCGCCCGGCGACGGCGCCATGAGCGCGGTGATGGGCGACCCGGCCGTGGTGGCCGAGGTGTGCGCCCAGACCGCCGGGGTGGTGCAGCCAGCCAACTACAACGCGCCCACCCAGACGGTCATCAGCGGCGAGAAGGCGGCGGTGGAGGCGGCGTCGGCGGCCCTGAAGGCGCGCGGCCTGAAGGTGATTCCACTGAAGGTCTCGGCCCCGTTTCACTGCTCGCTGATGGAGCCGGCCCGCAGTGGTCTGGCGCCGGCCCTGGGTGCCGTGCCGCTCGGTCAGCTGCAATTCCCGGTGATCGCCAACGTGACGGCCGAGCCGGTGACCGACGTGACGCTGGTGCCGGACCTGCTGGAGCGGCAGATCACCGGGAGCGTCCGCTGGGTGGAGACGGTGCAGCGGCTCGCGGCGCTGGGCGTGGATACCTTCATCGAGTTCGGGCAGGGCACGGTGCTCACCGGGCTGGTGAAGCGCATCCTGCCGGACGCCCGCACCGTCAACATCCACACGCCCGACGAGATCCAGCGCGCCCTGTCATGAACGCGCCAGTCACTCAGGAGCAGACCGGGCAGGCGCTGGCGGCCATCCGGGATGAGCTGCGGGCGCTGGCCGGCACGTTGCCTTCGGAGCAGTTTTTCCGGGGCTCGGGGGAGCGCTGGTCCGTGGCGCACCATCTGGACCATCTGGTCCGCTCGAACCAGCCGGTGGCGTCTGCCCTGACGCTGCCGAAAGACCGGCTGTTGCCCTGGACCGGCGCTCCGCGCAGCTTCACTGAGGTTCAGACGCTATACCGGGCGGCTCTGGGCGGCGGGGCCAAGGCCTCCGGGCGCTTCCTGCCGGACCCGCAGGGCACCCAGCAGGAGCTGCTGGACCGGTACGCCAGCTCCATTGAGCAGCTGACCCACGGCCTCACCGGCTGGGCCGGGCCGGACCTGGACCGCTTTGCCCTGCCGCATCCGGTGCTGGGCCCACTGAGCGTCCGGGAAATGTTGTTCTTTACCGTCTACCACAACCAGCATCATCTGCAGGGCATCCGTGCCCGACTGGAGACCGCATGACCGATTCTTCCCCGCGCCGGGTGGCCCTGGTCACCGGCAGCAGCCGGGGGCTGGGCCGCGCCATGGCGCTGCGGCTGGCCCACGACGGCTTTGACGTGGCGGTGCACTACGGCCGCAACCAGACGGAGGCCGAACGGGTGGCCGCCGAGATCAGCGCCCTGGGGGTGCGCGCCGAGGTGTTCGGTGCCGACCTCAGCACCCCTGCCAACGCGGGCCGGCTGGTGGACGACGTGATCGCTCGCCTGGGCCGGCTGGACGTGCTGGTCAACAATGCCGGGCTCACCCGCGACAACCTCGCCATCCGTATCAAGGACGAGGACTGGGACGCGGTGATCGCCACCAACCTGTCGAGCGCCTTCATCGCCTGCCGCGCGGCCATCAAGCACATGATGCGGGCCCGCGCCGGCCGCATCATCAACATCGCCTCGGTGGTGGGCCTGATGGGCAACCCCGGGCAGGCCAACTATGTGGCCAGCAAGGCGGGCCTGATCGGGCTGAGCAAGGCGCTGGCCAAGGAGTACGGCTCGCGCGGCATCACCGTGAATGCGGTGGCGCCCGGCTTCATCAGCAGCGACATGACCGATCAGCTGTCCCCGCAGGTGCGGCAGGGCTACCTGGACAGCATTCCGCTGGGCCGGCTGGGCGCTCCGGAGGACGTGGCGGCGCTGGTGGCCTTCCTGGCCTCCGACGCGGCCGGCTACATCACCGGTCAGGTGATCGGCGTGGACGGCGGACTGTACCCGCACTGAGGCCCGCTGTTGGACCCGCTCTAACCTCTGGCCCCCTCAACTCTCATCCGTGTAGACTGTCCCGGACTGTCAGCACTGGAGGACACCACCATGGATACATTTGAACAGGTCAAAGAAGTGATCGTCGAGAAGCTGGGCGTGGACGCCGGCAAGGTGACGCCCGAGGCGCGCTTCGTGGAGGATCTGGGCGCCGACAGCCTCGAGACCGTGGAACTGATCATGGGTCTGGAAGACAAGTTCGGCATCAGCATCAGCGACGAGGACGCCGAGAGCATCCGCACCGTGCAGGCGGCGGTGGACTACATCGGCAGCAAGCAGTAAGGCGCCGGGCGGGTGGACGGCCCAGCGCCGCCCTACCCGCCTGCGTGGACCGGTGGGGCGGGCGCGGAAACAGCCGTGCCCGCCCCCCGTGTTGAACACAGCCAGGAGGAACACATGCGGCGTGTGGTGATTACCGGAATGGGGCCCGTGACGCCCATCGGCATCGGGGAGCAGGATTACGCCCAGGCGCAGCGCCAGGGCAGCAACGGCATCGCGACCATCACGCGCTTTGACCCCGCCGCCTACTCGGCGCGGATGGCCGGCGAGGTGAAGGTGGACCTCAGCACGTACCTGGATCCGCGCGAAGCCAAGCGGATGGACCGCTTCGTGCAGCTGGCCATGATCGCGGCGGAACTGGCGGTGCAGGACAGCGGCCTGACGGAAGAGCAGCTGGCCGGCGAGCAGAGCGGCTCACTGATCGGCACCGGCGTGGGCGGCATGGAGACCTGGGAGGAGCAGACCCGCATCGCGCACACGCGCGGCGCCAACCGGGTCAGCCCGATGTTCATTCCCATGATCATCAGCAACATGGCCTCCGGACACGTGGCGATGCGCTACCACCTGAACGGCCCCAGCAGCACGGTGGTCACCGCCTGCGCCACCGGCTCCGGCGCGGTGGGCGACGCGATGCGCATCATCCAGCTGGGCCTGGCGGACATCATGGTGACCGGCGGCACCGAGGCGGCCATCACCCCGATGGCCATCGGGTCGTTCGGCAACATGAAAGCGCTCAGCACCCGCAACGACGACCCGGCCACCGCCAGCCGGCCGTTCTGCGCCTCGCGCGACGGCTTCGTGCTGGGCGAGGGCGCAGGCGTGCTGATCCTGGAGGAGCTGGAGCACGCCCTGAAGCGCGGCGCGCGGATTCACGCGGAGGTGGTGGGCTACGGCACCAGCGCGGACGCGCACCACATCACTGCTCCCGCCCCGGAGGGCCGCGGCGCCCAGGTGGCGATGCGCATGGCGCTCAAGACCGCCGGCATCAACCCCGAGCAGGTGGGCTATGTGAATGCCCACGGCACCAGCACCCCGGCCAACGACCTCGCGGAGACGCAGGCGATCCAGGCAGTGTACGGAGATCACGCCCGGCAGCTGGCGGTCAGCAGCACCAAGAGCATGACCGGCCACCTGCTGGGCGCGGCGGGCGCCATCGAGGCGATTGCGGTGGCGCAGGCGCTGCGCGACGGTATCCTGCCGCCCACCATCAACTACATCGACCCGGACCCGGAGCTGACCCTCGACTACATCCCCAACGAGGCCCGCGAGCAGCAGGTGGAGTACGCCATGAGCAACAGCTTCGCCTTCGGCGGCCAGAACGCCGTGCTGGTGCTGAAGCGCTACCAGTAAGGGCGGAACGAGAGAGGGGGGCACACCAACGCGGTGTGCCCCTTCGTCTGCTTACCGTTCCCAGAAGGGCGGCGGCTCCAGCCCCAGCGACCGCAGGTACACGTAGCCCTGCCCCCGGTGATGGATCTCGTTGTCGATGGCGTACGTGACCGCCGCGTGGCCCGGCAGCGTGGCCCAGAACATCGCCTGCGGCTGGTGATACCGCTCCACCGGCACCTTCGGCAGCTGCTCGTCCAGCTGACCGGTCAGGTCGTCCCAGGCGGCCAGCACGGCTGCACGGTCCTGAGGGAGCGCCTGCGGGAACTGCGGTTCGGGCCACTCGCCCCTGACCATGCCCTGCAGCGTGTAGAGCGACACGCCGTACAGCTCCCACGCCAGCGCCCCGAAGGGCCGCATCCCGCCCAGGCTGTAGGTGAACAGCTGCTCCTCCGGGAAGCGCTCGATCACCCGGCGGGTCAGGCGGCGGTGGCCCTGCCAGTGGGTCAGCAGGTCTGCGGTCGTCAGCACGGCGCGGTCCTGGATGGCTGTCTCGTTCATGGTTGACCTCCACCTGCATGGTAGGCGGCATTCCCGTCAGGACCTGTCGTCAATCTGAGGCACAATAACAGGCATGTACGACCCCTCCATGCGGGTGCTCACGGTGCTGGAAGTGCTGCAGGCGCGCGAGCAGGTGAGCGGTCCGGAGCTGAGCCGGACCCTGGAGGTCAGCCTGCGCTCGGTGCAGCGGTATGTGGCGCGGCTGCAGGACCTGGGCATTCCGGTGGAGTCGCGCCGGGGGGTGGGCGGGTCCTACCGGCTGAAGCCCGGCTACCGGCTGCCCCCGCTGATGCTGACCGACGACGAGGCGCTGGCGGTGTCCCTGGGGCTGGGTGCGCTGCAGCACCTGGGGCTGGGCGCGGTGACGCCCGCCGCCGCCAGCGCCGAGGCCAAGCTGAAGCGGGTGCTGCCGCGCGCCGTCAGCGAGCGGCTGGACCAGACCGAGGCGGCGGTGCAGCTAGTGCCGGTGCCGTGGACCGTGCCGGCCGACCCCCGGGCGCTGGTGCTGATCGCGTCGGCGGCGTCCCAGCAGCGCGTGGTGACGTTCCGGTACCGCGCCCACGGCGGCGAGCAGACCCGCCGGGAGGTGGAGCCGTACGGGCTGGTGCATCTGGAGGGCCGCTGGTATGTGGTGGGACGCTGCCGGGTGCGCTCGGCACTGCGTTCGTTCCGGCTGGACCGGCTGCAGGAAGTGAGTGTGTCGGCGCAGGCCTTCTTGCGCCCCCCGGATTTTGATGCTGGGGCGTACCTGCGCCGCAGCCTGCCGTATGCCCAGTCCACCCACCGCATCAGCGTGTGGGTGGACCTGCCGCTGCCGGAGGCGGAGCGCCGGCTGGCGCCGGGGCGGGCCGACCTGCAGGCCCAGGACGGCGGGACCCGGCTGCGCTGCAGCCGCGAGACGCTGGACCAGTTCGCGGGGATGCTGCTGGGGCTCGGCTGTGAGGTGCGGGTGGAGGCGCCGGACGCCCTGCGCGAGACGCTGCAGCGGATGGCGGAGCGGGCCGCCCGAGCGGCCATGACGCCCCCCTGACCCGTCCGGTGGCTTAGCATGGCCAGCAGGTGCGGCCCGCCGGCCCGCTGACACCGCCCTGAAGCCCTTCCTCTAGCTTTGACAGAAGGTCATGACCGTGAAACGTTCTGCAGATGCCCCGCCCGTCACCCACACCACCGGCGCCACCGACAGCCCCTTCCTGAACCGTGAGCTGTCGTGGCTGGCCTTTAACGAGCGGGTCCTGGCTGAATCGCGCGACGTGCGCAACCCGCTGCTGGAGCGGCTGAAGTACGCGGCCATCTGCGGCAGCAACCTCGACGAGTTCTTTATGGTACGCGTTGCGGGCATTCACCGCCAGATCGCGGCGGGCGTGAGCATCAAATCGCCGGACGGCCTGCTCCCGCGTGAGAGCCTCTCGCTGGTGCGCGAGCGGACCCACCGGATGCTGCGCGAGATCGAGCGCTCGGCCCGGGTGGTGCTGCGGGACCTGCGCGAGGAGGGCGTGCGGCTGCTGCGCGTCTCGGAGCTGGGCAAGCGCGCCCGGGCCGCGCTGCGCGAGCATTACCTGACCCAGATCCAGCCGGTGCTGACGCCGCTGGTGGTGGACCCCAGCCACCCGTTTCCGTACATCAGCAACCTGAGCCTGAACCTGGCGGTGCTGCTGCGCGACGACGGCGACGACCCGGAGTTCGCGCGGGTCAAGGTGCCGGTGGGGGTGCTGCCGCGCTTCGTGGAGGTGGCAGGCTCGCACCTGCTGCTGGAGGACGTGATCGCCGCGCACCTGCCGGACCTGTTCCGGGGCCGCGAGGTGCTGGCCTCCTACGTGTTCCGGGTCACCCGCAACACCGACTACGAGTGGGACGAGGACGAGGCCGAGGACCTGCTGGCCACCATCGAGGATGGGCTGCGGCGGCGGCGCTTCGGCTCGGCGGTGCGGCTGGAGGTAACGGGCGACATGCCCCGGACGCTGATGATGTTCCTGCGCGAGCGGCTGCGGCTGGACGCCGAGGACGTGTTCGAACTGGAAGGGCCGCTCGGCACCGCCGACCTGATGAGCTTTCCGGTGCGCCGCGCGGACCTGAGCTACCCGGCCTACACGCCGCACGTCCCGGACCTGGACGGCGACGAGGACGACAGCATCTTCAGCACCCTATCCGCGGGCGACGTGCTGCTGCACCACCCCTACGACAGCTTCGCGGCGGTGCTGGCCTTCGTGGAGGCGGCCTCGCAGGACCCGGACGTGCTGGCCATCAAGCAGACGCTGTACCGCACCGGCGACGACCCGCGCCTGCTCACCGCCCTGCGCACCGCCGCCGAGAACGGCAAGCAGGTGGTGGCGCTGATCGAGCTGAAGGCCCGCTTCGACGAGCAGCGCAACATCAGCTGGGCGCGGCAGCTGGAGCGCGCCGGGGCGCACGTGGTGTACGGGGTGAGCGGCCTCAAGACCCACGCCAAGGTGACGCTGGTGGTGCGCCGCGAGGGCCAGACGCTGCGGCGCTACGTGCATGTCGGCACCGGCAATTACAACCCCAAGACCGCCCGGCTCTACACCGATCTCTCGCTGCTGACCGCCGACAAGGACATCGGTGAGGACATCTCGGAGCTGTTCAATCACCTGACCGGCTATGCCGAGGCCACCTACCACACCCTGCTGGTGGCACCCGACACCGCCCGCACCGGGCTGGAGCGGCTGCTGGAGCGCGAGTCGGCCATGGCGCGCCGCGGCAAGCCCGCCTGGGCGCGCATCAAGATCAATCAGCTCACCGACCCCGGCATGATCGAGGCGCTGTACCGCGCGTCCCAGGCGGGTGTACGCATCGAGCTGATGATCCGGGGGGTGTGCTGCCTGCGGCCGGGCGTGCCGGGCCTCTCGGAGAACATCCGGGTCCGCAGCCTGCTGGGCCGCTACCTGGAGCACGCCCGGGTGTACGCCTTCGCGCACGGGGCGGGGGAAGGGCCGCAGGTGTACATCGGCAGCGCCGACTGGATGAGCCGCAACCTGGACCGCCGGGTGGAGGTGCTGGCCCCGGTGTGCCACCAGCAGTACCAGCAGGCGCTGCTCTCGCTGCTGGACGCCGAATGGGCCGATCAGCTGGGCAGCTGGGAGCTGGGACCGGACGGGGTGTACCGCAAACTGCCGGGTGACCACAGCGCGCAGAGCAGCTTTATGCAGGCGCACGGTACCGTGGCCGAGTAGAGGCGAGCGGGCGCACCGGGAGGCCAGCCCTCGTCTGGTCCCGGCCCCCTGGCCCGCCTAATCGTGGCGACGTTCCAGCACGTACCACGCGCGGTCGTCCTGCCGGGCCAGTCCGGTGACGGCGTACCCGGCCTCCAGCGGACCGCCCAGGGCCGCCCGCAGCGCCAGCCGCCAGGCGAGCTGCAGCGCCGGGGGCAGCTGTTCCGGCCGGGTCGGAACCTCGGCCAGCAGGCAGGCCCCTGGAGCGGGCCACTGCACCGGGCTGGGGCCGTCTCCGGCGCGCTCCAGCACCAGCACGCCCTCCGGCCGGGTGTCGGGCCGTTCCTCCGGCGGCCTTGTCAGGTCCCATTCGATCATCAGCCGGTCGGCCGGGACAGGGCCGGGAAAGTCATACCAGGCCGGGTGGTAGCTCACCGCCCGCGCGCCCAGCTTGCCCAGGTTCAGCCGGGCGTTGCGGGCGATCAGCGGATCGAAGGTCCAGGTCATGCGCGTCAGGCCCTGCTGGAGCGCCTGGTCCCGCTGCGCCAGCTTGAGGGCCACCGCCGCCCCGCTGCCGCGCCACGCGGGTGCCACCGCCAGCAGGTGCGAGTGATGCCACAGCTGACCGTCCCGCAGGGCCGGAAAGCCGTAGGCCAGGCCGAACGGCACGTCGGCGCCGACCGGGTAGGCGGCCAGCACCACGCCTCCGGTGGCCGCGCTGATGCGGAACATGCTGGCAGGCAGCACCTCGCGGTCACTGTAGCCCCAGGCGGCCACCTGCACGTCCTCCAGGGCGCGCATCGCGGTGGCCGCTCGCACGTTCCGGATCTCGAATGCGGCCACCCGTTACTCTCCGCTCTCCACGGCCCAGTGCACCTCCGCCATCCGCTGCACGAAGTCCTGGTCCAGCGTCACCCCGATGCCGGGGCCCATCGGCACCGACTGGTGACCGTCCACCATCTCCAGCGGCTCCTGCACCACGTCCTGGGTCCAGTAGCGGCTGGCCGAGGCGGTGTCGCCCGGCTTGCTGAAGTTCGGCAGCGTCGAGAGGTGGATGTTGTGGGCGCGGCCCACCCCGCTCTCCAGCATCCCGCCGCACCACACCGGCACCCCCCAGGCCATACACTGGTCATGCACCCGCCGGGCCTCGCCGTGGCCACCCACCCGACCCACCTTGATGTTCACCACCCGGCCTGCATCCAGCTGCAGGGCCTTCCGGGTCTCGGCGGCGCTGGTGATGCTCTCGTCCAGGCACAGGGGCGTCTGCAGGCGGCCCTGCAGCGCGGCGTGGTCCAGCAGGTCGTCGAAGGCCAGCGGCTGCTCGATGTAGTCCAGGCCGTACCCGTCCAGCCGCTGCAGCGTGCGGGTGTCGGCCAGGGTGTAGGCGCTGTTGGCGTCCACCGTCAGGTTGATGTCGGGGAAGCTCTCGCGCACCGCCCGCACCGGCTGCACGTCCCAGCCGGGCCGGATCTTGAGCTTGATGCGCCGGTAGCCCTGCTCCACATGCCGCGCCACCGCCTCCACCGTCTCGGCCTCACTCGCCTGGATGCCCAGGCTGGCCCCCACCGCCACGCGCGTGCGGACGCCGCCCAGCAGCTGCCACAGCGGCACTTCGAGCTGCCGCGCCCACAGGTCCCAGGCGGCCATCTCCAGCATGGCCCGGGCCATCCGGTTGCCGCGGAACCCTTCCAGCGCAGCGTTCAACGCTTCGGGGTTGGCGTAGGTCTGCCCCAGCACCCGCGGCAGCAGCGCCTCGCGCAGCAGGTGCAGCCCACCCGCCAGCGTTTCCTCCCGGAACTGCGGCAGCGGCTCCATCACCCCTTCCGCCAGGCCGGTGTGGCCGCCGCCATGCAGCAGCAGCAGCGGCACCTGCTTCTCGGTCTGCACCCCGAAGCTGGTCTCGAAGCGGAACCGCAGCGGCAGCCGGACCATAAACAGTTCGGCCCGCTCAATGAGCAGGCCGGTGGGGGAGAGGACAGTCATGTGGGCCAGCATACCCGGCCGGGAGGGCGACTCAGCCGAGGTCGGCGATCGCTTCGATCTCCACCCGCACGTCGCGCGGGAGGCGGGCCACCTGCACGGTGCTGCGGGCCGGATACGGCTCGCTGAAGTACTCGCCGTAGACCGCGTTCATGCGGGCAAACTCCTGCATGTCCTGCAGGAACACGGTGGTCTTGATGACCCGGGTCAGGTCGCTGCCGGCAGCGGCCAGCACCGCGCGCAGGTTGTCCAGCACCTGCCGCGTCTGCGCCTCGATGTCGCCGTCCAGCAGGGTACCGTCCGGCTGCAGCGGAATCTGGCCGCTGGTGATCAGCAGGCTGCCGGAGCGCACCGCCTGGCTGTAGGGGCCGATGGCGGCCGGGGCGTCTGCCGTCTGAATCGCTTCTTTCATCGTTCTCCCGTACTGCGGGTGGTCTGGGCCGGGCGGGGCCAGCTGGCCGGGTCGCCGGTGGCCTGGCCCGCCGGACTGTAGCACGGCAGGTCTGGAAGGCGACCGGGCCGCTGCATCCGCCGGTAGCCCCACACCCCCAGGATGATCGCCAGCAGCAGGCCCAGCCCCACGGTCACGGTGATGACCCGCCGCTCCGGGTACAGCAGCAGCCCCATCAGCACGAAGTACAGCAGCACCAGCGCCAGGTACGTGAGCGGGCTGTTGCCGCGCCGCAGGTCCAGCAGCACGTCGGCGTACATCGGGCCGTCGTGACCGTGTACCGGCAGCGGGTAGTGCGGCAGCCGGCTGCTGCGCATGGTGTCCAGCACGATGGCGGTGATGTTGTCGGGGCCGCCCGCCGCATTGGCCGCGTCGATCAGCTGCCGGGTGGTCTCTTCCGGCGTCAGGCCGCGGGCCAGCAGCTCGTACAGCTCGCGCTCCTCGATGACGCCGCTCAGGCCGTCGCTGCACAGCAGCACCCGATCGCCGCGCCGCAGCGCGAAGCCGTACAGCTCCAGCCGCACCCGCTCCTCGCCGCCCAGCGCATTGCTCACCACGCTGCGCCACTGGTGGGTGCGCGCCTCGGCCTCGGTGAGGTGGCCCAGCCGCACCTGCTCGGCCACCCAGGAGTGGTCCTCGGTGAGCCGGTGCAGCTGGCCGTCGCGCAGCAGGTAGGCGCGCGAGTCGCCCACGTGAGCCAGCAGCGCCGCGCCCCGGTCCACCACCAGCGCGATCATGGTGGTGCCCATGCCCAGGTACTCGCCCACCGCGTGCCGCAGCACCGCCAGGTTGGCGGCCTGCACCGCCTCGGCCAGCCGCTCCGGCACCGCGCCCCGGCTGTTGAGGAAGGTCTGCGACAGCGTATCCAGCGCCAGATTGGCCGCCAGTTCACCTGCCACGTGGCCACCCATGCCGTCGGCCACGGCGTACAGGCCGCCGCGCGGCAGTTCCAGCATCACGCCCGCGTCCTGATTGATGCTGCGTTGGAGACCCGTATCGGTGAGCAGCCCGGAAGCGAGAAGCGGTATCGCGCTGGACCGCATACGGTCTTTAGTATAGAGCGTCTGTATGCTGCCGACCGCCATCCCCACCTCCTTCTCCGTCTGCATGGATTCCCTGTGCTTTCCCTGGTCTCCAGCAGTGTAGACCGCCACCGCTGAGCGCCGCCGTGAAGTTTCAGCCGCCGGATCTGTGGAAGCGGCTCAGGATCACGGGTCCAGCGTCATACGGTCGAAGCAAGAAGATGATGGGAAAATGGCAGAACATTAAACCGTATACATGAATGTTTTCATAACAGGGTGGGACAACGCAATGACTGGTCTAGACAAGTCCTTCATTGTTGGATATCGGCTAAATTTGTCGTCTAGGCCGTCAACGAGCCGCGTTGTTGTCCAGATCGAAATGTCGAAATTTATACATAAATGATGTTGAGCAAACCTTAAGATTCTGGGGATGCGATGGTGGTGGAGTGTTCTGGTGTTGTTTGGCCTCAGCCTGGGCGGGGCGGTAGGGCCACAGATCCAGCTTTTGAGCGCGGCCGACCACCGCGCTCCGCTGGACGTTCAGCTGTCGGCGGACGTGCCGGCCGGAAGCGCTGTGAGCTGGGAGTTCGGAGACGGTCAGCAGGGCAGCGGCAGCCGAATCACCCACACCTACTACCGGCCAGGGCAGTATGAGCTCACCGTGCAGCTGCGCCTGCCGGACGGCCGGGTCTCGCAGGCCCGGGCGCAGGTGACGGTGGAGTCGGGCGGGCCGGAACAGGCAGTCCTGACCGTGCTGCAGGGCAGCGATTCGCTGGCCCTGAGCGCCGGATCCAGCCGGGTCTATCTGCCCTACACGCCGCAGTACACCCTGGATGGCCGCCCAGTGACGGGGCGGCGGCAGACGCTGACGCCCGGCCTCCACACCGCCTCGCTGCTGATTAAAGGCAGTGACGGCCCGCTGCTGCGGACGGTCCGTTTTCAGAGTGGGCCGGTGCCGGGCAACCTCGCGTTTGACCAAGAGGTGGTGCGGCTGACCAACCGGGCGCGCGCCCAGGGCTGGGACTGCACCCGGCAGGCTCCCGGCGGTCCGGCCCTGAGCGCGCTGGCCCTCAACGACCGGCTGTCGGAGGCGGCGCGGGCGCAGTCGGTGGGCATGGCGCTGGGCCGCTACTTTGCGCACGTCAGCGCAGTGGACGGCAGCGATCCGTTTCAGCGCATCGACGCCACCGGCTACCGGGGCCGGGCCGAGGCGGAGAACATCGCGGCCGGACAGACCACCCCGCAGCAGGTGGTGGACGCCTGGCTGCGCAGCCCCGGCCACTGCCACAACATCATGGGCGACTACACCGAGATCGGCGTGGCCTACGCCGCCCTGCAGGGCAGCGTGTATGGGCAGTACTGGACCCAGACCTTCGGCCGTCCCTGAATGAAGCGAGTCTTGCCCGGCAGGGGTGGCAGGCTGGTACGTTTTAGGTTATACTTCTGGGCGATGGTTACGCTGATAGCAGAAACGTGGCACCGGGCATGACCGCACCAAAATCGGAGCGGTCCCGGCGCTCCACGTCGGCGGGCCAGGCGCGGCCGGCAGGCGAACAGCGGCTTCGGCTGTTCTATGCCCTGCGGCTGCCGCAGGAGGTGGCGACCCAGCTGGCGCAGGCCCAGACGCAGCTGCGCGGCAACTGGCGCCGGGTGGCGCCGGAGCAGCTGCACCTGACGCTGGCCTACCTGCCGGGCATTCCGCTGTCGCAGGTGGACCGTCTCCGGGAGCTGGGCCGGGAGGTCGCTGACCTGTCGCCGCCGCTGCAGTTGCGTCTGCGCGGCACCGGTTACCATCCCAACACCGGCAATCCCAGGGTCTGGTTCGTGAAGGTGGAGGGCGAGGGGCTCAGTGAGCTGGGCGCCCGCCTGCAGACCGCACTGACCGGTCAGGGGATCACCCTTGAAGAACCGTTCCGCCCGCACATCACGCTGGCCCGCAAGAAGGGGCCGGCGCCGCGTGTGCCGCCGCTCAGCTTCGACGTGAGCTGGGCCGCCGGCCAACTCACCCTGATTCACAGCACCCTGCGCAAGACAGGGCCCATCTACGACACCGTCAGCCGGTATCAGCTGCGCGGCACCGCCGCCCCGCTGCCCCCCGAATCCGCCCCACCCGCTGCCCCGGAGGCATCTCATGGATAAGACCATCGACAAGATCGACAAGACCGTAGACAAGGAGCGCTCCAAGGCCATCGACACGGCCATGAGCCAGATCGAGAAGCAGTTCGGCAAGGGCGCCATCATGCGCCTGGGCGCCGACAGCCGGCTGGACGTGCAGACCATCAGCACCGGCAGCCTCTCGCTGGACCTCGCGCTCGGCGTGGGCGGCATTCCCAAGGGCCGCGTCACCGAGATCTACGGCCCCGAGTCGGGCGGCAAGACCACCCTGGCGCTGAGCATCATCGCGCAGGCGCAGCGCGACGGCGGCACGGCCGCTTTCATTGACGCCGAGCACGCGCTGGACCCGGTGTACGCCCGCGCCCTGGGCGTCAACACTGACGAACTGCTGGTGTCGCAGCCGGACAACGGCGAGCAGGCGCTAGAGATCATGGAGCTGCTGGTGCGTTCGGGCGCCGTGGACATCGTGGTGGTGGACAGCGTGGCGGCCCTGACCCCCCGCGCCGAGATCGAGGGCGAGATGGGCGACAGCCTGCCGGGCCTGCAGGCCCGCCTGATGTCGCAGGCGCTGCGCAAGCTGACCGGCGTGCTGTCCAAGACCAACACCGCCGCCATCTTCATCAACCAGGTGCGCGAGAAGATCGGCGTGATGTACGGCAACCCCGAGACCACCACCGGTGGCCGGGCGCTGAAGTTCTACGCCAGCGTGCGTCTGGACGTGCGCCGCATCGGGCAGCCGGTCAAGACCGGCAACGACTCGGTCGGCACCACCGTCAAGATCAAGACCGTCAAGAACAAGGTGGCGCCGCCCTTCAAGGAAGTGGAGCTGACGCTGCTGTTCGGCAAGGGCTTCGACCAGCTCTCGGACCTGGTGACGCTGGCCGCCGACATGGACATCGTCAAGAAGGCCGGCAGCTTCTACAGCTACGGCGACGAGCGCATCGGCCAGGGCAAGGAGAAGGCCATCCAGTACATCGCCGAGCGTCCGGCGATGGAGCGCGAGATCCGCGACCGGGTACTGGCCACCATCAAGTCGGGTGCCAAGCCGGAACTGGTCAAGGAGATGGCCCCGGCCGAGATGGGCGCCGACGCCTGAACGGAGCACCCCCGTGCCGGGCGGAGAGGCACCTGCCTCCCGCCCGGCTATGCTATACTCCCGGCTGTTGCCTCATCCGCCAAGGCGTGAGTGAGCGAAGGCCGCCCCGGCGCCAGCAGGTCGTGACCGTCCCGGTTTCTCCTGCCCGCAGACCCGGCGCGGACCCACCTGAGGAGTGAACGAACATGGCCAAACACCCCGTCCCCAAGAAGAAGACCAGCAAGAGCAAGCGCGACATGCGCCGCAGCCACCACGCCCTGGTGGCCCCCAATCTGGTCGAGTGCCCCCATTGCCACGCCAAGAAGCTGCAGCACCACATCTGTGACAGCTGCGGATACTACGACGGTCGTCAGGTCCTTCAGGTCGCCAGCGCCTGAAGTGGTTCCCTGCCCGGAAGCGCCGAAGGTGAACAGCCTTCGGCGCTTCTCTTTTGGAGATGCCCATGCTTGAGACCATCTACGGCCACGTCCAGCCGCTGCACTGGTTGGTGCTGGCCCCCCACCCGGACGACGCCGAGATCGGGGCCGGCGGCACGCTGCTGCGGCTGGCCCACGCGGGCCGCGCCACCGGCATTCTGGAACTGACGCGCGGCGAGGGCGGCACCCAGGGCGATCCCGAGACGCGCGTGCAGGAGTGCCGCGAGGCGGCCCGGCTGCTGCAGCTCAGCTGGCGCGGTCAGCTGGGCCTGCCGGACGGCGAGCTGCGCGACACCCCGCAGGACGCCCGCACCCTGGCGGCGGCGCTGCGGACGGTGCGCCCGGCCACGCTGGTGGTGCCGCACCACAAGGACCGTCACCCGGACCATTTCGGGGCGTATCACCTCGCCAAGCGGGCGGTGCATCTGTCGGCGCTGAAGAAGGCCGACGTGCCGGGCGAACCGCACCGGGTGTCGCGGGTGCTGCTGTACCAGGGCAACGCCGACATTGCTCCGAACCTGCTGGTGGACGTGGAAGCGGTGATGCCCGAGTGGGAGCAGGCGATCCTGGCGCACGTCAGCCAGTTCTCCGGCGCGGCCATCTCCGAGACCGTCACGCCCGAGATCATTGAGCGGCGCAAGGCCCGGCTGATGTACTGGGGTACGCTGGGCCGCCGCCGCTACTGCGAGGGCTTCGAGGTGGAAGAGCCGCTGGTGGTGGCTCCGGAACAGTGGTGAGACGCAGCGCTCCTCACGCGTCCCCTCTACACTGAAGCCATGCAGGCTGCTCCCCGCCGGATCCGCACCCCCGACTCCCGTCGCCGCTGGCCCGTGGCCGTGGCGGCCATCGTGTTGCTGCTCGCCCTGGCCGCGCTGCTGCCGGGCATGCTGCGGCAATGGCCCGCCGAGGGCAGCCAGGACGTGGTGTTCGTGCGCCAGATGACCCAGCACCACCTACAGGCGATCGACATGGCCACCCGCCTGCGCGACCGCACCCAGAACCGCGAGTTGCGCGCGCTGGCGCTGGACATCATGCTGTCGCAGCAGGATCAGGTAGGGCAGATGCGCGGCTGGCTCAGCCTGTGGGGATTGCCGTGGGGCGGCAGCGGTATGACTGCCGAACACGCGGCGGCCATGGGCATGGCCACCCCCGCGCAGGTCCAGCAGATCAGCACGCTGCCGCTGGCGCAGGCGGAGCGGCAGTTCCTGGGCCTGATGATCCGGCACCATCAGGGCGCGCTGCAGATGGCCGGAGCCGTCGCGAACGGAAACGGACGGTCGGAAGTGCGTACCCTGGCGCGGCAGATCATCGCCACCCAGCGCGGGGAAATCTCGCTGATGCAGGAGCTGCTGTCGGCCAGGGGCGGCCCCCTGCCGGCTCCGGCCCCAGCCATGGACGGAATGGGCAGTATGGACATGGGCGGCCACAGCATGCCCCCGGCCGACGCGCCCCAGCAGCCCTGACGTTCAGGCCGGGCGGCTGTGATAAATCAGTCAATGCCCACAGGCGATACTGAGAGAGCAGCGGTGGCCCGGCCGCGTTGAGTCAGACACGGCCGGGTGCCAGCTGAGCGGGCGCTCCATCTGCTCCATGATCTCTGTGTTCTCGTGCCGCGTCACCAGAGGAGCTTGCACCAGCATCCATGCCCTATTCCCACGAACCACCACTTCAGACCGAGGCCACACCGCTCCTGCTCATCGTCGGCCGTGACGGCCGGCCCATCTACCTGTCGTCGGTGCTGGGTCTGCTGCTGGGGGGGCGTTCGCTGACAGAGAGCCTGACGGATCCGGACCCGGCCCTGCTGCAGGCGCCGGCCGACGGCCATGAACGGCGCCGGACGGTGACGCTGCGGACGCCGGACGGCCAGCTGCAGGACTTTGACCTGAGCGTGGCGGCGCTGCCCAGCCTGGATGCGGTGCTGTATCACCTGGAGCCGGCGGGCCGTGGCGACCGGCCTCCGCGGTCCACCGCACTGGTGGTCGTGTCGTTCCGGCCCACCCTGCAGCTGGTGTACGCCAACGCGGCGGCCCAGCACCATGCCGGGCTGGACGGCCTGGAACTGCGGCCCGACGCGCCGCCCGGACCGGGCCAGAGCGCGGCGGCGCGTCGGCGGGCCCGGCACACTGCCCTGCTGCAGCAGGCGGTGCAGGAGCGGCGCGCGGTGGTGTGGCTGGAGCAGTACAGCGGGCCGGAATTGCCGGTGCTGGTGCTGCGCTGCAGCTTTCTGCCGGTCTACGGGCCGGACGGCCGGGTGCTGCTGGTGATCGGCACCGGCCTGGACCTGACGCCGGAACTGCGCGGGCAGCTGCAGGCCCAGCTGCTGAGCGCCGTGGTGCAGGACAGTCCCGACGCCACCCTGGTGGCGGACATGCAGCCGCAGCTGTTGAGCGGCCGGATTCAGCTGACCAACCGGGCGGCCCGCCGCCTGCTGCGGCCGTGGCTGCCGCTGGAGGGGCGTCCGCTGGGGGAGCTGGTGCGGAGCGTGCTGACCCCCGAGCAGGTGGAGCAGCTGTCGGCCGACGTGCGGGCCGGGCAGCGGGTGAGCCTGACCCTCCAGCTGGCCCCGGGCACCGCCGCCGAGCGCTGCCTGGAGCTGAGCGTGCTGCCCGGCAGCCACCGCCCGCCGAGCCCGCTGTGGGGCGACCTGCTGTTGACCGGGGACGCGCTGCCGCCGGGCGAGCTGTCGTATCTGTCGGTGACGCTGCGCGACGTGACGCTGACAGAGCGCATCCGCCGGCTGGAGGCGGGCCGGGCCCGCACCCTGCAGCTGAGTGCCGGTGGCGCGGGGCTGGAGCAGGTGCTGACCGAACTGGTGCAGACGGTGGAGGGGCAGCTGCCGGGCCAGCGCGCCGCGGTGCTGCTGCGGCAGGCGGGCCGCTGGCAGGTGGCGTGCGCGCCGCAGCTGCCGGCCGCGTTTGTAGCGCAGCTGAGCGAGCAGCTGGTGGAGCTGCCGGCCGACCCCTGCCTGCACGAGGGGCCAGCACTGGCGCTGGCTCGGGCCCACGGGCTGCCCACCTGCTGGGCCGTGCCGATCCGGGGCCGGGACGGTCAGGAACTGGGCCAGCTGGCGGTGTACGGGGAACGCCGGCCGGTGGGCGCCCGCGCCCGCGACGTGGTGCAGCAGCTGGCCGATCTGGCGGGCCTGATCGTGGCCGGGCGGCAGGCGCTGGCCCAGCTGGCGCAGGTGGCCTACCACGATCCGCTGACCGGCCTGCCCAACCGCTACACCTTCATGCTCAGCCTGGACCGGCAGCTGCGTGCGGTGCCGGAGGGCGGCGAGCTGCCGGAGACGCGGGTGGGCCTAGCCCTGATTGACCTGGACAGCTTCCGGGCCATCAACGACGCCTACGGTCAGGCGACCGGCGACCAGCTGCTGCAGGCGGTGACGGCGCGGCTCCAGGCGGCGCTGCAGGGGCGCGGCCGCGACGGACGCCCCGAGCCGCTGCTGGCGCGGGTGGGCGGCGATGAATTTGCGGTGCTGATTCCGCAGCTGGACCACGAGCAGGAACTGGGCGCCCTGAGCAGCCAGCTGAGTGCGGCCATCCATGCGCCGCTGACGGTGCACGGTCAGGAGATCACGCTGCGGGGCAACATCGGCTGGAGCCTCTACCCGGACCTGGCGCTGGACGGGGAAGGCCTGCTGGCGCAGGCCGACACCGCGCTGTACACGGCCCGGCAGGAGGGGGTGACGTCGCGGCTGTATTCGCTGAATGGCGGGCACTGGACGCTCAGCCCCTCCACCATCCGCACGGCGCTGGAACGGGCGCTGGAGCAGGGCCAGCTGCATTTGGCGTACCAGCCGCTGGTGGGACGCGGCGGCGCGCTGCGCGGTTTCGAGGCCTTGCTGCGCTGGGCGCATCCGCAGTACGGCACCATCGGACCGGACCAGTTCATTCCGGTGGCCGAGATGTCGGGCCTGATCCGGCACATCGGCAGCTGGGTGCTGCAGGAGGCCACCCGCACCGCCCTGGGGTGGCCGGACGGCACGGTGGTGAGCGTCAACATCTCGGGGCGGCAGTTCGAGCATCCGGAGTTCATCCGGGAGCTGAAGGCGGCGCTGGCCCACAGCGCCCTGCCCCCACAGCGGCTGGAACTGGAACTCACCGAGTCGGCGCTGATGCTGAACAGTGCCCGCGCCGAACGCACCCTGCGGCAGGTCAAGGCCATGGGGGTGCGGGTGGCACTGGATGACTACGGGGTGGGCTACAGCAACCTGGGCCGGCTGAAGCTGCTGGACATCGACACCATCAAGATCGACCGCTCGTTCACCCGTGACCTGACCGCCTCGCTGCCGGGTCAGGTGAACCCGGACGCGGCCATCGTGCGCAGTGTGGTGGGGCTGGCCCGCGACCTGGGCATTGAAGTGGTGGCCGAGGGCGTGGAAACCCAGGGCCACCTGAACCTGCTGGCGCAGCTCGGCTGCGAGACGATGCAGGGCTACCTGTTCAGCCGCCCGCTGCCGGCCGCCGAGGCGCAGCGCTGGCTGATCCACTGGGGCCGCTGGAGCTGGCTGAGCGGCCTGCCGTGGGGCCAGGAAACCCCGCCCGGCCCCTCTGGGCTCGACTTCTGAGCGGTCCGGCCTTCAGTCTGCCGAGACGGCCTGCGGGCGGGTCAGCCGGTCCACCTCGGCCAGCTCCTCCGGGCTGAGCGTCCAGGCCACCGCCTGCACGTTCTGCTGCACCTGCTCCGGGCGGGTGGCCCCGGCGATCACGCTGCTGACGGTCGGCTGGGCGGCCAGCCAGCTGAAGGCCAGCTCCAGCAGGGTGTGCCCGCGCCCCTCGGCGAACTGCCGCAGCTGTTCCACCACGGCCCAGTTGCGCTCATTCATGTAGCGGTCCTGGGCGCCCTTGGAGCCGGCGAATCGGGTGCCTTCCGGAAGCGGCTGGTCCGGGCGGTACTTGCCGGTGAGCAGGCCGCTGGCCAGTGGAAAGTACGGCAACAGGCCCAGATCCAGGGTCTGCATGGTGGGCACCAGTTCGGCCTCCACGTCGCGCACCAGCAGACTGTACTCGTCCTGGCAGCTGGTGAAGCGGGTCAGCTGCTGGGCCACGGCCAGCCGGTCAGCCTCCTGTACCGCTTCGGCCTTCAGGTTCGAGCAGCCCACCGCCCGCACCAGCCCCTGCTGCACCAGTTCGTTCAGGGCCTCCAGCGTCTCCTCGATGGGGGTGTGCGGGTCCGGGGTGTGCAGCTGGTACAGGTCGATGTAATCGGTGCCCAGCCGGCGCAGACTCGCGTGGACCGCCTTCTGGATGTAGGCGCGCGACGCACCCTTGCCGTCCTCGCCCATGTCGTGACCGAACTTGGTGGCCAGCACCACCTGCGTTCGTTCGGCACCCAGCGCCCGGCCCAGCAGTTCCTCCGAGCGGCCCTGACCGCCGTACACGTCGGCAGTGTCGAACAGGGTGACGCCCTGATCCAGGGCCGCACGCACCACCCGGGTGGTCGCCTCCTGGTCCAGCCGCCCGCCGAAGTTGTTGCAGCCCAGCCCCACCACCGACACCTGCAGGCCTGAATGGCCCAGTCTGCGCGTTTCCATGCTGCCCATCCTGACCCGCCCGCGTGAGGGCAGAGCGTGACTCAGCTCACGGGGCGGTGGGGCTCCGGGGTCCGGGCGGTCAGCGGCAGCCGCAGCGTGGCGCGGAATCCGGCGCCCGGTGCACTGTCCAGCGTCAGCGTTCCGCCGTGCAGCTGGGCCACGTGCCGCACGATGGCCAGCCCCAGCCCGTACCCCTCGCCGCTGCGGGCCGCGTCCGGGCGGTAGAAGGCCTCGCCCAGCCGCGCCAGCACGGCCGGTTCCACGCCGGGGCCGTCGTCCTGCACCGTCAGCAGGGCCTCCGACCCGTCCGGGCGCACGCTCAGCGTGACGGCCGCGCCCGGCGCGTGCCGCAGCGCGTTCTGCAGCAGGTTGCTGACCGCCTGCCCGAGCAGCACCCGGTCGCCCGCCACGGTCAGCGCCGTGCCGTACAGGTCCAGGTCGCGCTCCGGCTGCCGGCTGCGGGCCTCGTCCACCGCGTCGGCGGCCAGCTCCAGCAGCGGCACCGGCCCCTGGCCCAGGCCCTGCGGGTTGCGGGCCAGCAGCAGCAGGTGTTCGGCCAGGCGGGCCAGCCGGCCCAGGTCGTGGCCCACCTCCTGCAGGTCCTGGCGGTAGCGCGCTGAGTCGCGCTCGCGACTCAGCGCCAGCGACACCCGCGTCTGCAGGGCGGCCAGCGGAGAACGCAAGTCGTGCGCGGCCGAGCGCAGGAACTGCTGCTCGCGCTGCCGGGTCAGGTTCAGCTGCTCGAAGGTGAGCTGCAGGGTGGCGGCCAGCCGGGTCAGTTCGTCGCGGTCTCCGGCATCCGGCACCGGGCGGGTCAGGTCGCCGCTCTCCCCGATCTCACGGGCGGTGCGTTCCAGCGCCGCGATGGGCCGCAGCATCCGGCCCGCCGCCCACCACGAGGCGCTCAGCGCCAGCAGCAGCGCCAGCGGCAGGGTCAGCAGCAGCGCGCGCAGCACGGCCTCGCGCGCCTCCCGGTCGCCCCGATTGTCCAGGCTGAGCGTCAGCAGGGCGCTGCCGCCGCGGCCGTCCAGCGTCAGCGCCTGCACGTAGCGGCCTCCCGAGCGGTACACGCCGGGCGCCAGATCGGCCGGCAGCGCGCCGGGAAACTGGGGGCTCTGGGCCAGCACCTGCTCGTCCACGCTGACCCGCAGCTGGATGTCCTGGCCCACGTCGCTGCCGAACAGCCGGTCCAGGTCCAGTCGTCCGAACATCAGCCCCGATTCGGTGCGGGCCTTCAGGATCGCCCCGGCCGCCTGCAGCCGCGAGAGCTGGCCCTGCTCCACAATGCGCTGCACCCCCACGTACAGCCCCAGTGACAGCAGTCCGGCCACCAGCACGCACGACAGCGCCGTGATCAGGGCCATGCGGGCCCGCAGCGTCAGGCGGCCGGGGCGCACGGTCATTCGGCCACCCGGTAGCCGCGCCCACGCTCGCTCACGATCACGTCCGGGGCCAGCTTCCGGCGCAGGTAGCGCACGTACACGTCCACGATGCGCGCCTCGCCGCCAAAGTCCGGGCCCCAGACACGGTCCAGCAGCTCCTCACGGGTGAACCAGCGCCCCCGGCTGAGCAGCAGCGTTTCCAGCAACGCGTACTCGCGGCCGGTCAGCGCCGCCTCCTGGCCCAGCCAGCTCACGGTGCGCCCGGCCGTGTCCAGCACCCCCTGGTCGGCCGCGAAGCGCAGCTGGGCGCTGCGCGCCTGCCCCTCGCGCCGGGCCAGCGCCCGCAGGGTGGCCAGCAGTTCGGGCGGCTGAAACGGCTTGACCAGGTAGGCGTCGCCGCCCAGGTCCAGGCCCTGTACCCGGTCGTCCAGCTCGCCCCGGGCGGTCAGGAACAGGATCGCGCCGGCCCCGCCCGCCTCGCGGTAGGTGCGGGCCAGCGAGAAGCCGTCCAGCCCGGGCAGCATCACGTCCAGCACCAGCAGCGGCGTGTCCTGGGTCAGCGCTTCCTGCAGCCCTGACTCGCCGTCCCGGCACCAGCTGACCGTGTAGCCGGCCTCGCGCAGCGTCTCGGCCAGCGGCCCCCCGATGCGTTCATCGTCCTCGACCAGCAGCAGCCTCACCGGATCATCCTAGAGCGGACTGTAGGCCCCACTCAGGCGGCCCGGATAACCCGTTGCGGGCTGGGCACGAACGCGCGCCCGGTCCAGCGGTGCAGGCTGCCGTCGGCCCGGTAGGCCAGCACCAGCGCCGCGCCGCCGGCCGGCAGCCGGGAGGGGTCCAGCAGGGCCAGTTTGGTGAGCACCTCGGCCCAGGTTACGTCGCGGCAGACCGCCGTGGCCTGCACGAAGGGCGAGCGCGCCGACTCGCCCGTGCGCGGGTCGATCAGGTGGTGGCCGCCCACGAAGCGCCGTTTCAGTACGCTGCTGGTGGCCACCCCGTGCCGGCCCGGCGGCAGGGCGAGCAGCGGGGCCGCGCGGCCGTAGGGATGCTCGATCTGCACGGTACACAGTTCGCTGCTGCTGATCAGCAGGTCGCCGCCCGCGTCCAGCAGCCAGTCAGGGCCGTCCAGCAGCCCGGCCGCCTGCCGCACGATCCAGCTCTTGGCGGTGCCGCCCAGGTCCAGCGTCACGCCGGCCGGCAGCACAATGGCGGCTTCGTCCAGCGCGATGCCGCGCCAGTCGGGGGCCGGCAGCGCCACCGAGCGCGGCCCGTCGGTGACGGGCACGCCTCCGGGCCGGGAGCCGATCCGCTCCAGAGCCGGCAGCACGGTGGGAGTGATCAGGCCGCCGCTCCAGTGCGCCACGCTCAGCGCGTGGCCCAGCGCCTCGCGCAGCTCGGCTGGCGGACGGTCCAGGCGGCCGTCGCGGTTCAGGCGGGTCAGCGGCGAGTCGTGGAAGCGGGTCAGCATGCGCTCCAGCCGGGCCACCTCCTGCAGCGCCGCTTCCGCACCCGGCCCCTGCGCTTCCACCCGGGTGTTCATGGCCTGCAGGCTGGCCATCAGCTGCCCCGGGTGGTGGCGCGCGGCGCCGGGTAGGCCTGCGGGTTCTGGCTGAAGGTCTCGTCGCTGGCCGTGTCACCGGGCCACAGCAGGCCGCTGGTGTCGGCGGGGCTGGCCTGCGGCATGGCGGCCTGGTCCGTCTGCGGCGCCGGGCTCTGCTGCCACCACCAGCGCACCGCCGGCACGCCAGCCAGCAGCAGCGCCGCGCTCAGCAGCAGGGAGCGGCCGCTCTGCGCGCGCTTCACTGGACCTCCCGGATGCCCGGCAGCGCCAGCGGGGCCGGCCGGGTGGCCAGCGTCAGGAGCCGCAGCGCCAGCGCGAGCCCCACCGCCAGGCTGCTGATCAGGTACAGCGGCTCCGGCTGGCCGGCGTGCCCGAGCCACACCGAATGCAGCGTGGCCGCCACGAAGGCCGGGTAGGCCAGCAGATGCAGCACCCGCGCCGCGCGCAGGCCCAGCCGGCCGCGCAGGGCATACGTGGCGTAGACGGCGGCCATCAGCCACAGCCCCAGCGTCCCGGCGGCCATGCTGACGGTGCGCCACCCCGACTGCCCAGGAATCAGGGCCGCCTGCAGGCTCAGGGCGTCTGGCCCCACCAGCGAGAAGGCCCCGTGCACCGCGCCCAGCGTGAGCGCGAACCCGGCCAGCAGGCCGTGCCAGCCACTCTTGAGACCGGCGGTCAGCAGCTGCGGCAGGAAGCGGGTGCCGATCAACGGTCCCAGCACGCAGGTGGCGGCCAGCAGCAGGTACCCGAAGGTGCCGGACTGCCGCAGCAGCGTGTCGGACCAGCCCTGCGCCAGCGTGCCGCGGTAGGCCATGCCCCAGGCCAGCACCAGCAGGCCCAGCAGCAGCCCGGTCAGCAGCTCACTGAGCCACGAGGCCGGGTCACGGCGGACCGGCGCGGCGCTCACCACGCCTCCCGGACGGGCTGGCTCGAGGCGGGCCGCGGCTGCGCGGCGCTGCGGGCATGGTCCTGCGCGCCAGCCACGGCGCGCAGGACGGTCAGGCCCAGCGCCAGGCTGCACACGGCCAGCAGGCTCAGGGTCGCCCGGGGCTTATGGAAGCGGGGCCGGGCGGCCATCTCAGCTCTCCCCGCTGGGCCGGGCGCTCAGCGTGACCGTCAGATTCTGCGTCTGGCCGCCGCGCACCACCCGCAGCGTGACGCGGTCGCCCACCTGCTTGCCGCGCAGGTACGCGATCAGGGCGGTGGGGGTGCTGACACTGCGGCCGTCCACACCCACGATCACGTCGGCGCCGCTGGTGTCCTGCTGCACCGCGCCCGAGTCGTCGCGGTACTCGCTGACCACGCTGGCCTTCAGGCCCGCCTTCGCGGCGCCCAGGCCCGGCGTCACGCCCGTCACCAGGATGCCGCTGCCACTGCCGTACTGCCGGGCGTCGGCCACGCTGATGCCCAGCACCGGCACGCCGCGTTTGGTGCCGGCGATCAGGTCCCGGAGCAGCGTGGTGCTGCGGGTGACCGGCACGAAGTAGCTGTTGAACTGTCCGTTCTGCTCGCTGATGGCGGTGCTGATGCCCACCACCTCGCCCTGGGCGTTCAGCACCGGGCCGCCGGAATCGCCGGGCGCCAGCGGCATGCTCGACACCACCAGGTTGTTGGGGAAGGTGGGGTCCAGCGTGGCGTTCACTGCGGTGACGGCGCCGGCCCGGCCCCCATCGAAGCTGCCGCGCGAGTTCCCGATCGCCACCACGCCGTCCCCCACGCTGGGCGTGCGGCTGGCCAGCCGCAGGGTGGAGAAGCCGCTGCCCTGGGCCCGCAGCACCGCCAGGTCGCGCACCTCGTCATAGCCGACCAGGGTGGCCGGGTGCTGGGTGCCGTCGGCAGTGGTGACGCTCAGCTGGGCGCTGGCGTCACCCAGCGGCACGTGGGCGGCGGTGAGTACCAGCCCGTCGCTGGTCATGAAGTAGCCGCTGCCGATGCCGCTGTCGCCCACGTTGACGCGCACGGCGGCGGCGGTGGACTGCTCATACACGCGCTTCAGGGCGGCGCGCGTGGTGCTGCTCAGCGTGCTGGTGGCGCTGCCCTGCTGGGTTTGCGGCGTCTGGTTGCGGCGCCACGGCAGCTGACCCTGATCCGGCAGGCCCTGGCCCTGGTCTGCAAAGGGGCTGTCCGGCTGCCAGGGATTCTGGGTGTCCAGGTCCGGCGTCGTCGTACTGTCGGGCGCCGTCTCACTGGGGCTGCTCTGGGTGGGGGCCGCCTGCTCCGGCGTGGTCAGGGTGGGGGCGGACGTCTGGGGCGAGCCCTGCTCCTGGGCGGTCAGGGTGCCGGTGGCGTGATCCTGGGCGGGCAGAAACGGGACCGCCACGATGGCGGCCGCGACGGGCAGGGCAAGAAGGGGCCATCTGTTCATTGGGACACTCCTGTGGATCGGTGCAAAAGGTGGGCGGATCGGCTCGGGGGCCGCGACAGGTCCTCACCTGTGGCCGCACCGTAGAGACGGGCGGTTAAGCGGGTGTTAGAGCCGCACGTCTGCATCAACCCTTCAGCTGCCATCAGATGAGCGTCATGCCCCCGCCCTAGCTTGATCGAGCAAAAGCCGCCCTCCTGGCTTCGTCTCCTGCGCCGTCACCGGACCGCCCCCCCTGGTCCCCAAGAGTGCCTTCATCTCCTACTTCGTCCCGCGGTTTTTGCGTTCTGTACAGTGTGCAGATCTCAATACCGCACCCGTAAAGGAGTTTCCATGACCACCCTGACCCGTCTGTCCATGTGCACCGCCGCCAGCCTGACCCTGGCCCTGGGCGCCGTCCAGGCCCAGAGCACCGCGCCGGCCGTCACCAGCCTGACCCTGATCAACACCGCCACCAACCAGCCGGTGACGGGCTTCGACCCGATCCAGCCGGGCGCCAACCTGGACCTCGCCAAGCTGCCGGCCGGCCTGAACATCCGCGCCAACACCAGCGGCCAGGTGGGCAGCGTCCGCTTCGCTGTGGACGGCAACGCCAACTACCGTACCGAAAATGCCGCCCCGTACTCGCTGTGCGTGGATGACGACGGCAAGTACCGCAGCTGCCCGACCAGCCTCTTCACGCTGGGCGAGCACCGCATCACCGCCAGCGCGTCCTCCCAGACCGAGGGCCGCGGCACCCAGGGCGCGGGCGTGATCGTGAGCTTCACCGTGACCCGCACCGCCACCACCACGGCCCCGAAGCCAGCCCCCACCCCGGCCCCGGCCAACCTGGCCGTCACCAGCCTGACGCTGATGGACGCCGATACCGACCGCCCGGTCGCCGGCTTCGATCCGATCCCGGCCGGCGCCACCCTGCGTCTCTCGGCGCTGCCGCGTCACCTGAACCTGCGCGCCAACACCAGCGGCGCCGTCCGCAGCGTGAGCTTCGTGCTGGACCGGACCACCTTCAAGCCGGAGAACGATCCCCCGTTCGCGCTGTGCAGCGACACCCGCTTCAAGAACGGCCAGAAGGGTGACTACCTCACCTGTGGCGCCAACATCTTCACGCCCGGCGACCACACCCTGCGGACCACCCCCTACAGCAAGATGTTCGCCGCTGGCCAGACCGGCGCCTACCTGGAGTGGAACTTCAAGGTCGTGCGCTGAGGCTGCAGCAGGATTCCCACCGCTCCAGGGTCAGTCCCTGGGGCGGTTTTTCTGTTGCCCGGGCGCGGGCTCACCCTTGAGCACCCGCAGTTCCGAGGCCGGGACGCCCTGCATCATGCCGGCGTCGGTCAGCACGTCCACGGTGCCTTCCAGCGGGTGCAACTTGACCACCTTGCCGCAGGCGCCGCTGCTGTCGTGACAGACCCGGGCGTTCTTGCGCGGCACGTCCTTGAGCAGGTCCAGGTACTGGGTGTGCTCGAACTGCAGGCAGCACAGCAGCCGCCCGCAGGGGCCGCTCAGCTTCTCCGGGTTCAGCGGCAGCTGCTGGTCGCGGGCCATGCGGATGCTGACCGGCGCGAAGTCCTGCAGGTGATGGCTGCTGCAATTTTCCCGGCCGCAGGCGCCCAGCGTACCGAGCATCATGGCCTGCTCACGCGGACCCACCGCCGCGAAGTTGATGCGCGCGCGGGTGTGGCCGCGCAGGTCCTGAATCAGGGCGCCCAGCTCAATGCGCTCCTCAGCGCTGTAGCTGACCGTCAGCAGCGACCCGTCCAGCGTGAACTCGGCCGCCACGATCTTGACCGGCAGGCCACGGGCGCGCGCACGGGCGCGCAGCAGCCACTTGAGGTCCTCGGCCTCGCGGCCCAGTTCGGCCCAGCGGTCCAGGTCTGCCTCGCTGGCCGCGCCCAGGATCATGCCGTAGCGGCCGTCTCCGGGCATCGGCTCGGCCTCGTCACGCACGGTGGCCACTTCCGGGCCACGCTTGCCCTGCACCACCACCCGGGCGTTCACCGGATAGGGCGCCTCGGTCATCATGGCGTGGAGCTTGGGACTGCGCTCGAAGCGGACCTTCTGGATCAACACGGCTCAGGATGGCACGAAGCGGTGAGGGGCGTCGAGAGACACATGACAAACTCATGCCCGGCCATGGGCCAGAAAGCAGGGCGGCCGCATCCGAACGGGGTGCGGCCGCCCTGCTTTCTGGCCTCAGGCCAGGGTCTCTTCCGGCAGGTCGGCGTTGGAATACACGTTCTGCACGTCGTCCAGGTCTTCCAGCGCCTCCAGCAGCGTCATCAGCTTGTCGGCGTCGGGGCCGCTGACCGCCACCGTGTTGCTGGGCAGCATCGCAAGCTGGGCGCTCTGCACCGTGTACCCGCGGCTGGTGAGCCCCTCACTGACCGCGTACAGGTCGCTCGGCGCGGTGCTGATCTCCAGCCCGTCCTCGGTCTCCTGCAGGTCCTCGGCCCCCAGCTCGATGGCCGCTTCCTGGGCCGCCTCAGAGCCTTCAGCCAGCACGATGACGCCCTTGCTCTCGAACTGCCACGCCACCGACCCGCTGGTGCCCATGCTGCCGCCGCGCTTGTTGAACACGCTGCGCACCTCGGCCACCGTGCGCGTCACGTTGTCGGTCAGCGTCTCGATCAGGATGGCCGTGCCGCCGGGGCCGTACCCCTCGTAGACCGCCTCCTTGTAGCTGGTGCCGCCCTCGCCTTCACCCACCGCCCGCTTGATGGCGTTGTCGATGTTGTCGGCCGGCACCGTGTCGGTCTTGGCCGCCGCGATGGCGTTCTTGAGGCTCAGGTTCCCGGCCGGGTCCCCGATGCCACCGCCCGAGCGCACCGCCGCCGTGATGGCGCGGATGTGCTTGCTGATGACGGCGCTGCGCTTCTTGTCGTTGGCACCCTTCTTGCGCTTGATCTGTGCCCATTTGCTGTGTCCGGCCATGGTGGAGAATTCCTTTCGCGGGAGAGATGGAGGTGAAGTACGTTCAGTTGTTGGAGCTGCGCGGCTCCGCATAACAGCCAACCGGCTCCGGTCCGGTCAGCCGGCCGCGGGCCTGCAACTCGCCCAGCACCCGGCGGCTGAACTCGCGCAGCGTTTCCGGGGCGGCTTCTTCGGCACCCGCGCCGTCCAGCTGCAGTTCATGCGCCTGCCGGGCCAGCCACGCTTCCAGCTCGTCGTGCATACCGGGTTTACTGTAGCAGGGGAGAGGCCGCTCGCTCCAGCGAAAAAGGGCGGCCGTGGCCGCCCCTTTCCGCTGGACGCGACGTTCAGTCGTCGGCCGCGGCCGCGTGCTGCGCCTGATCGCGTTCATCGGCGGCCCGGAAGGCCTTGATGCCGCGCACGATGCCCAGGGTGGCGAAGTAGGCGACCAGCGGACCCACGAAGGTCAGGATCCAGAAGGGGGCCACCGGCCACTGGAAGTCGTTCTTGTACCCGGCGAAGCTCCAGACGATCAGCAGGGTGAAGAAGGCCACGCCCGCCGCCAGCCGCTTGGGAAAGTCGGTGGGGTTCTCCGCGTAGTACATGTTCTCGCGGCTCTTGTCGAAGATCGGCACCGCCAGCATCAGCACCAGCACCAGGGTGGCGATCACGATGCCGCCGATGAACTCGGGCCCGATGGTGCCGCCCAGGATGGTGAACTTGGCGTTGGCCGGGATCATCTCCAGCACGCCGAAGATCCACAGCAGGTACCAGTCGGGCTTGATGTTGGCCACCGGCTGGTTGCTGGCCGGACCGAACACCTCGACCGGGTGCACCGGGATGAAGGCGGCGAACAGGATGATCAGGCCGGTCATCAGCAGCGCCAGCATGATCATGATCGGGGTCTGCTGGGTCATGAGCGGCACACCGACGATCTTCTTGTAAGCGATGCGCTTGGCGTACTGCGGCTGGGTGTGCTTCTGCTTGATCATGATCAGCATGTGCGCGGCGGTCAGGCCCAGCAGGATCGCCGGCAGCAGCATGATGTGGTAGCCGTACACGCGCGGGATCATGGCCATGTTGTCCAGCGCGAACTTGCCGCCGAAGGCCGCCTGGGCCACCCAGTCCCCGATCCAGGGGATCGAGGCCACGATGCCCACCACCACGCCCAGGGTGGTCTTGGCGAAGTTGTCGTACGGCAGGCTGTAGCCGGTCACGGCGGTGATGATGGTGAACACCAGCAGCAGCATGCCGATCCACCAGTTCAGCTCGCGCGGCTTCTTGAAGGCACCCGTGAAGTAGATGCGCATCATGTGCAGAATCGCGGCGCCGACCATGATGTTGGCCGACCAGTGGTGGATGCGGCGCAGCATGTCACCGAACGGCATCCAGTTAATGCGGATGATCGAGGCGTAGGCGGCCGGCACCATCTGCGAGGCGTCGGTGGGGTTGGCGACCATGCGGGTGCTCGGCTCGTAGCTGAGTGCCAGGAACACGCCGGTCAGGATCAGCACGATCAGCGAGAACAGCGTGATCTCACCCAGGAAGAAGGAATGGTGGACCGGGAAGGCTTTGCGCAGGAACTTGTCGTTCAGGCGCGAGATGTGCAGACGTTCATCGAGCCACTGGTTCATGCCTTGGTCAACTCCTCTTTCTGGGAAACGAATTCCGGTTCGCTGATGTCATACGGCAGCGAGAGGAAGAAGCCGTCCACCACCAGCTGATCGCCCTGCACCTTGATCGGCAGCTGGGCCAGCGGGGCCGGGGGCGGCCCGCCCACCACCTGGGCGCCGGCCGTCAGGTTGTACGCGCCACCGTGGCAGGGGCACACCGCCGCCACCTTCAGGTTGGCCGGGGTGTACGGCTGAATCAGCACGGCGCAGCCCAGGTGCATGCACTGGCGCGAGTACACGATCACGCCCTGGTCGGTGGCCTTCACGTCGGTAGGCGCCTTGAGCTCGCTCGGCTGGAACTTCGCCACGATCAGCTGGTTGCGGTCCACGCCGTTCTTCAGCACCTCCTTGCCATTGCTGGCCTTGCCCTTGGGGTAGGCGAACAGCGCCCGTTCCGGCTGGATGTCGGCCAGCTGCACCGGCTGACCGGCGTTGGGGCCGTCCGCGTGCACCAGCACGTCGCCGGGGCGGGGGAGTTCCTTCTCGGGGGTGATCTTGTAGGGCGGCTTGACGCCACCGATGATGCTCAGCAGGCTCAGGGTGCCGACGCCGGCAGTGGTGCCCAGCGCCACGTTGATGAACTTGCGCCGGCTGAGTTCCGGATCCTTGCGTACGTATTTGGTCATGGGTTGCTCCTGATGCCCGGCATTACCACGGGAACTCGCCGCTGGCGTCCTCCACCAGCACCTCATCGTCCATGAAGAACTTCTTGTACAGGCCCACCGCCAGCGCCAGCAGCAGCACCACCATCGCGGCGTAGAAGCCTTCCTGCGTCACCTGCGGCGCCACCGGGGGCGTCGCGGCCATGTCGGCAATCGAGCGCAGGATCTCGCGCACGAACAGCACGCTGAACAGCACCACGCCGGCCAGGGTGGCCACCATGGCCGTCATGCTCAGCGGGCTGCTGCGCGACTTGTGGATGCCGGGGCGCAGCTCGGTGCCCTCGGTCCAGTAGCTGTACAGCCCGATCAGGCCGTAGGTCAGCAGCAGCACCACGAAGGTCACCAGGAAGATCTCCGGCAGGATGATCTCTTCCGGCACGAAGCGCGAGCGAACCCGCAGCACGTCCGGGCTGACCTTGCCCACACCGGCCGCCAGGGTGGCGGGCGTGACCAGTTCCTTGGCCTTGTTGCCCCAGCTGTTCTCCACGAAGTTGGCGATGGCGTAGATCTCGTTTTCCTTCAGCCGGCCCTCGAAGGCGGGCATGGCGCCCTTGCCGTGCAGGATGCGGGTCGGGACCAGGGCCGGGTCGTTCTGGATGTGCGGGTCGCCGGCCAGCTTGGGACCCACGCCGCCCTGGCCCTGCGCGCCGTGACAGCCGGAGCAGTTGGACGTATACAGCGCCGGCCCGATCTTGGGCCACTCCTTCTGGATGGTGGCGCTCAGCGCCGGATCAGCCGCCACCGGTTCCGGCGCGGTCTGAGTGTTGAACATAAACAGCAAAATGATCCACATGATGGCCGCCACCACGATGGCGACCGATGGCATGACCGCGTCGTTCCGTTCCACGTTTCCCCTCTCTACTGCTGATACCGATTCAGACCTGTGGCTGCAGACTTTATGGGCCAGCATAGCATGGCCTGAAGACGCCCCCGAGCGCAGTTTTTGAGGTGTCAGTGCGGCCAGGCTAGCGTGACCTCACTGTACCGCTGAGGCTTCAGTAAGAATGTCCCCCAGCCGGCTGGCGACCGGGTGAAAACCGTAATACTGCAGCAGTGGCCACACTGCTGCAGCCAGCAGCTGCACATCCCGGTTGTCCGGGTGCTCACGCGGGTCGCTTCCGCCCTCTGAAAGCAGCGCCACCGCCAGCGGACGCGGCAGCTGCAGCAGGCCCACGTCGTGGTGAACGCCGTTCAGCTCGCCGCTCTTGGTGGCCATCCGGTAGATCAGTTCGCCGGCCGCGTCGCGCGGGGCATGGCGGGCCAGCAGGTCACGCTGCTGCTGGCGGAACAGGATGTCCAGGGCCAGCCGGGTGTGGGCGTCGTCCAGCAGCTCGCCGCGCTGCAGCTGCACCAGCAGCCGCGTCTGCTCCGCCGCGGTGGTCCGGTTGCGCTCGCCGCGCCGCTGGGCCTCATTGCGCAGATGGGCCGGCAGCTGCAGCGGGCCCACCAACCGGCTCGCCGGCATGGTCCGGGCCAGCCATCTCTGCACCGCCTCCAGGCCCAGCCGCCGGATCATCAGGTTGGTGGCGGTGTTGTCGCTCACCACGGTCATCAGGGTCAGCAGGTCCAGCACGCTCGGCTGGAGCCCGCCGCCCAGCTCGTGCAGTACGCCGCTGCCCGGCACCCGGTCGTCCGGCTGCAGTGTCAGGCGCTCGTTCAGGTCCAGCCGTCCGGCCTGCGCCTCCTGCAGGGCCAGCACCAGGAGCGGCACCTTGATGGTGCTGGCCGCCGGAAAGACCCGCTCCGGCTGCTCGGCGTGCAGGGGTTCGCCCGTGTGGGCATCCAGAATCACCAGGGCGGCGCTGCCGGCGTAGCCGTGCGCCGCCAGCGTCTGGCCCAGCGACGGCGGCGTCACTCGGGCAGGCCCGGATCGCCCAGCAGGGCGGCCAGTGCGGCGAACGGGTGGGGCGTGTTTTCCGGACGCAGGGTACAGAAGGGCGGGGCGCCCTCTGGCTCTACCCGGTGCGGGCAGCCGGGGCAGTCGGCAAAGGCCTGCTCGGTGTAGGCCAGGTCCGGCTCGCGGCTGGCAAAGCTCCACTCGCGGCCACAGCCGGCGCGGTAGGTCTGTGGCCCGGCCACAGGGGGACTCGGGGCGCGCCTACTCAAGGTTGGCGATGCCCTCGCGCAGCGCGTACAGCGCCGCCTGGGTGCGGTTGTTCAGCTGCAGCTTGGTGAAGATTTCCGAGAGCCGGTTGCGCACCGTCTTCTCCGAGATGTCCAGCCGCATGGCGATGTCCTGATTGGAGAAGCCCTGGGCCAGCAGCTTCAGGATGGTGGTCTCGCGCTCGTTCAGGTCGGCGTGCTTCTCGGTGGGCAGCACCTCGCGCTTGTCCCGGAAGTCGTCCAGCACGTTCTGGGCCATCTCCGGGTCCAGCAGCGCCTCGCCGCCCGCCACCCGCCGGATCGCGTCCAGCAGCGTGTTGGCGTCGGCGTCCTTGAGGATGTAGCCGCGCGCGCCCGCCTTGACCGCCTCAAAGACGTAGCGGTCCTGGCGGTACATGGTGATCATGATGACGCGCGCCTGCGGATCGATCTCCAGGATGCTCTGGGTGGCCTTCACGCCGTCCAGCTCCGGCATCTGGATGTCCATCAGGATCACGTCGGGGTGGGTGTCGGCGGCGTAGCGGATCGCTTCCCGGCCGTTGGCGGCCTCACCGATCACGCGCATCCCCTCCGACTCCAGCAGGCTTCGCAGACCCTGGCGGAACAGGGCGTGGTCATCGGCAAGCAGCACACGGATCATGAGCACAGTCTAGTGCGGGTGGCGGCGCGCGAGTGTCCGTTTGGTCGCCATGCGCCGGTCTCCTGAAAGCTTCATGTCAGTTTTGTGTTGCTACTATGACAGGCAATGATGACCTGGTTTGACGTGCTGCTGGTCAGCCTGTGGGCGGCAGTCACCGCCCTGGGAGCCCGCCGGGGTCTGGGCGGCGCGGCCTGGGGCCTGCTGGCGCTGGCCGCCTGCTTCCTGGTCGATCTGCTGGCGCCGGGCGGCCTGGTGGGCGCGGTGCTGGCGCTACTGCTGGGCCTGGGCGCGGTCTGGGCGGCCCGGCGGCTGGTGCCGGAGGGCCTGAACCAGGCCTGGCATCTGCTGGCCGGTGGCCTGGGCGGCTTCCTGCTGGGCGGGGTGCTGGTGGGCACCCTGGCGCTGGGCCTGCCGATCCAGACGGTGGGTGACGTGCGGCGCTACCCGTCGGCCGAGCTGCCGGAGGCGCTGTACTACCCGGTGTTCCGCTCGGCCATCCGGCAGGGCCTCAACCGGGTCTGGGCCCCCACCACCAACGCGGCGCTGCGGACCCTGCTGATTCCGGACCAGGCGCGTCCGGCGCTGCCGCCCAAAGAGTAAAGACGAAGGGGGCGGGCGAGCCGATCGGCTCGCCCGCCCCCTTTATGGAGCGGCTCAGCTCTGCTGGCGCTTCTGGCTGTGGTCGCCTTCCGCGAACTCCTCCAGCATCTTGCGATTGAAGTTGGGAATGTCCTGCGGGTTGCGGCTGGTCACCACGCCCCGGTCCGTGACGACCGTCTCGTCCACCCAGCTGGCCCCGGCGTTCCGCAGGTCGGTCTGCAGGCTGGGCCAGCTGGTCACCTGGAGGCCGCGCACCACGTCCGCCTCCACCAGCGTCCAGGGGCCGTGGCAGATGGCCGCAATCGGCTTGCCGCTGTCATAGAACGCCTTCACCAGCGCCACCGCCTGCTTGTTGGTCCGCAGTTTGTCCGGGTTGGCCACGCCGCCCGGCAGTAGCAGCGCGTCGAAGTCATTCGCGCTGACCTGTTCCACCGTCTGGTCCACCGGGAAGGTGTCGCCCAGCTCGGTGTCGCCGTTCATGCCCTGAATGCTGCCGGGCTTCAGACTCACGATGGTCGTCTGGGCGCCCGCCTGGTCCAGGGCCTCTTTGGGGCCGGTCAGTTCCACCTGTTCAAAGCCGTCGGTTGCCAGAATCGCGACCCGCTTGCCGCTCACGGAGTTGCCTTGCTGTGTCATGGGTTCACCCTAGGCCGCTGGTCCTGCGCCGCTTCTGAAGTGAGCCTCAAGTGCCGTTTACGGGAGGTTCAGCCCAGCTTGAAGCAGACCCAGCAAGGCAGCGCGGGCCATGCTCTAAGGCATGGCCCGCGCCGTGATGGGCGTGTTACTTCTTGTCCGTGGCGGGCTTGCTGGGCTTGAGCGGCTTGACCACGGTGGTCCGCGCCGGCGTGCTCTTGCTGGCGCTGGCGTCCACCGTCTTGGCGGCGCGCGGTCCGGCCACGCGCTCCACCCGCTGCAGGCCGCCGGCCATGTGCGCCTCCACCTGCTTGTTGATCAGGAACTGCTGCCCGGCGCCGATCAGGGTGCTGATGATCCAGTACATGGTCACGCCGGCCGGGAAGGTGATGGCGAAGTACGCGAAGATCAGGTAGATGAACGACTGCTGCTTGAACATCTGCGGGGTCTTGCGGGTGCTGACGTACAGCTGCAGCAGGTTGGCCAGCACGTACAGCGCCGCCAGGATGTACAGCGGGTCCGGGATGCTCAGGTCCGGAATCCAGCCGAGCCCCTGATCGAACTCGAAGTTGCGGATGGTGGAGTACAGCGCGATCAGGATCGGGAACGGCACGAACATGCTCAGGCAGCCGGCCGGGTTGACGTTGTTCTCGCGGTACAGCCGCATCGTCTCGGCCTGCAGCTGCTGCGGATTGTCCTTGTACTTCTCCTGGGCTTCCTTCAGCAGCGGCTGCACCATCTGCATCTTGGCGGTGGTGCGGCCCTGCGTCTGCATCAGCGGCCAGATGGCCAGCCGCAGCACCACCGTCAGCACCAGGATCACCAGCCCCCAGTTGCCCAGGAAGCTGTACAGCCACTCCATGAACTTCACCACCAGCAGGCTGATCTGGCCGAACAGGTTCGGCTCGAACACGCCCGGCAGCTTGGTGTAGCCCTCCTGATACAGGTGGATCAGCTCGTTCTTGCCGCCGTACACGTCAAATCTGCTCTCACCGCTCAGGCCGGTCAGCGACAGGGCCGCCTTCTGGCCGGTGGTGGTGCTGACGTTCGCGGTCGTGCCGCTCTGGGGCCGCACGATCAGCGCGCTGGCCGTGTAGGAGTTGCTGCCCAGCCCCAGGAAGCCGTGGTTGATGGCGTCCTGCATGGCCGCGTACTGAATGTTCTGCACCTGGGTCTGGCCGCTCTGCAGCTGGCCGCCCTGGGCCGCGGCCTTCACGGCCGGGTCGGCGTTGCGGCTCAGGCCCGCGAAGTTCACGCTGTAGCCGCTGGCCCCGGTCACGTTGAAGGTGGCCTGCACGTTGAACTGACGGGGGTGCAGCACCACCGCCTTGGTGACCGTGGCAGCCCCCTGGCTGTAGCGGAAGGTGGCGGTCAGGCGGTTGTGGGGGATGTCGGTGGCCAGCTGCATCGGCTCAGCGGTCTTGGCGCCCGTGACGCCGGGAATCCGCACCTCCAGCGCCTTGCCGCCGTCCTGACCCACCAGGTTGGACGCCACGCCGTTGCCGGCTTTCTGCAGCGCGCTGAAGTCGTAGCCGACCGCGTTGGTCTGCTTGTTGGTGGTCCGCTTGATGATGGCCTTGCCCGGCTGCACCTTGACGTACCAGCCGATCACCTCACCCTGCGGGTTGAACACGATGTCCGCCAGGTTGCTGGTGTAGATGGCGTCCTTCTGGCCATCGCCGTTGAAATCGGCCTGAATCCACTCAGGCGTGACGTTGGCGCCGGCAGTACCGAGCGCAGCGAGACTGGCCAGCGCCAGCAGGGATTTCAGCAATTTGGTCATGACTGTTCTTTCCTGGGAAGAGGGGCGGGCGGCACCGGGTCGTAGCCGCCGGGGTTGAGCGGGTTGCAGCGCGCCACCCGCCAGGCGGCCAGCAGGCCGCCCCGCACGGCGCCGTGCCGCTCGATGGCCTCTACAGCATACTGACTGCAGGTGGGGGTGAACCGGCAGGTGGGCGCGGGCTTGAGCGGCGACAGCTGCCGCTGATACCCGCGCACCGCCTGCACCAGCATCCGGGCCGGCAGACTGCTCATGGCTGTCCTGGGCTGGTGGGCTTCACAGCCTCCGATACGCGGCGGTCGGGCGTCCGGTTGCGTCCCCTGGCCGCGCCCTTGAGCTCGGCGCGGCCCAGCGAGGCCGCCAGCGCCGTCTGCAGCTCAGCGAACGGCACCCGCAGCACGTCGGCGTTGGGCGTCAGGATGGCGCGGCAGGGCGGCAGGGTCGGCAAGGTCCGCAGCGCCTCGCGCACCCGGCGGCGCACGCGGTTGCGGTCCACGGCCCGCTTCAGGGTCTTCTTGGACACCACGATCCCGATGATGGCGCGTGGCCGCCACTGCTCACCGTAGCGGGGGCGGTAATCGGTGATGCGCAGCCCGAACAGCCGGTGGCGCACCATCTGGCCGTGGGTGCGGACCTTGCGGAATTCGCGGTCGCCACGCAATGCGTCAAGCGCCACCCGACGCGGCTGTGGCGTGCTGGTGGCGCTTGGTTGAGGAAGGTTCACGCTGACGGCCCGCTGGGCGGCGATCAGACGGTCAGGCGGTGACGGCCCTTGGCGCGGCGGCGCTGCAGGACGTTGCGGCCACTCTTGGTCTTCATGCGGATGCGGAAGCCGTGGGTCTTGGCCCGCTTGCGGACGTTGGGCTGGTAGGTACGCTTCATGGTGCTTCTCCTCTGGGTGGTGGCGGTACAGCTGTGGCGGCCTGCCTGTGGGGGCCAGTGAGCCCTTGCGGGCGGCCTGCCGTGCTCCTGGCCCGGCGTGAACCGGGGAGCAAACCACAGAAGTGTAGCATGGCCCGCTCAGGCTTGGGTAGGGGCCGGCGGGGACAGCCACGCGGCAAACCCGCGCGTGATCAGCGGCATCACCAGATAGGTCATGGTCGGCACGATCAGCAGCGACTGGAACAGCACCCGCACCACCAGCGGCAGGTGGCCCAGCAGCGGTCCCAGCGTCAGGTTCACCAGCAGGCTGGTGGGGTATAGGGCCAGCACGGTCAGCAGCACCATCTTCCAGCGCGGCGGCTGGCGCAGGGTGGGGCTGCCCGGCGGGGTGAACCAGAACTCCAGCCCCGGCTGCTTGTCGATGGTGGTTTCGCCGTCCAGCAGCGGCTCCACCTCGGCCAGGCAGCGGGCGCGCTCGGCCGAGTGTTCCCAGGCCTCGGCGCTGTCGAAGTCGGTGAAGCGCACCACCATGGTGTAGTTGCGCTCGCCGGGGGCCGGCCGGATGACGCCCAGGCCCAGATGGCCGGAAAAGTGCGCCAGTTCGCTGGACAGCGCGCCCAGCCACGTCTCGTAGGCGGCCTCCTGGCCGGCCCGCACCCGCCGCCGCACCACGATGGTCACCGGGTCCTGCAGCTCAGCGGGGCGGGTCATGCCGCCGGTTTCTGGGCCGGCCACACCACCAGCAGCACACCCAGCGTGATGACCACCAGTCCGGTCCAGCCGTAGGCGCCCAGGTGCTCGCCGCCCAGCCCCAGGCCCAGCAGCACCGCCACCAGCGGGTTGACGTAGGCGTAGCTGGTGGCCAGCGCCGGGCGGGTGTGCGCCACCAGATACATGTAGGCGCTGTAGGCCACGATGCTCCCGAACACCACCAGGTAGGCCAGCGCCCACAGGCTGGTGGCGCTGGGCTGGCGCCAGTGCTCGCCGGTCAGCGTGCTCAGCAGCATCAGCACCGCGCCCCCCGTCAGCATCTCGGCGGCGCTCCCCATCAGGCCGCTGGGCAGGTCCAGGCGCCGCGACCACTGACTCCCGAAGGTCCAGCACAGCGGGGCCAGCACCAGCAGCACCGCCGCCAGCGGGGTGGCGTGCAGCTCACCCACGTTCAGCAGCACAATGCCGACCAGTCCCACCCCGATGCCCAGCCACTCGCGCCCCGAGGTGCGCTCGCCCCACAGCCGCCCGAACAGGCTGGCGAACAGCGGACTGACCGCAATCAGCATGGCCGCCACGCTGCTGCTGGCCTGCCGCTCCGCCAGCGTGACCAGCCCGGTGCCGCCGCCCAGCAGCAGCAGGCCCACCGCCGCGCTCCAGCCCCACTGCGCCGGGGTGGGGTTCGGGACGCCACGCAGCCGCAGCACCGGATACAGGAGCAGGCCGGCCAGCAGAAAGCGTAGGCCCAGCATGCCCAGCGGCGGCAGCGTGCCGATGGCCAGCTTGATGCCGAAGTAGGTGCTGCCCCACACCACATACACGGCGGCCAGCGCCAGCAGGATGCTGGTGGTGAGCGGCGGGGCCGGGGTCTGGGCGTTCTGACCGCTCGTTACCATGGGCCGTCCAGCGTGAGCCGCACCGCGCCGGAGAGGGCCTCACCGCTCTGCAGCACCCGCATGTCGGTGCCGTGCACGCCCCGGGCCGCCAGATTGAAGGCGTCGGTGGCGTGCGTGACCGGCTCCATCGCCAGGCTGCCGTCAGGGGCGGTGAACAGCACCAGATGCGAAAAGGCGGCGTCGGCGGTCAGCGTGACGGACCGCTCGCCCCAGGCGAGCCGCGCCACCCCGTCCCAGCTGCCGTACACCCGGTCCAGCTGCGCCGGGCCGATGGACCGGGCGCTGGAAAAGTCCAGTTCCGGCGGCACGTCCTGGGCCGCTTCGGTGGGCATCAGGGTGTCGTCCACGTGGTACACCCCGCCCGCCTGGAACTGCACGGTGGGGTCGGTGTCGTCCTGCCAGCGGGCAAAGTACGGGTGCAGGCCCATCCCGGCCGGCATCGGCTCGCCCGAGACATTGGTGAGCGTCAGGGCCATGTCCAGGTGCGGGCCGTGCAGCACGTATTCGATCCGGGCGGTGAAGGCCCAGGGCCAGTTGATGTCCGCGCAGTCGCGGCTGTCGAAGAGGCCCACCAGATGGGTGCCGCTGACCGGCTGCACCCGCCAGGGCCGATTGCGGACGTCGCCGTGCTGTACCGTGTGGCCACCCGGCTGGCTGGGCCGCAGCTGCACCTCGCGGCCCTCGAAACGGAAGCGGGCGTCGCGGATGCGGTTGCTGTACGGCATCAGCGTGAAGCTGGCGCACTGGCTGCTGGTCTGCACGTCCTTCACGTCCACGTGGCGCAGCACCGGGCGCCCCGAGGCCGACGACAGGTTCAGCACGCTGGCGCCCAGTTCCGGCAGCACCTCCAGCCGCCAGTGCTCGTTGTGGATGCGCAGGGTGTTCACCGGGCCACCCGGCTGGACACGGCGTGGTGAATCAGAATGCCGGCGGCCACCGAGGCGTTCAGGCTCTGCACCTGCCCGCGCACCGGAATGCTCACCAGCTCGTCGCACTTCTCGCGCACCAGCCGCCGCATGCCCTCGCCCTCGGCGCCGATCACCAGGGCCAGCGGGCGGTCAAAGTCCAGCCGGGCCAGCGGCTGGGCGGCTTCGCCCGCCGCCCCGTACACCCACACGTTCTCGGCCTTCAGCTGGTCGATCAGCCGGGGCAGGTTCTTGGTCTGGGCCACCGGCAGGAAGCTGGTGGCGCCGGCCGCCGCCTTGGCGACTGTGGCCGACAGCGGGGCGCTGCGGCGCTCCTCCACCACCACGCCGTGCGCACCCAGCACCTCCGCCGAGCGGATGATGGCCCCGAAGTTGCGCGGGTCGGTGATGCCGTCCAGCAGCACGATCAGCAGCTGCTCGCCGCGCTGCTCGGCCCGGTCCAGGATGTCGTCCACCGTGGCCCACGCCAGGTCCTCGACCTCCGCGATGACCCCCTGGTGATCGGTGGTGCCGGCGATCTGGTCCAGCTCGATGCGCGCGGCGAACTTCAGGCGCACGTCATAGCCCTTCAGCTCCTTGACCAGCGCCTCCTCGACGCCCCGGGCCACCAGCAGTTCCTGCACCAGCCCGGCCTTGAGCGCTTCGAGCACCGGGTTTCTTCCGTAGAGCAACATGCGGCAAGTCTACGGGAAAGGGAGCGCTCCCGGCAGGTCGCTCCGCCATTGTGCCGATGGTGCGCCGGGTCCGGGCACGCTACGCTGGGCGGCCCATGCATTCCGGCCTCCTTGTCTCTGAACTGCGGCTGTTCTGGGAAATTGCCCGGCGCAGTTTCCGGCGGCAGCTGACCTACCGCCGGGCCGCCGTGGCCGGGCTGCTCACCAACCTGTTCTTCGGGGTGCTGCGCGTCAGCGTGCTGCTGGCGCTGCTGCAGGGCCGCGAGGTGGCGGGCTTCGACGCCCCGGCGGCCATCACCTACACCGGGCTGACCCAGGCGCTGATCATGGTGATGAGCCTCTTTGGCTGGTACGAGCTGATGCAGACGGTTCACCGGGGCGAGGTGGCCAGCGACCTGCTGCGGCCCACCGACTACTTCCTGCTGTGGCTGGCCCAGGACGCGGGCCGGGCCGCGTCGCAGCTGCTGATGCGCGCCGCCCCGACGCTGCTGCTGTACAGCCTGCTGTTTCAGCTGCGCTGGCCCGCCACGCCCGGCGCGTGGCTGCGGGTGCTGGCGGCGCTGCTGCTCGGCTGGCTCACCAGCTTCGGCTTCCGCTTCCTGCTGAACCTGTCGGCCTTCTGGTCGCCCAACGCGCTGGGCATCGGGCGGCTGGGCTTCACCGTGCTGATGTTTGCCTCGGGGTTCCTGCTGCCGCTGAACCTGTTTCCCGAGTGGGTGCAGCGGGTCTGCTGGCTGACCCCCTTTCCCAGCATGATGCAGGCCATCGTGGACCTCTGGACCGGCGCGGCCAGCGGGCCGGCCGCGCTGCGGCTGCTGACGGTCCAGCTCGGCTGGGCGCTCGGGCTGCTGCTGCTGTCGCGGGTGGTGCTGGCCCGCGCCACCCGGCGGCTGGTGGTGCTGGGTGGCTAGCGTGGTGCTGTACCTGCGGCTGATCCGGGCGCAGGTGCGCTCGCAGCTCAGCTACCCGCTGGCCTTCGCGCTGGACGTGGCGGCCACCGTGCTGCTGACCCTGACCGAGTTCGCCGCCTTCGCGCTGGTGATGCAGCGCTTTCCCCGGTTAGGCGGCTGGACGCTGGGCGAGGTGGCGCTGCTGTATGGGCTGGCCGAGCTGGGCTTTGCGCTGATGGATCTGGTGTTCGGCGGGTTCGACGCCCCCAACCTGGACACCCTGATTCGGCAGGGCCGGCTGGACACGCTGCTGCTGCGCCCGGCCCCGCTGACGATGCAGGTGTTCGGCTCGGAGTTCGCGCTGCGGCGGGTGGGCCGGATGGTGCTGGCGGGCGGCATCCTGCTGCTGGCGCTGCACCTGCACCCGGTGATGTGGAGTCCGCTGAAGCTGCTGCTGCTGCTGCTGAGCGTGCTGGGGCTGGTGCTGTTCTTCGGCGGGCTGTTCATCGTCGGCGGCACCCTGACCTTCTGGACCCAGGGCAGCCTGGAAGCGATGAACATCCTGACCTACGGGGGCAAGGCCCTGATCAGCTATCCGCTCACCATCTACGACGAGTGGCTGCGCCGCGCCGCCTTGCTGGTGCCGGTGGGCCTGCTCAGCTACCCGCCGGCCCTGCGGCTGCTGGACCGGCCGTTTCCGGCAGGCCTGCCCGGCTGGACCGCGTGGCTGTCTCCCGTGATCGGCGTGGCGATGCTGCTGCTGGGGCTGCGCTTCTGGCGCTTCGGGCTGCGCCGCTACCAGGGGGCCGGCGCGTGAGGAGGATTCAGTCATGATCCGCGTGTCTCACCTCGTCAAGACCTTCAGCCGCCGGCAGGGGGGCCTGTTCTCCCGGTCAGTTCAGACCCGCGCCATCGACGACCTGAGCTTCACGGTGGCGGCCGGCGAGATGGTCGGCTACCTGGGGCCCAACGGCGCCGGCAAGAGCACCACCATCAAGGTGCTGACCGGGCTGCTGGTGCCCACCAGCGGCGAGGTGCAGGTAAACGGGCTGGTGCCGTGGCAGGAGCGGCGGCGCTACGTGGCCGGGATCGGGGCGGTGTTCGGGCAGCGCACCACCCTGTGGTGGGATCTGCCGGTGGCCGAGTCGCTGGCGTTGCTGCAGCACGTGTACCGCATTCCGGCAGCCCGCTACCGCCAGAACCTCGCCGCCTTCACCGAGCTGCTGGAGCTGGGCCCGTTCCTGCAGACCCCGGTGCGCTCGCTGAGCCTGGGGCAGCGGATGCGCGCCGATCTGGCGGCCGCGCTGCTGCACGACCCGCCGCTGCTGTTCCTGGACGAGCCGACCATCGGGCTGGACGTGGTGGCCCGCGAGCGCATCCGTGAGTTTGTGCGCGAGGTGAACCGCGAGCGCGGCGTGACGGTGCTGCTCACCACCCACGACCTCTCGGACGTGCAGCGGCTGTGCCCCAGGGTCATGATCATCGACGGCGGGCGGCGGCTGTACGACGGAGCCCTGGAGGAGCTGCAGCGGCGCTTCGGGGGCGAGCGGCAGCTGGTGGTGGACTATCAGGAACCGCCGCTCCGGCCCGAGGTGGAGGGCGCCACGCTGCTGAGCGTGGACGGCCCGCGCGTGGTGTACGGCTTCCGCGATCTGGGTGCCGCCGAGCTGATCGCCCGCGTGACCCGGCAGGCGGCGGTGCGCGACCTGCGGGTGCTGGAGCCGGACATCGAGGCGACGGTGCGGACCATCTACGAGCAGCGGCTGCTGCACCGTGAGCACTGAACGTACTCCGGCTTACCGCAGCGGTCCGGACCGGCGTGCCAAATGGACAGCAGCATGACGACCTCACGTGAAGTTCAGCTGGTGGCCCGCCCGCAGGGAGCGCCGCGCCCCACCGATTTCCGCCTCACTGAGCAGCCGCTGCCGGAGCCGCAGGACGGGCAGCTGCTGGTGGAGAACCTGTACCTGACGGTGGACCCGTACATGCGCGGCCGCATGAACGACGTCAAGAGCTACACCCCGCCGTTCGCGCTGAACGAGACCATGACCGGCGGCGCCGTGGGGCGGGTGCGGGTGTCGCGGGCGGAGGGCGTGCAGGCCGGCGAGTACGTGCTGCACGACCAGGGCTGGCGCACGCACGCGGTGCTGGATGCCCGGCGCGCGCGGGTGATCCGACCGCTGCCGGGCGTGCCGCTCAGCGCCTACCTGGGCGTGCTGGGCATGCCGGGCCTGACCGCCTACGCCGGGCTGCTGCGGGTGGCGGCCTTCCAGCCGGGCGACGCGGTGTTCGTGTCGGGGGCGGCGGGCGCGGTGGGCAGCGCGGTGGGCCAGATCGCGCGGCTGAAGGGGGCTTCGCGGGTGGTGGGCAGTGCCGGCTCCGCCGACAAGGTGCGGCACCTGACCGACGTGCTGGGGTTCGACGCCGCCTTCAGCTACCGGGACGGTCCGGTGGGGCGGCAGCTGCGCGAGGCGGCCCCGGACGGCCTCGACGTGTACTTCGACAACGTGGGCGGCGAGCATCTGGAGGCGGCCATCTCGTCGCTGAAGCCGGGTGGCCGGGCGGCCATCTGCGGCATGATCAGCCAGTACAACAGCACCGAGCCGCCGGTCGCGCCGCGCAACCTCGCCCAGATGATCGGCAAGCAGCTGACCCTGCGCGGCTTTCTGGTCACGCCGCACTACGACCTGTACGACACGTTTGTGCAGGAGGTGGGCGGCTGGATTCAGGCGGGGCAGCTGCACTACGACGAGACGGTCGTGGACGGCATCGAGGCGGCGCCGGGCGCGTTTATCGGGCTGCTGGAGGGCCAGAACACCGGCAAGATGATCGTGCGGCTGGAAGGGCAGGCTTAAGCTGCCGGCCGCGTTCGAGCACCTCACGCCCTATGCCCCGGCCTTTTTCGACCACGACCCGGTGCGGGTGGCGCGCGCCGTGCTGGGCGCGGTGCTGGTGCGGACCCTGCCGGACGGCCGGGTGATGGCGGGCCGGGTGGTGGAGGTGGAGGCCTACGACTGCCCCCGTGATCCCAGCTGCACGGCGGGCCGCTTCCACGCCGCCCGCACGGTGGCGCTGGCGGAAGCGCCCGGCACCTTTATCTTCTGGGTGGCGCACAACCACCCGCTGCTGCAGGTGAGCTGCCGGGAGGAGGGGGTGTCGGCCAGCATCCTGCTGCGGGCACTGGAACCGCTGGCGGGCATTCCGGTTATGCTGGAGCACCGCCCGGTGGTGAACGAACGGCACCTGACCAGCGGCCCGGCCCGGCTGGTGCAGGCGATGGGGCTGGCCCCGGCCTTCCGGGGCGCGCCGGTCAACGGCCCGGACCTGTATCTGGCGCCGGGCCAGCCGCTGCCGGACGAGCGGGTGGGCGTTTCGGCACGGGTGGGCATCCGGGCGGGCCAGAACCTGCCGTGGCGGTTCTACGAGCAGGGGAGCCCGTGGCTGTCCGGCGGAAAGCCGAGCATGGAGCTACTTTAAGTGAGATGAATGACAAGGTTCTCCGCTGGCTCAAACTGACCCCGCAGGTGCTCTCGGCGCTGCTGGACCACGATCTCGAGGCGGCCAGCGCCCTGCTCGGCGTGCCGCTGGGCCCCTTCTTCCTGACCGAGGAAGCGCTGTGGCTGTGGCGCTACCGCCTGGACCAGATGCGGCGTGACCCGGCGAGCGCGGCCTGGGTGGCGCGGGCGGTGGCCGCCGAACCGGCAGGCGTGGTGGTGGGCTACGCCGGATTCCACGGCCCGCCAGACGAGGCGGGCATGGTGGAGGTGGGGTACTCGGTGGACCCGGCTCACCGCCGCCAGGGCTACGCCACCGCGATGCTGCGCGACCTGCTGGAGGAGGCAGGAAGCCATGCGGGGGTGCAGACCGTGCGGGCCACCATCCGCCCGGACAATTCGGCTTCGCTCGCCACCATCCGGCCCTTCGGGTTCCGCGAGGTCGGGGAGCAGTGGGACGAGATCGATGGCCTGGAGCTGATCTTCGAGCGGCCGGCCCGGACGCCCCTGGACCGCTAGACCTCGCCGCCCCAACCGTGCCCGTGCTGCTGCCAGGCGGCGTCCACCGTGGCCAGCAGCTCCGGCGGCAGCGGCCCCTGCTCCACGATGCGGGCGTCGTGTTCCAGGTTCTGCAGGCTGCGGGTGCCCACGATCACCGAGTCCACGCCCGGCGCGAAGGCCGAGTACCGCAGCGCGAAGCTGGTCCAGTCCAGATCGCCGGGGTTCAGCTGCAGCTGCTGCAGCCGGTCCCAGTACACCTCCGGGTACTGGCCGGTGGGGCGCTCCGGGTAGGTCCAGGCCATGTTCGCCACCGGCCGCTTGGCGATCACGCCCAGGCCGCGTTCCTTCGCCTGCGGCAGCACGTGGCGCAGGCTCCACTGGTCGGCGAGGTTCACGCTGGTCTGCACGCTCCCGAAGCGGCCCGACTCCACCGCCCAGGCCAGCGCCTCGTTCTCGCCGCTGTAGGCCGCCACCCGGATGTGCCCGGCCTGCCGCGCCGCGTCCAGGGCCGAGAGCAGGTCCTCCTGACGCAGCGTCTCCAGCGGCGGGGAGTGCAGGTGAAAGATGTCGATGTGGTCGGTCTGCAGCCGCTGCAGCGCCTGCTCGATGCCCAGCCGGATGCTGTCGCCGGTCCAGTCCTGGGCGCCCTCGGCGCTGTAGCCGCCCTTGCTGGACAGCACGTACTCGCCCCGCCGCCCGCGCAGGAAGCGCCCGATGCGCTCCTCGCTCAGGCCGTAGCCGCGCGCGGTGTCCAGCAGGGTGACGCCCAGGTCCAGCACCCGGTGCAGCACCCGCTCCGCCTCCGCGTCGCTCACGTCGTGGTTGCCGATGTGCGCCGCCCCGAAGCCCAGGGCGCTCACCTGGAGGCCGCTGCGGCCGAATTCACGCTCGATCATTCGGGGAGTGTAGCGGGCTGCGCATGGCCGGGCCTAGCCGGGGCGGTCTTCACACGCCGGTCAGCGAGGCGGCGGGCCGGTCCAGTTCGGCGGCGCCCTCGGCCTGCCGCCGGAACTGCATCTCGTACAGCTCGCGGTACAGGCCGCCGGACGCCATCAGCGTCTCGTGGGTGCCGTCCTGGATGATCCGGCCCGCCTCCAGCACCAGGATGCGCCCGGCGGTGCGGATGGTGCTGAGTCGGTGGGCGATCACGAAGGTGGTGCGCCCGACCATCAGCCGCTCCAGCGCGTCCTGCACCAGCGCCTCGCTCTCGCTGTCGAGGGCGCTGGTCGCCTCGTCCAGAATCAGGATGCGCGGGTTTTTCAGCAGCGCCCGCGCGATGGCCACCCGCTGGCGCTGCCCGCCCGAGAGCTTCACGCCGCGCTCGCCCACCACCGTCTGATAGCCGTCCGGGAACCCCACGATGAAGTCGTGGGCGTTGGCGGCCCGGGCGGCCTGCTGCACCTCCGCGTCGCTGGCGCCGGGGCGGCCGTACAGGATGTTCTCGTGGATGGTGCCGGAGAACAGCAGCGTCTCCTGCGGCACCAGCCCCACATGGGCGCGCAGGTCGTGCAGGGCCAGCTCACGCACGTCGGTGCCGTCAATCAGCAGCTGACCCTGCGTCACGTCGTAGAAGCGCGGAATCAGGCCCACCAGGGTGCTCTTGCCGGCCCCGCTCGGCCCGACCAGCGCCACCACCTGACCGGCCGGCACCTCGAAATCCAGGCCGCTCAGGATCGGCGCGTCGCCCCGGTCGCCATAGTCGAAGCTCACGTCCCGGAACGCCACCCGGCCCTCCGGCTGCTGCAGCGCCGCCGGGCGGCTTGCCTCCGGCAGGTCCGAGCGGGTGTCCAGCAGCTCGAAGATGCGCCCGGACGCGCCCAGCGCCTCCTGGAACTGGTTGAAGATGCCGGTCAGCGACGCGACCGTGATGCCCACCTGCAGCGCGTAGAACAGGAAGCTCACCAGATGGCCGGGCGTGATGGCCCCGCTCAGCACCTGCCGCCCGCCGTACCACAGCACCACGGCCAGCGCTCCGAAGGTCAGGAAGCTCATCACGCCGGCCATCAGCGCCTGCAGCTGCGCCCGCTGCAGCGCCGCGCGGAACGACACCAGGATGCCGGCGCCGTAGCGCTCCCGTTCCTGATCCTCGGCCGTGAAGCTCTGCACCACCCGGACCCCGCTGATGGCCTCCTCGGCATTGGCGTTGGCCGCCGCGATGGCGTCCTGCACCTGCCGCGACACCCGCCGGATGCGCCGCCCGATGGTAATGGCCGTGCCGATGACCAGCGGAATCACCGCCAGCGTCACCACGCTCAGTCGGGCACTGGTCACGAACAGCAGCACCACGCCGCCCACCAGCGTGACCGCCTGACTGAACAGCTGGGCCAGCGCGGTGCTCACCACCCCCTGCACCGTGCCCACGTCGGCGGTGAGCCGGCTGGTCAAGTCGCCGGTCTTGTGGGCGGCGAAGAAACGTGGGCTGAGCGTCAGCAGGTGCGAGAACAGCGCCCGGCGCAGGTCCGCCACCACCGAGGCGCCCATCCGCGACAGCAGGTAGCTCTGGGCTGCCCCGAACGCCGCCGACAGCGCGAAGATGCCCAGCAGCAGCAGCACGATGCGGTCCAGCGGCCCGGTGTCGGTGTTGCCCACCCGCAGGAAGCTGGCGTCAATCAGGCGCCCGAACAGTCCCGGAAACACCAGGTTCAGGCCGCTGGAGAACAGCGTACAGACGATGCCCAGCGCCAGCAGCGGCACGTAGGGGCGCGCGAACTGCGCCAGCCGGCGCAGCTGCGAGAAGTCCCGGCGGGGACGGGCGGCCGGTGAAACAGTGCGGGTGGACCGGGCCGGAAGCATGGTCCCAGCCTAAGCCCAAATGAAGCCCGGCACAGCGGCGCAGGGCACCGCTCAGTCGGGGGCGACGGGCAGCGGCGGCAGGGCGGCCTGCTCCACCCAGGGCCGGATGGCCGCGGCCCCCGGCTCGCCCGCCACCTGCTGCACCAGCCGCAGGAAGTCGGCGGTGCCGGCGCTCTGCCCTCCGTAGCGCTGCACCCAGGTCTGCAGCACTCGCCGGAAGGGGTCGTCGCCCACCGCCAGCCGCAGGGCCTGCAGCGTCAGGGCGCCGCGCAGGTAGCTGCTGGCGTCGAACAGCTGCTCGGGCCGGGTGGCCACCAGCGGGCGCGGCGCGGCGCGCTGCACGCTGCTGTACCACGACTGCACCAGGGCCGGCACGTTGCCCCCCTGCTGCTCGGTCCAGAGCAGTTCGGCGTAGGTGGCAAAGCCCTCGTTGAGCCACACGTCCGACCAGTCGGCGAGGCGCACCGTGTCGCCGAACCACTGGTGGGCCAGCTCATGGACCGCCACCCGCTCGCTGCTCTGGCGGGCCGGAAAGGTGCTGAGGGTGGCGGTTTCCAGCGCCGGAATCCCCGGGTCCTCGGTCAGGGCCACCCCGTAGGTGGCAAACGGAAAGCGGCCCAGCCAGCCCTGCAGCACGCCGATCATCTCGCCGCTGCTGGCAAACGGCGTGCGCAGGTTCTGCGGCAGGCCCACCGGGTACGCGTCGCGCAGCACGATGCCGTCCGGGCCGGGGCGCGTCACCACGTCCAGCCGGTTCACGTGGATGCCCAGGGCGTAGGTGGGAATCGGCTGCGGCAGCTCGAAGGTGGTCACGGTGCGGCCCTGGGCGGTGCGGCTGCCCTGCGGGGTGCCGCTGGCCAGCGCGGTGTAGCCGGCCGGCACGTCCAGCTGCACCGTATAGCTGGCGCCGTCGGCCGGCACGTCGTTGCAGGGAAAGAAGGTGCGCGCGCCGTCCGGCTCCGACAGCACGTAGCTGCCGGCGCCCTGGGTGATCCAGCCGAGCCGCAGCCCGCCGTCCGACTGGTCGATGCGCAGCCCCGGCGTGCCCTGATACGTCACCGTGACCGTAAACGCCCGCCCGGCTGGGCGCGTGCCGGGGAGCGTGACCGTGAGCTTCTCCGCGCCCTGCTGAAACCGCACCGGCTGCCCATCCACCTGCACGCGGCTCACCTTTGGGCCCAGGAAATCCAGGCTCAGCTGCTGCAGCGGCGCGCGGGCCACAATGCTCAGGGTCGCCTGCCCGCTGAGCGTGTCGGACAGGCCCGCCTGCCCGGCGCCGGCCGCCTCCAGCCGCAGGCGCAGATCATAGTGCTGCACGTCCAGGGCCGCGTCGCCCAGCGCCGGGTAGATGCGGTCACCGTAGCCGGTGGCGGCCGGGTTGGCCGGCTGCGCCAGCCCCCATGAGGTCAGGACCAGAGCGCTGAGCAGGGCAGGCAGACGCTTCACCGGCCCAGGCTAGCGTGGCCGGGTGAGGACCGGGTTGAGCTGGGCCACGGTTCGGTCGGGGCGCACACGCTAGCCTGCTCAGGATGCCGCCCGTTCACTTCCGAACCCATGGTCACCTGCTGCTCTGCCAGCACGTCAACTGCGAGGCGCGCGGCGCCCGGCTGCTGTACAGCGCTCTGTGGAACGCCCTGGACCGCGAGCGGCTGGCCTACTTCAAGTCGGGCGGGACCGTGCGGCTGACCGCCAGCGGCTGTCTGGGGGCCTGCAGCTTCGGGCCGGTGCTGTGCGTGTACCGCGAACGGGCCGGACAGCTGGAAGAGGGCTGGTACGCCGCCGCCGACCTGCCGCTGGCGCTGCAGGTGGCGCGGGCCACCCACGAGCAGACCGCCCTGCCGGACGACCGGAAGTACGGTCCGTGACCGACGCGGAGTTTCTGGCCGCCATCCAGCAGAACCCGGTGAATGCCGCCATCCTGGAGCGGCTGCCGGACCTGGGCCTGCCGGATGCTCAGTTGGTGGCCGGGGCGCTGTTCGGCACTGTCTGGAACCTGCAGGGAGGGGAGGCCCCCACCCGCCACATCCGCGACTACGACCTGTTCTACTGGGACCCCGACACCAGCTACGCCGCCGAGGACCGCCAGATTCAGCGGGCCGAGCAGCTGTTCCGTGATCTGAAGTCCCCCATCGAACTGCGCAATCAGGCGCGGGTGCACCTGTGGTTCCCCGAGCGGCACGGGGTGGAACGGCCGCCGCTGCTGAGTGTGCAGGAGGGCATCGACCAGTTTCTGGTGCGCTGCACCTGCCTGGGGGTGAACGCGGCCGGCGAGGTGTACGCGCCGTGCGGCCTGTCGGAGCTGGAAGCCGGCGTGCTGCGCCCCAATCCGCGCAACCACACCCCTCACCTCTACGCGGCCAAGGTGCAGAGCTACCGCGAGCGCTGGCCCTGGCTCACCGACGCGAGCTGAGCGGCGGCCGGGCCTGCCACGCGCTGAGCCAGCGGCCCCCGAACACGTGCAGCAGCAGGCCCAGGAACACCAGCAGCGCCGCCAGCGCCTTGAGCGGCGGAAAGGCCTCGTGGAAGTACAGGGCGCTGCTGAGCAGCCCGAACACCGGCACCATCAGCGACAGGGGTGCGACCCGCGCCGCCCCGTACTGCTGGATCAGGCGGCTCCACAGCCCGAAGCCCAGCACCGTGTTGAAGTAGCCCATGAACGCCACCGCCGCCCAGAACCCCAGCCCGCCACCCAGCAGCGCCTGCACGGTCGGCGTCCAGCCGGACAGCAGCCCCGAGCCGATGAACAGCGGCACCGGCGACACCAGCGACGACCACACCACCAGCGAGATCACGTCGGCGTTGCCGGCCTGCCGCACCTGCAGGTTGCTGACCGCCCAGCCGAGTGCGGCCAGCAGCACCAGCCCGAAGCTGAGCAGGCCGCCCTGGTGGGTGCCGCCCAGCCCGATCAGGAGCATGCCCAGGAAGGCCAGCGTCATGCCGCCGATCTGGTTGGGCTGCAGCCGCTCACGCAGCACCGCCGCGCTGAGCAGCGCCGTGAAGAAGGCCTGCAGCTGCATCAGCAGCGAGGCCAGCCCGGCGCTCATGCCCAGCTCGACCGCCACATACAGCAGCCCGAACTGCACCAGCCCCACCGTCAGGCCGTACCCGATCAGCAGCCGCAGCGGCACCGCCGGGCGCTTCAGGAAGAACACCGCCGGCAGCGCGGCCAGCGCGAAACGCAGCGCGGCCACCAGCAGCGGCGGCGCCCCGTCCACGCTGAGTTTGATGACCACGAAGTTGACCCCCCAGATGAAGGTGACGAGCAGGGCCAGCAGAAACGCGCGCAGAGGCATGAACGTCAGTATAGGAATGCGGCTGGCCGGGCAGTCCGCATCATCCTGCAATCATGCCGTTCTCAGTACGCTGCTCCCATGACCCGGATGCTGCCCCTCTGTCTGCTCCTGCTGTCCTCCGCGCTGGCCGCCACCGCGCTGCCGAAGCTGACCTTCGATGCCGGCCTGCTGGGGGTGCAGGCCACCGTCCGCAGCCTGCCCGCCACCCCGCGCCGGGACGAGCCGGACTTTTTTCCGCCGGCCCACCTCACCGTCCGGCTGGGCCCGGACAACGGTGCGCTGCACGAGCTGAACGTGTATCCGGTGGCGGGGCTGCTGGCGCAGTATCCGGAGCGGCCCGGCGAGGTGCGCCCGCAGCTGGACCGGCTGAAGACGCTGCTCCAGACCCGCCGCGTGCCCCCGCTGGCCTCGGAGTTGCCGTTCCTGCCGCTGGTGCCGGCCGGACAGGTGCTGCATGCGGCGGTGGCCTACCTGAACTTTCCCGGCGGCCACGGGGTGCGCTACCTGACCGCCTACAGCCAGGAGGTGGCCCCGGTGACCCGCCAACAGGTGTTCTACACCTTTCAGGGTCTGAGCGACGATGGCCGCGCCTACGTCTCGTTCCAGTACGACCTGAACCTGAAGGAGTTGCCCCAGGACGTCACGTCGGCCGCCGACCGGGCGCTCCTGCAGACCCTGATGTCGCCGGATACGCAGCGGGTCCAGACGGCCTGGAACAGCTACCTGACGCGTACAGTGAAGCGGCTGGACGCCCTGACCCAGGACCCGCGCCTGACCCGGCTGGACCGCTTTGTGCGTTCGGTACAGCTGCGCTGAGGGGTGGCCCGGCCTCACCTGTCATCTGCGATTGTGGACAGCTCCGGAGCGTGATCTAATGCCCATACTCGGTTGTGGCTGCCGGAACTGTGCGCCGGACCGCTGGTGGAAGACGTCTACATCTGGTACGGTTGGCCGCAGTAGATACCAGATATAGACGTTCCTTCTGGTTAATGTTACATTCAGGTAACGACAGCCCAAGGCCCCATTCTGCCCGTGTGCGGTGCCGCCCAGCGGCGGCGCTGGCCCACGCACGCCCCCTTTCCAGGAGAGTCCCATGACCACCCCAGCCGTCCCCACCGCCCTGCAGAACTTCGACGAGAACGCCCACCACATTGCCCGGCGGCAGTACTTTCAGCCGGGTGACGGTGACCTCGCCGGACTGTTCCGGCGGGTGGCCGAGTGGGTGGCCCAGGCGGAGGCCCCGGAAGCGCGGCTCGGCTGGGCGCAGCGCTACTACGACCTGATGGCCGGGAAGCGCTTCTGCCCGGGCGGCCGGGTGATGGCCGGCGCCGGCACCCAGCACGGCAACGTGCTGAACTGCTTCGTGCAGGGCGCCACCGAGCACGACCCCAGCAGCTTTGAAGGTGTGATGGAGGTGGCCAGGAAGCTGGCACTCGTGACCAAGGTGGGCGGCGGCAACGGGGTGAACCTGGACGTGTACCACCCGCGCGGCGAGCAGAGCCGCAGCGACGCCGGGGTGCGCGGCTGGGCCTACATGAGCAGCGGCCACGCCGACGTGCAGGACTTCATCGAGGGCATGATGCGCCCGCCCACCCAGCCGGACGGCGACAAGCAGCCGGTCTCGGTGCGCAACTGGACCCGGGTGGTGTACGGGCAGGCGATCCGGCCCGAGCTGGTGGCGCTGGCCCGCCAGAACGGCGTGCAGATCGTGCGGGCGCTGCCGGAGGGCGTGCTGAACGTCGAGGACGACATGGGCGGCATCATCGACGCGGCCCGCGCCGTGGCCGAGCACGGCAAGCTGGGCCTGGAGCCGCGCATCGACCTGTCCGGCATGCGGCCGGAAGGCGCCCCGATCAAGGGCTCGGGCGGCACCAGCAGCGGTCCGGTCAGCTTCCTGCTGGAGATCTTCGACAACTTCCTGGAGTGGGCCAACCGCGGCGGCGAGCAAGCCGGACCGATCAACACCCTGCGCTTCGTGTACGCGCCGGTGCTGCGGGTGGTGCGTCAGGGCGGCACCCGGCGCGGCGCCGGCATGGCGACCATCAGTGTGGGCCACCCGGACGTGCTGGATTTCCTGACCGCCAAGGACCTGGACCGCGAGGCGGCGGAAGGTGACATCAGCACCTTCAACATCAGCATCCTGGTGGGCGAGGCCTTCTGGACCACCCTGCAGGCGGGCGGGCTGTGGCCGATCCAGGCGCAGGAGGTGCCGGGCAAGTACTACCTCGCGGCCCAGCCGGGCAGCTACGCAGGCCAGTGGCCCACCCTGCCAGAGCGCGACATTGACGGCGCGCGCGGGGTGCCGGTGTACACCCAGGACGGCGTGAGCGCCATTCCGGCGGCGTGGCTGTGGCGCGAGATCGCCACCCACGCCTGGAGCACCGGCGAGCCGGGCCTCATCTTCGACGACCGCGTCAACGAGTTCTCGGCCCTCAAGAACCTGGGCGAGCGCTACCAGATCAGGAGCACCAACCCCTGCGGCGAGATTCCGCTGACGGTGGGCGAGCCGTGCGACCTGGGCGCCATCAACCTGGCCGCCTACGTGCAGCAGGGCCGCTTCGACGACGCCGCGTTCCGCGCCGACGTGCGCACCTGCGTGCGCTTCCTGGACGACGTGCTGGACGTGAACGTGTTCGCGCTGGAAGACAACCGGGTGGCCAGCCAGGACCTGCGCCGCCTGGGCCTGGGCGTGATGGGCCTGGCCGACGCCCTGATCAAGCTGGGGCTGCGCTACGACAGCGAGGCGGGCCGTCAGGCGATCTCGGACATCATGGGCGCGCTGCGCGACGAGGCCATCGCCGCCAGCGAGCAGCTGGCCGAGGAGCGCGGGGTGTACCCGGTGTACGCCCGCCACACTGCCCAGATTCCGCACGCGCCCCGGCGCAACGTGGCGGTGCTGACGGTGGCCCCCACCGGCACCACCAGCATGCTGATGGGCGTGTCCAGCGGCATCGAGCCGGTGTTCTCGCCGTTCATCTGGCGCAAGATCGGCAGCGAGTACCGCGCGCTGCTGGCCCCGCTGTTCGTGGAACTGCTGGAAACCTATCCGCCGGCCCCCAACATGGACGACGGTCAGGGCCGCTGGAACTGGGACCGGGTGACCGAGGCGGTCAGCGAGAACCACGGCTCGGTGGTGGGCCTGGACTTCATTCCCAAGAGCCTGCAGCAGGTGTTCGTGTGCGCCCACGACATCGCGCCGCTGGACCACGTGCGGATGCAGGGCGTGGTGCAGCAGGCCTTCGATGCGGCCGGCTACGCCGCCAACAGCCTCTCCAAGACCATCAACCTGCCGAACACCGCCACGGTCGAGGAGATCGAGGCCGCCTACAGCGAGGCCTACCGGACCGGCTGCAAGGGCATCACGGTGTACCGTGACGGCAGCCGCCAGTTCCAGGTGCTGAGCACCAGCAAGAAGAAGGACAAGAAGGAGGAGGCGCAGCCGGAGGTGGTGGCCGCCGCACAGCCGGAGGTCAGCCTGCCCGCCGCCGAGGTGATGGGAGAGAGCGTGGTGGCCGCCGCGCCGACCGCGCCGAGCGCCCCGGTGGCCACGCCGACCTACCGGCCGGGCCGCCCGGTCTACGACCGCCCCGCCCGGCTGAAGGGCGTGACCGACATGGTCAAGCTGACCGACCCCACCAGCGGCCACCGTCGCAGCTTCCTGGTGACGGTCAACTGCCTGGAGGGCCACCCGGTGGAGGTGCTGGTCACCTCCGGCCGCGCCGGCGACGAGGCCAATGCCGACAGCGAGGCGCTGGGCCGGGTGGTGAGCATCGCGCTGCAGCACGGCGTGCCGACCGAGGCGATCATCAAGACGCTGCGCGGCATCAACGGCGGGCTGTACGGCAGCTACAACGGGCGGCTGGTGGGCAGCAAGGCCGACCTGATCGCGGTGGCGCTGGAAACGGTGGACATGGAGGCGTCTGCGCCGAAGCTGCCGGCGCTGGCGGGCGGGAGCGGCGAGGCCCCGGTCAGCAGCGGCGTCAGCGTGGACAGCATGGCCGGGGAGAAGTGCCCGGTGTGTGAGGAGCGCGCCGTGATCCGCGAGGAAGGTTGCCTGAAGTGCCGCGCCTGCGGCTACAGCAAGTGCGGCTAAGGCCCTGAAGCGACCGGGGGCCGGAAGGGGATTCCCCTTCCGGCCCCCGTCTTGTGTCCCGCAGGTGCCGGCTGAGGTGAGAAGACCCCACCTGCCGGGCTGCGGCGTTCATATGGTCTGAAGCTCGTCTGGAGCGGCTCTTTTCCTAATTTCAGTTCACCGGAATGGGGCTTGAATGAGACAGGCACCTTCGCAGAATGGGGCCAGACAAGACCAGTTCTGCATCAAGGAGGAGTCCATGCTCAACCCAAGCGACATTGAACGCATTGAACAGCTGCCGGAAGACGCCATGGTGCTGATGGCGGTCATCAACACCAACCCTACCCTCTCCGACAACGAGGGCAACGGCCTGACCACCCGCGCCAAGCAGCTGATGAACGACGAGGGGGTGCCACCCACGCTGGCCGGCCGGGTGCTGGACGACCTGGGTCAGGCCCGGACCGGCTTCGGCAAGAGCGCCTTCTACGTCGCCAGCGAGGAGATGTTCGAGCGCTACGACGTGCAGGTGGACCTGCCGGAACGCATTCACTATGGCCGCCCGCTGAAGGCCATGATTCCCACGGTGCTGGAGCTGATGCCCAGGGTCGGGGTGCTGGCGGTGGACCGCGAGTGGGCACGCTTCTTTGTGATCGAGCAGGGCGAACTCTCTGAGATCCGCCGCCGCGAGAACGTGCGGCTCGACGACGGCAAGCGCTGGGACACCATCGTGTCCGGCACCCGCCACGTGCCGGGCGTGCAGGGCTCCGGCGGGGCCGGTCAGGGGCAGCCGGGCAGCGGCCCGCGCAGCGACAGCGGCTACGACCTGTTCGAGGCGAAGGAGGCGGCCAATCAGCAGCGCTTCTACAACGAGATGTCCCAGCAGCTGAGCAAGCTGATGCAGCAGCATGACCTGAAGCATCTGGTGCTGGCCGGGCCGGTGCAGCGGGTGGCGGACTTCAAGGCCGAGCTGCCGGAGAAGCCGCCGTACGAGCTGATCGGCACCACCAGCGTCAACGGGGGTGTGGGCTGGGCCGATGCCGGACAGCTGCTGGAGCGGGTGCAGCCGCTGCTCGACGAGCTGCACCGCAACGAGCAGGAACAGCTGCTCAGCGAGGTACAGGAACACGGCGTGATGGAGATGGAGCCGGTACTGGAGATGATTCAGCAGGCGCGCATCTACCGGCTGGTGATTCCCGAGGACGGCTCGCAGATCCACATCTACCGCAGCCACAACCGCGAGGTGCCGTACTTCACCAGCAAGAAGGACGTGGCGCACAGCCCGCTGGACGACAGCCTGATGGAGCGCGTTACGCTCGATGAGGTGCTGCCGGATCTGCAGCAGCTGTACGGCCTGGAGGTGCGACGCGTGCACGGGGACCATGCCCAGCGGCTGGTCAAGGAGTTCGGCGGTCTGGCCGGCATCCCGCGGTACTGAGCAGCGGAACCTTCAGGGGCGGCGGGCCACCCACACGGTGTGCCGGGCGCCCTTGCCGCCGGCCCGTGCCCGGACCGCATGCACCTCCACCGTGTAGCCGGCCCGCCGCACCCGGGCCGTGAAGCGGTCATCGGGGGCCGCTGACCAGACCGCCAGCACGCCGCCGGGCGTCAGCACCTGCCGGGTGGCCTGCAGGCCGGCCAGCGAGTACAGCCAGTCGTTGTCCTTGTGGGTCATGCTTTCCGGGCCGTTGTCCACGTCCAGCAGCACCGCGTCGTAGCGCGGCGGGCCGCTCCGCAGCAGGCGCGCCACGTCGCCCTGGGCCACCTCCACCCGCCGGTCCTCCAGCGGGCGGCCCGCACACGCGCCCAGGTCGCCCTGGTTCCACTCCACCACTTCCGGCACCAGTTCGGCCACCGTGACGCGGGCGTCGCCGGGCAGGGCCTGGAGGGCGGCGGCCAGCGTGTAGCCCATCCCCAGCCCACCGATCAGCACGTGCGGATTCGGGCGGCCCTGCAGGGGCGCGCAGCCGAGCCGGGCCAGCTGTTCCTCACTGCCATGGACCCGGCTGTTCATCAGTTCGCTCACGTAGCCGCGAATGCGGATCGAGAACTCGTCGCCGCGCCGCCACAGCAGCAGTTCGTCCCGGCCACCGGGAATCAGGGCGCGGCCCTCCAGGGTCCAGGGAATCACAGCGGGCGTCCACACGGCACAGGCATCAGCGGAGTGTAGCGGACCCGGCCGCCCAGGAGGGCGGGACGGCGGCGCATCGCCCGGCTGGGAACCTCCTTCAGATTTAGAAACCCACAACCTGACGGCATTTCTTCTGTGTGAGCCGCTGGCCGGGAGACCGTAAGCTGGACGGATGGCCGGCCTCGTTACCGACTCTGCGCTTCACCTGATGGGCCAGCTTCAGGAGATCACCGCCCAGCTGGCGGGCGTGCGGACGCCCCAGCAGGTGTACGACGCGCTGCTGCAGCGCGCCTGTGGTGTGCTGGAGGCCAGTGCCGGCGTGATCTGGGTGGCGTCCGGCAGCGGCTGGACCGCGCAGGCGCAGGTGGGCCAGCTGCCGGTGACGCTCCCGGCGCTGCTGGAGCCGGACGGGCTGATGACGCGGGCGCTGGAGCAGGAGCGGCCGCAGTTCAGCGAGCAGACCGGGCACGGAGCGGGCGTGGTGCTGCCGCTGCGCCGCGACGGCCAGCCGGAGGCGGCGCTGGTGCTGTGGTACAGCGGCCCGCGCAGCTTCCCAGCGCACGAGCAGCAGTTTCTCTCGATCCTGGCGCTCCAGTCGGGCATCGCGCTGGGACGGGTCCGCAGTGTGAGTGGCCTTGAACGGCGGGTAGCCGAACGCACCGCCGCCGTGATCCAGCAGTCCGAGGCACTGGACGCGTTCGTGCGCTTCACGGAAGTCTCGGTCGAGACGGCCGACGTGCTGACGCTGGCCCAGCTGGCGATGGACCTGTTGCGGTCGGTGCTGGTGGACGTCTCGACCGTCTACTACCAGCTGGAGGACGGTGTGTGGAAGGCGCGGCTGCTCTCCAGCGACATCAGCCCGGAGGTGGAGGCGCTGACCCGCGCCGGCATCTCTCCCGCAAGCCCCAGCTTCGCGGCGGCAGTGCGGGCGGGCGGGCCCTACTTTCAGGACCGCTGGAGCCCGGACCAGGAAGGCCTGTCGGCGGCCAGCATGTACGCGGCCACCGCCCGCGCCCCCTACTTCCTGGGCGGCGCTCCCCACGGCCTGCTGGCGATGAGCAAGCGGGCCGTGGAGCGCTGGACCCAGCGCGAGCGGGCGGTGTTCCGGGCGGTGGCCAAGAGCCTGGGGCTGGCCTTCGAGCGGGCGCAGGCGCAGCGTGAAGCGGAGCAGCGCGCCCGTCAGGCAGAGGAGGCGGCCCGCGCCCAGTCGGCCTTCGTGGCCTTCACCGAGATGGTGGGGCTGCGCACCGACCGGCATGCCCTGTTTCAGGCGGTGTTCGGCGTGCTGGGCCAGCACCTGCCGGGCCTGGGCGCAGTGGCGATCGAGCCGGAGGGCGAGCGCTGGGTGCCGCGCGTCTGGACCGACAACCTGGCCCCGCCGCTGGTCCGGGTCCTGCAGGCCGGTCTGCCGCTGGACCCGGAGCGCCTGAGCCAGCTGCAGGCCCACCCGGAACCGCTGTTCATGGACCGGGAGGCGTGGCGGCAGCGCCGGAACATGCTGCCGGCGCTGGACACCTTTGACCTGATGGCGGCCTACCCGCTGGTGCTGAACGGCCGGGTGCACAGCCTGCTGGCCTTCGGGCTGCCCAGCCAGGCCGAAGCGTGGAGCAACGCCGACCGCGCGCTGATCCTGGCGGTGGGCCGGGGCCTGACGCTGGCGATGGAGCGGGCCATGCAGGCGCAGGAGCTGGAAGCGCAGCGCTCGGTGCTGCAGGCGCGCACCCAGGCGCTGCAGGACGCCAACGAGGAGCTGGAGGCCTTCAGCTACAGCGTGTCACACGACCTGCGGACTCCGGTGCGCCACATCAAGGGCTTCACCGAGCTGCTGCAGCGTGACATTGCCGCTTCCGGCAGCGAGAAGGCGCTGCGGTACGTCGGGATCATCGATCAGGCGACCAACCGCATGACCGCCCTCATTGACGCGATGCTCAACCTTTCGCGCACCTCGCGGCAGGAACTGCGGATCGGGCCGGTGCCGCTGCCCGCGCTGGTGGAGCAGGCGCGGCGCGACACCCAGCCGGAGGTGCAGGAGGGCCGGCAGATCGAGTGGGTGATCGGGGCGCTGCCCACCGTGCTGGCCGACCACGACACCCTCCAGCAGGTGATGACCAACCTGATCTCCAACGCGCTGAAATACACCCGCACCCGCCCGCTGACCCGCATTGAGGTGTGGGCCGAGGAGACGCCGACCGAGTGGCAGGTGCATGTGCGCGACAACGGGGTGGGCTTCGAGCCGAAATACAGCGACAAGCTGTTCGGGGTGTTCCAGCGGCTGCACCGCCAGGAGGAGTTCGAGGGCACCGGAGTGGGGCTCGCCAACGTGCGGCGCATCATCGTGCGGCAGGGCGGGCGGGTCTGGGCGACCGGCGTGCCTCAGGAGGGTGCCACCTTCAGCTTCAGCCTGCCGCGCGTCCCCGCGCAGGCCTGACCGGTCTCTAGCGTCCGGCTAACGTGCGGCCCACCGGGGTGGCGAGTTCCGGGTGGCCCGCCTCGATCAGGGCGGCGTCCCGGATGCGGCAGCTGTCGCAGACCCCACACGGCTCGTCGCCGCCCTGGTAGCAGCTCCAGGTCTCCTGCACCGGTACGCCCAGCCGCAGCGCTTCGCGCACGATGTCGGGCTTGCTGAGCAGGATCAGCGGCGCTGTCAGTTTCGCGCCCCGGCCCTCCAGCCCGGCCTTGCTGGACAGGTCCGCGAGGCGCTGGTAGGCCTCCAGGTACTCGGGCCGGCAGTCGGGGTAGCCGCTGTAGTCCACCGCGTTGATGCCCAGATACAGCCGCTCGGCGCCAATGGCTTCGGCCAGGCTGAGCCCCACCGCAATGAAGACGGTGTTGCGCCCTGGCACATAGGTGGACGGAATCACCCCGTCAGCGGTGCCGTCGGTGGGCACGTCCATCGCCTCGTCGGTCAGGGCGCTGCCGCCGAAGCTGCCGATGTTGATGTCGATGACGCGGTGGTCGGCCCCGAAGTGCCGGGCGATGCGGCTGGCGCGTTCCAGTTCGATGGTGTGGCGCTGGCCGTAGCGGAACGAGAGGGCGGTGCAGTGGTCGCCGGCCTCCTGGGCCAGGGCAAGCACGGTGCTGGAATCCAGGCCGCCGGAGAGCAGCACCACGGCGCGGTTGGAAGGTGTCATTCAGTACCCCAGTTCGGTGTTCCCGCCCAGCGGGATCAGGCGTTTGTCGCTGTGCAGGTCCAGCTCGTCGGCGCGGTAGAGCTTGTGCATCTGGTAGCCGGCCCGCAGACGCGGATTGGCCTTCACCGCGTCGGTGATGGCGTTCAGCACGGCCATGTCCCGGTCCCGGGCTTTGCTCCACTCCGGATGCAGCCAGATCACGGCGTCGTCGCGCAGGCCCTTCAGCGTGTCCAGCCCGGCCTGAATGTCCTGCGGCACCTGCACGATGATCTTGACCTCGTCGGCGCGGGCCACCACGTCCGGGGTGGGCCACGTGCCGAACGGCTTGGGGCTGAGCGTCACCCAGTCCAGAGCGCCCCGCAGCGGCGCGATGCCGCTGGTCTCGATGTGGACCCGGCGGCCCAGGGTGTGCAGCAGGTTCACCAGCGGGGCCAGGTCAAACAGGATGGGCTCGCCCCCGGTGATCACCACGAAGGCCCCCGCCGGGCTCTCCTGGGCCACCCGGTCCGCGAGGTCCTGGGCGCTCATCAGGGTCACGCCCGCCGGGCGGTACTCCGGATGCCACGTCCCGGCGCTGTCGCACCACGGGCAGGCCTGCGGGCAGCCGTACAGCCGGATGAAGTAGGCGGCGCGGCCCAGGTGCACCCCCTCGCCCTGCCAGGTGTAGAAGCGCTCGTAGACCGGGTACTTCATTCCCAGTACTCGCAGCAGCTGTCGGGCGTTTCCCACAGGCTCACCCGCAGCCGCAGGTCCGCCCCGTCGTCGCCCTCGTCCAGCGTCTCCTTCACCCGGCGCAGCGTCTCACGGTGCAGGTAGGCGGCGATCACCTCGGCGGTGGTGTCGTCGCCCAGGTCGGGGAGGTCGTTGAGGTAGGCGTGGTCCAGGCCGCCCTGGGTCACGTCCTTCTTGGCCCACTTGAGCGTCTTGAAGTCCGCGACCATGATGCTGCGCCGCACATGGGCGCTGGGCCGCAGCCGCTCGCTGGTCAGCTGCAGCCGCACCCGGTAGGTATGGCCGTGCAGCCGACCGCAGGGGCCGTCGTAGCCGGTGATGGTATGCGCCGAGTCGAAGGTGAACTCGGTGCTCAGCGTCCAGGGCACGGCTCAGCCCTGCTTCTGGTCCGGCGCGGCGTAGCGGGCGGTACAGACGGTGTTGATGCCGCCGCGCATGCCGTAGTCGGCGGTGATGGTCATGGACAGCGGGTCCAGCAGCGTCACCAGGTCGCCCAGCACCCGTCGGGTGGCGTGCTCGTGGTAGATGCCCACGAACCGGTAGCTGGTCAGGTAGTACTTGAGGCTCTTGAGCTCCACGCACTTGTCGCGTGGCAGGTAGCGGATCTCCAGCCGACCGAAGTCCGGCAGGCCGCTCCAGGGGCACACCGGCGAGAACTCGTCAGTGGAGATCACGATCTCCATCGGCTCGCCGGGGTAACGGACGGGGTCGTCCTCGCGCACGTGCGGAAAGGTGTCCAGCACCGCCACGTCGATGGCGTCAAGGCCCTGCACGTCATAGCGGCGGTCAAAGCCGCGCTGCTGCGGCTTGTCCTGAATGGTCATGGGTGGTCCTCCTCAGAGGCGCGGCGGTCCGCCGCCCTCAGGCCGATAAGACAGATCGGCCCGCCCAGGAGTGTAGAGCGTGGAGGGGAGCCGGGGAAAGGACACAGGGAACCATGCGGCCAGAGGCCTGCGCCGCAACCCTGCTCCGCTTCACCCTTCATGCCCGCTTCAGGCAGTACACTCTCCAGTTGAATGCAGCCCCCCAGCACAGCGGGCGCGGCGGCGCAGGCCAGCTTCAGTGGCCGGGGAGAGCACATGACACAGCAGATCGAGCCGGCCACCGTGCCGGACATCAAGAAGGTGGGCTTCATCAGCCTGGGGTGCCCCAAGGCCCTGGTGGACAGCGAACGCATCCTGACGCAGCTGCGCGCCGAGGGCTATCAGGTGGCCAGCGGCTACGAGGACGCTGACACGGTGATCGTGAACACCTGCGGCTTCATCACGCCCGCTGTCGAGGAGTCGCTGAACGCCATCGGCGAAGCGCTGGACCATGGCGGACGCGTCATCGTGACCGGCTGCCTGGGGGAACGGCCCGAGAAGATCATGGAGCGGCACCCCAAGGTGGCCGCCATCACCGGCAGCGAGGCGGTGGATGACGTGATGGCCGCCGTTCATCAGCTGTTGCCCCCGGACCAGAACCCCTTTACGTCGCTGCTGCCGGTCGGCACCCGCCGGGACGTGCTGGCCCCCGAGGTCAAGCTCACCCCGCGTCACTACGCCTACCTGAAGATCGCGGAGGGCTGCAACCACAAGTGCAGCTTCTGCATCATCCCCAAGCTGCGCGGTCTGCAGGTCAGCCGCGACGCCGGCAGCGTGCTGTACGAGGCGTACCGGCTGGTGGCCGGCGGCACCCGCGAGCTGGTGGTGATCTCGCAGGACACCAGCGCCTACGGGGTGGACCTGCGCCACCGCGAGTCGGAGTTTCAGGAGCGGCAGGTGACTGCCCACCTGACCGACCTCGCCCGTGAACTGGGCGAGCTGGGCGTGTGGGTGCGGATGCACTACGTCTACCCCTACCCGCACGTGGAGCGGGTGGTGGAACTGATGGCCCAGGGCAAGATCCTGCCGTACCTGGACGTGCCGCTGCAGCACGCCTCGCCGCGCATCCTGAAGCTGATGCGCCGCCCCGGGGCCGGCAAGCAGCTGGACACCATCCGCCGCTGGCGCGAGATCTGCCCGGAGCTGACCATCCGCAGCACCTTCATCGTGGGTTTCCCCGGCGAGACCGAGGCCGATTTCCAGCTGCTGCTGGATTTCCTGGAGGAGGCGCAGCTGGACCGGGTGGGGGCCTTCACCTACAGCGACGTGGAGGAGGCCGACGCCAACGCGTTGCCGGACGCGGTGCCGCAGGAGGTCAAGGAGGAGCGGCTGGCGCGCTTCATGGAGGTGGCGCAGCGCATCTCCACCGCCCGGCTGGCGCAGAAGGTGGGCCGCACTCTACCCGTCATCATCGACGAGTACAACGACGACGAGGGCGACGCGCCCGGCACCCGCCTGATCGGGCGCACCCAGGGCGACGCGCCGGGCATTGACGGGCAGGTCTACCTGTACGCCGGTGCCTTCGCCGGTCAGGTCAAGGTGGGCGATATCGTGAACGCGCGCATCGAGGACAGTGACGAGTACGACCTGTACGGCGAGGTGGTGGCCCGTCCCGAGTGGCGGCCCAACGTGCCGCAGCTGGGACACTTCGTCCGGCACTGAACGGCAGGGGAGGGCGCGCTTTACACTCTGGGTATGCGCCTTCTGGCCCTGCTCGCTGCCCTGACCGTTCCGGCCGCTGCTCATGCCGCTCCCACGCCGCTGCAGGCCTGTTCTGCAGCGGCGGCGTCCGCGCTCCCCACGGGTGTGTCGGCGGGCGTGTACCGGGGGACCCTGGGCACGCAGGCCGTCACGCTGGAGCTGGGCGGCCCGGCGGCCACCGGCGACACGCCGGACCGCTACAGCTACGACCGCTACGGCCTGGATCTGCCGCTCGTGCGTGGCCGGGCCGCCGACCGCACCGCCAACTACACGCTGGTGCTGGCCGAGGCGGTCGAAACCTACCCGGATCCGAAGCCGAGCGGCTGCCTGATCCTGAATGCCTCCGGCACGGGCCTGAGCGGTCAGTGGCGCACGCCGGATGGGAAAAAGCAGCTGCCGGCGCGGCTTCAGCGGATCAACGTGGCGGCCCAGCCGCTGCAGCTGCCGGCGTCGCCGGGCCTGCTGAAGCTGCGGTCCAGCGACCCCTACACCTTCCTGAAGCTCAACCGCCGCTGGATTTCGGTGAAGGGGGGCGTGCAGGAGCCCCTCAGCGGCGTGACATATCCGCGTGTGGTGGGCGGCACCACAGCACTGAACCTGGCGCTGCAGGACCGGCAGCTGGCGCTGGCCGCCGACGCGCTGGAGTGCCGGGGCGGCAACCGGGAGCTGGGCGGCGACTACAGCGGCGGCGGCACCCTGTCGTGGCAGAGCGCCCACCTGATCTCGCTGCATGAGGACGTGGACTACTACTGTGGCGGGGCGCACCCCGACGCCTACACCGCCGGCGTCACGCTGGACGCCCGCACCGGACAGGAGATGACGCTGACCGGGAAGCCGGCCAGCCTGTGGCCGGGGCTGACGCCAGCGCGGGTGCAGGCTATGTACCTGGCCGCTTATCCGCAGGGCCCAGACGACGCCGAGTGCCGGGAGGCGCTGGGCAGTGAGGACGGGCGCAGCAGTGAGTACGCCAGTTTTCAGCTGTACCTGACGCGTCAGGGGCTGGCCGTGTGGCCCGGCTTCCTGCCGCACGTGATCCTGGCCTGTGCCGAGACGGTCACGTTGCCGTATGCGCGCCTGCGTCCGCTGGCCAACACCGCCCACCCGGCCTTCCGCGACGTGTACCGCTGAGCATGCTGCTCAGCATCGACTGGGACGCGTACAGCGGTCCGGCCGAGCATGTCTTCGACGCCCCGATCTGGGGTACGGCGGACCGGGAGTATGACCGGCTGGAGGCCTGGAGAGAGCGGGTCCGGAAGCGCGGCGGGCAGGAGTGGACCGCGCTCGGCCCGGACTATCCGCTGTACCCCGGCTGGGAGCGGCTGCGGCGCTATGCGGGCGTGCCCGCTTTCCTGGCCTGGAGCCATGCTCATGCCCAGACGTGGCTGGAGCGATTTCCTGGGCGCGACGTGCTGAACATAGACAGCCACCACGACCTCGTGAACCGCCGGGGTGATGCCCAGCGGTGGCGGCCCGGCAACTGGGCCGGGCTAGGCCTGGAGACCGGGCTCATCCGGCACTACACCGTCCGGTACCCCGCGTGGCACCAGACGCTGAGGGTGGCGGAAGGGTACGACCTGGAGCGTACCCGCGCGGAACTGGAGCCGCTTCTTTTGCCAGAGCTGTGGTCCCGCCTCACGCTGGAGCGCGGCGATCAGCTGCCGGAGCCGGCGCAAGTGGAGGCGCTGCTGCTGGTGCAGTCGCCCGCCTGGACCAGCCCCGCCCACGACGACGCCTTGTTTCAGGTGGTGGAGTGGCTGCAGCCGCAGGTGCTGAGCGCCGTCTGCCGGCGCACTTGAGCTGCCTGCCCACGCCCTGTATACTCCCAGAGTTGCCCCGGTGAATCCGGGCGCAGAACATGTGCTGAGAATGCCTCTGCTTACAGACGTGAGAGGTGGGGCAGTCCGCCAGCCAGGGAGTTCACTATGACCATGAAGATCAACACCGGTGCCATTCTGCGCAGCATCGAGCAGCCGCACCTCAAGGGCGACCTGCCGGACTTCCAGCCGGGCGATACCGTGCGCGTCGAGACCAAGGTGGTCGAAGGGACCCGGACCCGCAACCAGGCCTTCGAGGGCGTCGTGATCGCCATCAACGGGTCGGGCAGCCGCAAGAGCTTCACCGTCCGCAAGATTTCCTTCGGTGAGGGTGTGGAGCGCGTGTTCCCGTACCACAGCCCGCTGGTCGCCAAGGTGACGGTGCTGGAGCGTGGCCGTGTGCGCCGCGCCAAGCTGTACTACCTGCGCGAGCTGCGCGGCAAGGCCGCCCGCATCAAGAGCGACCGTGGCCGCGTGATGAAGGACGCCGCGCGCGCCCAGCGTCAGCGCGACGACGCGGCGGCCCAGGCCGCCCAGGCGGCCCCCGCCGCCGAGAGCAGCGACACCCAGAGCGAGTAAACCCGCCCTGGCAGGTGCGCCCCGGCCGTTCGGTCCGGGGCGCACTGCTGTACCGGGCCAGCGCCGGTCTTAAGCTGCCCTTGGCTGAGCGGACGGAACTGCGGTCTGCCGCCCGGAGGAGTGCTACCGTCCGGCCATGACCTCCACTTCAGAGTCCCGGGCGATTCAGCTGTACTTCGATTTCCTGTGCCCCTATGCCTGGCGCGGCGTGGAACTGGCCGACGTGCTGCGGCGCGAACACGGCCTGCACTTTGAGCTGCGCCACTTCTCGCTGGTGCAGGGCAATCATCCGGAGAACCCGGACCGCAAGGCGCCGCAGTGGTGGCTGACCGATCAGGCGGCTGAGGGTGGCAGCGAGGCGCAGCAGGGGAGCCTGGCGGCCTTCCTGGCGGCGCAGGCGGCCATGCGTCAGGGGGAGGAGGCCGGCTGGCGCTTTGCGCTGGCGTTGCTGCGGGCGCGGCACCAGCAGAAGGCCGAGTTGCACCGGCCGGACGTGCTGCAGCAGGTGGCCGAGGCGGCGGGCCTGGAACTGCCGACCTTCCAGCAGGACCTGCAGGATGACGCCGGACTGCGGGCCGCGCTGCGCCAGGACCTGCAGGACAGCGCCGCACTGGGGGTCTTCGGGACGCCCACCTTCCAGCTGCCGGAGGGCGGGGCCGCGTACTTCCGGTACGCCAATCTGGTCACGGACCCGGCCCAGGCGCTGGCGCTGTGGCAGCTGTACACCTCGGTGCTGAGCGACGACGCGCGCATCGAGACCATCAAGCGACCCCGCTGAACCAAGGGGCGGTGCCTTCGGCATTCCTGCTGCTTGATTGATATAGGCTTATATGATATAGTCCCTGACTGTATATGGATCTCACTCGTCCTCCACAGGTGCAGGCCTGGATCACCCTCGACCGGGTGCAGAGCTTGATGTCGCGGCGCATCCAGGGCCGCATGGCCGACTTTGAGCTGACCCGGCCGCAGTACAGCGTGCTGCGGCTGTTGCTGGAGCAGGGACCGCTCACGGCCCAGGCGATCAGCGCCCAGATGGGCGTGACCCCGGCCAATCTGACTGGCCCGATTGACCGCCTGGAGGCGGCGGGCCTGTTGCAGCGTCAGCGCGACGATCAGGACCGCCGCTGCGTGTACCTGAGCCTGACCCAGGAGGGCCGCGCCCGTGCCGAGCAGGTGGTGCCGGACCTGAGGCAGCTGGTCCAGCAGCTGTTCCGTGCGCTGAACCCCCAGGAACTGGACGCCCTGAACCACGCGCTCGGCCGCCTGGATCAGGCCCTGAATGCTGAAGCCTCCGAACCCCAGCAGGTGATGTCATGAGCACGGTCAGCGAACAACCCGCCCCCCTGGGGGCCCACTACAAATGGATGGCCCTGAGCGTCACCAGCGTCGGCGCGCTGATGGCCAGCATGAACAGCGGCACCCTGATCATCGCGCTGCCGACCCTGCTGCGTGACCTGCACACCACGCTGCTCTCACTGATCTGGATTCTGCTGGCCTACAACGTCACCCAGACAGTTTTCGTGCTGAACGGTGGCCGGCTCTCGGACATGTATGGGCGCAAGCGGCTGTACGTGATGGGCTTCAGCGTCTTCACGCTGGCTTCGCTGCTGGCCGGCTTCACCAAGAACGTGGACCTGCTGATTGCGCTGCGGGCGGTGCAGGGGGTGGGCGGCGCCTTCATGGCCGCCAACAGCAGCGCCATCGTGGCCGACGCCTTTCCCAAGGCGCAGCTGGGGCTCGCCATCGGCACCAACCAGATGATGATCGCGGTAGGCAGCATCCTGGGGCCGATCGTGGGCGGGTGGCTCACCTCGCTCGGCTGGCAGTGGGTGTTCTGGTTCAACGTGCCGATCGGCGTCATCGGGACCATCTGGGCGCTCGTCACGCTGCGGGACACCGCTCCGCGCGACGCCCGCGACCCGGTGGACGTGTGGGGCAACCTGACCTACGCGGCGGGCTTTGCCCTGTTGATGATCGGGCTGAGCATCGGCGGCATCCAGAGCTGGGCCGGCGTGACGAAGTACATCCTGACTGGCGTGGTGTTCCTGGCGGCCTTCCTGCTGATCGAGCGCCGGGTGCGCGCCCCGATGCTGGACCTGCGGCTGTTCCGCGACGCCAGCTTCAGCCTCAACAACGCCCAGGTGTTCCTGAACGCCATCGTGCGCTTCGCGCTGACCTTCCTGTTCGTGTTCTACTTCCAGGGGGCCAAGGGCATCGACGCGGTGCTGGCCGGCGTGATGCTGGGGCCGGTGGCCATCGGGCTGCTGATCGCTTCACCTATCGCGGGCCGGCTGGCCGACAGGGCGCACCCCCGGCGCCTGATCCAGCTGGGACTGCTGCTGACCACGCTCGGCATGCTGGGCTTCGCCACCCTGCTGGGCAGTCACACCGCCTACCCGCTGATCGCCGTGCTGATGTTCGTGGCGGGTGTGGGCAGCGGCCTGTTCAACTCGCCCAACTCGTCCCTGATTATGGGCAGCGTGGCCCCGGACCGGCGCGGTGTGGCGGCGGGCGTGCGCACCCTGCTGATGAGCGTGGGGAGCGTGGTGGCGATCATCTTCACGCTGAGCGTGGTGGTGGCGCGGGTGCCCAGAGACGTGATGCTGAAGGTGTTCTCGGGGCTGGCCAGCAACCTGCCGGACGCCACCCTGCAGCCGTTCATCAGCGGCCTGCGCGAGGCGTTCTGGCTGCTGACCGTCGTGAGCGCCCTTTCGCTGGTGCTGGCGCTGCTGACGCCGCGCCCGCAGGCTGCGGCGCAGGGCCGTGGCCAACTGGTGGCGGCCAGCGACGACTGAAGCGCGGGACCAGAAGGGGGCGCCACCTGGGCGCCCCCTTCTGCTATGCCAGTTGCCGCGCTACGGCGGCCGTGACCTGCTGGCCCAGCCCGGTGGCCTGCTCGGCCAGCTGCACCCGTTCCTGATGTGCGGCGGCCCGCTCCGGTTCCGGCAGGCTGCCCAGATTGATGTCCACGTTCAGCAGGGTGGCGTGCAGCGCGCCGTGGATCAGATGAGCGCCCGCCCCCACGTCCGACACCACCGTGCGGTGCGTCAGCGGCGCGGCCCGTTCGGCCAGCCGCAGGGCGCCCAGCAGGTCGCGGGCGGCGGACAGCGGGGCCTCGGTGGCCTGCCGCGCCGCCTGCCGGATGGCTTCTCGGCGCTGGGCCTTCTCCTCGTCGCTGGCTTTTGGCCGGTCCAGTGCGGCGATGTAACCCTGGAATGCGGCCACGTCGGCGTCCGGGTGCGCTTCCAGCCGGGTCAGCAGGGCGCGGGTCTCGGCCAGCAGCGGCGCCACCCCGGCGTCCGCGTCGGGGCGGCGGGCGCTCAGCTCCAGCCCCATGATCACCAGCCCCAGCCCGAACGTGCCGGTCAGGGCTGCCACCGAGCCGCCGCCGGGGGTCGGCTCGGCCGAGGCGGTGTGACGCAGCAGCGCGGCCGCCGACTGCTCCCAGACGCTCATCCGGTGGCCTCCACCTGCTCGGCCAGCCACAGCATCAGGGCCTCCGCACTCGCCGGGTTGGTGGCGAGCGGGATGTCGTGTACGTCGCACAGCCGCACCAGCGCCGACACGTCCGGTTCGTGCGGCTGCGCGGTCAGCGGGTCACGGAAGAAGAACACCGCCAGCACCTGCTCCAGCGCGATCCTGGCCCCGATCTGCTGATCGCCGCCCAGCGGCCCCGAGAGCACCCGCTCCACCTCCAGGCCGGTCTGCTTCTGCAGGATGCCGCCGGTGGTGCCGGTGGCCACCAGATGAAACTGCCGCAGGGTGTCCCGGTGGGCCAGGGCGAACAGGGCCAGTTCCAGCTTCTTCTTGTCGTGGGCGATCAGGGCCACCTGCCGTTTGCGGCTCACCGGAGCGTCGGTCATGACCCTGATTGTGGCAGCTCGCCAGCGTGGGGTGGCGCCGCCCATTCACCTGCCCGGCGGGTGAGAGTCCTGTCAGGGCCTCTGCCTAGACTGAGGGCAGTCATGAAACAGAATACCGTCCGGTCGCTGGCCCTGCTGTCTCTCGTGTTGACCTCTTCGGTCGTGGCCCAGAGCACCGCCGTCAACATCGGCCTGGTGTTCGATCCGGCGGGCAAGTACGACCACGGCATCAACCAGGCGGTGAACGATGGTCTGGAGCGCGCCACCCAGGACTTCGGGGTGAGCGTGTCGAGCTACACGCCCGTGGACGCGGCCGACGCGGCCGCCAAGCTGGCCTCGTATGCCGGCGACAACCAGCTGGTGATCGGGGTGGGCCACTTCAACGTCGCCGGGGTCTCGAAGCTGGCCGCCAGCGCGCCGCGCACGCACTTCGCCGTGGTGGACGACCTGCCCAAGGGCAGCAACACCATGGGCATCCGCTTCCGTGAGAACGAGGGCGCCTTCATGGCCGGGTACATCGCCGGCAGCACCTCCAGCACCAGCGTGGTGGGCATCGTGATGCCGGCCGGTGCGGGCAGCACGCCGTTCGTGTCGGCCTACCGCGCCGGGACCAAGCTGGTCTGCCCGAACTGCAAGGTGCTGGTCGGCACCCTGAACGGCAGCGGCGACGACACCGCCTCGGCCGAGGCGGTCAGCAAGACGCTGCTCAAGCAGGGCGCCGACATCCTGTTCGTCGGGGCCACCAGCGGCAAGCTGGGCGTGATCAGTGCGGTGCGCAGCCAGCAGTGCTTCAAGGCCTCGGCGCTGCCGGCCGGCGTGAAGTTCAACCAGGACGTGTTCGCCAAGGTGCCCAAGGCCCAGGATTACCAGGGCCGCTGCGGCGCCCAGAGCCGCCCGGTGTTCTTTATCGGCTGGGAGAGCGACTACCTCTCGCTGGGCGACACCGACGCGGACGCCGGCACGCTCAACACCGGCCTGACCGCCATCGTGAAGCGGGCCGACAACGCCGTCTACAGCCTGATTGACGCGGTGGTCAAGAAGCGCGCGTGGCGCCCGGGGGACAACGGCTTCGGGTTTCAGAACGCTGGCCTGGAAGTGGCGATCAACAAGTACAACGAGGCCCTCTTCGACAAGGCGATGCTTGGCCGCCTCAAGACCGTGCAGGGGCTGATCAAGAGCGGCTCGGTGCGCCTGGGCGACTGAGCGGGCCGGCATCATCTTTGCGGACGCCCTGTAGGTCAGCTGGCCGATGCACGGGGCCGAAGCCACCGGTATGGTGCGTCCATGCCTCCCACCTTTGTGCGGCCCCCGGCCCTTCGTCCGGGCGACACCGTGGCGGCCCTGAGCCTCAGCAGCGGCTTTGTGGCGGAGGTGCCGCACCGCTACGAGGCGGGCCGGCGGCAGGCGCGGGCCGAGCTGGGCTGGCACATCCTTCCGGCCCCGAACGCGCTGCGCGGCTCCGAGTACCTGTACCGCAACCCGCAGGCTCGCGCCGACGACCTGCACTGGGCGCTGGAGAACCCGGAGATCCACGGGCTGCTCAGCACCCTGGGCGGCGACGACAGCGTGCGCCTGCTGCCGCACCTGGACCTGAACCTCATCCGTACCCACCCCAAGTGCATGGTGGGGTTCAGCGACACCACCGTCACGCTGCTGCAGTTCCTGCGGGCCGGGGTGAGCGCCTGTTACGGGCCGTCCCTGCTGACCGATATCGCGGAGCACGGCGGGATGCACCGCTTCGTGGTCCAGGGCCTCCGGCAGGCCACCATGCAGACCGCCGGCTTTGCCCTGTCCCCGGCGCCCGAGTGGACCGAGCAGCATCAGGAGTGGTTGGACCCGGACCTGCAGGAGGTCCGGCGCACCTTCCTGCCGTCCCGGGGCTGGCGCTGGCTTCAGGGTGAAGGGGCGGTGTCCGGGCACCTGATCGGCGGGTGTCTGGAGGTGCTGGACATGCTGAACGGCACCCCCGGCTGGCCGGAGCCGGAGCTGTGGCGGGGCGCCATCCTGTGCCTGGAAACCTCCGAGGACGTGCCGCCCCCGGCGCAGGTGGGCTACTGGCTGCGGAACTTTGCGGCGCAGGGCATCCTGGGGAGCGCAGCCGGGATGGTCCTGGCCCGGCCCCGTGGGTACAGCTCCGAAATGGTGGAGGAGCTGGACGGCTGGGTGCGGCGGGTGCTGTGGGCGGCCGGCCGCGAGCACCTGCCGGTGCTGGCCAACGTGGACTTCGGGCACACCAGCCCGCAGCTCACCCTGCCGCTGGGCGGGCAGGCCCGGCTGGACCCGGAGGCCGGGGTGTTCGAGGTGCTGCAGGGCGCCGTCAGCTGAGCCCGGCGCGCCGGGCCGCGCGCTCATGGGCGGCGCGCAGCAGCGGCTGCAGGTCGGCGAAGGTGGCGGAGCTGGGATTCAGCACACAGACCCAGCCCTGAGCGGCGTACTCCGGGTGGGGCATCAGGGTGTCGAGCGCCGTGAAGTCGTGGCTGTTCAAAGTGGCGTTGCCGAACAGCTGCCGGTAGAGCCTGGGCCCCACCCCGAGGTTCAGGCGGTAGATGCCCGGTCGCTCCAGCTGCGACGCCTGATCGTAGAGGTCACTGGTCATCACGGTGACAAAGGGCAGCATCCGATCTGCCCCTACAAAGAGAAAATGCTGTCCGTGCTGCGTCAGCACCTGAACATTTGTCAGCTCATCGGTCAGCCACTGCAGGATCTGCTGCTCATTCATGGGTCCTCCTGGGCACCTCCATGCTTTCTGAGGCCTCTGAGAGAAGGCCGGGGCGTTCGCTTCACCGGATCTTCAGCTGGCTGCCCCCGACATTCCCGACCGGCGCACCGACGCGGGCCGCCCGGACGCTCTAGACTGCGAACATGTCAGCCATCTACCAGCGCGCACGCCCCATCCGCTGGGATCAGGTGGTGGGGCAGGAACAGGTCAAGGACGTGCTCCGGTCCGCTCTGGAGCAGGGCCGGGTGGGCCACGCCTACCTGTTCTCCGGCCCGCGCGGGGTCGGCAAGACCACCACTGCCCGCCTGATCGCCATGACCGCCAACTGCACCGGCCCGCTGCCCAAGCCCTGCGGTGAGTGCGACAGCTGCCTCTCGGTGCGGGCCGGCAGCCACCCGGACGTGCTGGAGATCGACGCGGCCAGCAACAACAGTGTGGACGACGTCCGGGACCTGCGGGAGAAGGTGGGGCTGAGCGCCATGCGTGGCGGCAAGAAGATCTACATCCTCGACGAGGCGCACATGATGAGCCGGGCGGCCTTCAACGCGCTGCTCAAGACCCTGGAGGAGCCGCCTGGGCACGTGATCTTCATCCTGGCCACCACCGAGCCGGAGAAGATCATCCCGACCATCCTGTCGCGCTGCCAGCACTTCCGCTTCCGCCGGCTGACGCCGGAGGAGGTGGCCGGCAAGCTGAGCGGCATTGCCCGGCAGGAGGGCGTGCAGGCCGAGCCGGAGGCGCTGCAGCTGATCGGGCGGCTGGCCGACGGGGCCATGCGCGACGGCGAGAGCCTGCTGGAGCGGATGCTGGCGTCCGGCGAGGCGGTCACGCGCGCCGGGGTGGAGGCCGCCCTGGGCCTGCCGCCCAGCGAGCGGGTACGCGAGATGGCCGGGGCATTGGTGCAGCTGGACGCGGGGCCGCTGCTGGGTGGCGCGCGGCGGCTGTATCAGGACGGCTACGCGGCCCGCACGGTGGTGGAGGGGCTGGTGACGGCGCTGGGCGAGGCGCTGCACGCCGAGCTGGGCGTGGGCGACGGCGTCCGGCTGGAGGGCGCGGACGTGCCGAGGCTGCTGCGGCTGCAGGCGGCGCTGGACGCCCAGGACGCCCGCTTCGCCCGCAGCGCCGACCTGCAGAGCCTGGAACTGGCGCTGACCCACGCGCTGATCGCGGGGGAGGGGAGTGGCGGCAGCGCGGCTCCGGCAGGGGCGGGCACGTCGCCGGAAGTGGGGCAGCGGCTGGCCCGGCTGGAGAAGGAACTGGCCCAGCTGCGTGCGCAGGGGGTGGCCCCGGTGAGCCGGGCACCGCTGGCCGCCCCCATCGAGGGCGCGCTGAACGAGATTCCGCCGCTGGACGTGGCCGGACGTGGCCCCCGGCCCGAGGCGGCCCGGCCGGTCGCGGTCGCGGCCCCCGCCGGAGGTGGCAACTGGGCCGACGTGGTCAAGCTGGCCAGCATGCAGACGCGCGCGTTTCTGAAGCCGGCGCGGATGCACGCCCAGCAGGGGTACGTCAGCCTCACCTACGACGCCAAGAGCACCTTCCACGCCAAGCAGGTGGTGGAGAAGTTCGAGGAACTGAGCCGGGCGGTGCTGAAGGTGTTCGGGCCGGTCACGCTGGAGATCATCGGCCCCACGCCCGACACCAGCCGCAAGACGGTGGTGGGCGGGCGCGCGGCGGCAGAGGCGAGCGCGGGCGCTCCCCCGGTCCCGGCAGCGGCTCCGGTGGCCGTTCCGGCAGTGCCGGTGGCCGAGGTGGTGGCGGACGCGTCACGTGGTGAGGCGCCGCCGGTTCGCCCCACGCCAGCACCCAGCACAGCCAGCGCCGCCATTCCGGAGTTTCAGCCGGCCGGCCGTGGACGAGCGGCGGTGCAGGAGCCGCCGCCGTTTACGCCGGTCCAGCGGAGCGGACGCGGCTCACCGGATGACCGCGCGCCCGCCCCGCTGCCGGACCCGGCGCCCCCGGCCGCCCCGCCACCAGAACCGCTCCCGCGCGAGCAGCGCTCCACCTACATCGAGCCGGAGCCGATCACCCAGGAGCCGGACTGGGACGACCTGGGCGGCCCGCCGGATGAGCTGCCGGGAGTAGCCTCCGCCGCCGTGCCGGACCGGCCGGCTCCACCGGCCCGCGACGTAAAAAAAAATGATGACGTGAGGCCCGGGCCGGCCCCGGCCCGCGGAGTGGTGCAGGATCTGCGCGGGCATCCGCTGTACCAGGACGCCACCCGCCGCTGGGCTGGCCGGGTCCGCGAGATCGGGAAGGTGCGCCGCGCGGCCGCTGCCGACGCCGATGAGGGGGCAGACCTGCCGCCCGAGGAGGCCGTGGAGGGCTAGGCGGCTGACACGGCCGCACCTGCGGAGGCATACTGGGCCGGGCATGCCGCCGACTTCCTCTCCTTTCTGGCGCGGGTTCACTGCAATGCTTCCGCTGTGGCTGGGCGTCGCGCCGTTCGCGGTGGCCTACGCGGTCACGGCCCGGGCCGCTGGCCTGAGCCTCAGCCAGACGCAGTTTATGAGCCTGAGCGTGTTCGCCGGTGCCTCGCAGTTTGCGGCGGCAGGGCTGTTCGGGCAGGGGGTGGGCGCCGTGAGCATCATCGCCACCACCCTGCTGTTGAACCTGCGCCACGTGCTGTACGGCCTGAGTATCAGCCAGCAGGTGCCCACCTCCGGATGGCGGCGGCTGCTCACTGCCCAGCTGCTCACCGACGAGGCCTATGGGGTGGCGATCGCCGCCGGGCCGCGTCAGCCGGGCGGGCTCAGCTGGCCCTTCCTGCTGGGCGCGGAGCTGAGCCTGTACACCGTCTGGAACGTCTGCACGCTGCTGGGCGGGCTGGCCGGCGCGGTCATCCCGGACCCGGCGGCGGTGGGTGCGGACGTGGTGTTTCCGCTGGCGTTCCTGGGGCTGCTGACGCCGCTGCTGGCCGGGCGGGTGGAGCTGCTGGTGGCTGTGGTGGCCGGCGCGCTGGCCTGGGCGCTCAGCCGCGTTGCGCCGGGCGGCGTCACGGTGCTGGTGGCGGCGGTGGGCGGCGCCCTGCTGGGGGCCTGGCTCACCACCCGCCGGAGCCGCCCATGAGCGTGCTGGTCACCATGCTGGGCATGTGGGCGGTCACGCTCGGCAGCCGCCTGCTGGGCCTGAGCCTGGGCCACCTGCGGCTGCCGCCGTTCTGGCTGGCCTTCCTGCGCTTCGTGCCGATCAGCGTGTTCGCGGCGCTGGTGGTGCCGGACATCGCGGCGGCGCCGGACGCCCTGCGCCGCGCTGCCGCCGGGCTGGTGTGCGCCCTGCTGATCTGGCGCAGCCGCTCGCTGGCGCTGGGCATTCTGGGCGGCTTCGGGGTGTACTGGCTGCTGCGCTGGACCCAGCTGCTCTGAGGGCTCAGGCCTCCCGGACCCGCTAGCGTCTGGGCATCGGCACCGTCAGCACCGGCACCGGCGAGCGGCGCACCACCTGTTCGGCCACCGAGCCGAGAAAGAAGTGCTCCAGCGCGCCCTGCGAGTGGGTGCCCACCACGATCAGGTCCGCGCCCCAGCGCATTGCCGACTCCACCAGCGTCAGGGCCGGTTCGCCCATCACCACCTCCTCCTCCTCGCCCTCCTGCGCCAGCCGGTCCAGCTGACGGCCGTCTCCGAGCGACAGCTGGTCCAGCACCTCGGGACTGGTGGTGACCGGGGCGAGCCCACCGGTCGAGAGGTCCGGGACCGCGCCGGCGCGGGCGTCTACCACATGGATGAGCCGCAGCTGAGCGCCGCCGAATCGCTGGCGGGCCAGCTGCAGGGCAGCCTCCGCGCTGGGCGAGAAGTCAATGCCGATGGCGATACGGGCAAACGGGTTCATGAAGCTACCCTAGCCCTCCCAAACAGGCGCGGCGCGGCACGCAAAGAAATGCTGAAGCTGGCCGCAGACCCAGGCGCTAGACTGGCCCATGCGCCTGACGAGTCTGGGAGCGGCCGGAACCGTGAGCGGCAGCGCCCACCATCTGCAGCTGGACGGGCAGCAGCTGCTGATTGACTGTGGCCTGTTTCAGGGCGACGAGCAGACCGAGCAGCGCAACCGCGAGCCCTTCCCGTTCGAGGCGGCCGGGCTGAACGCGGTGCTGCTCACCCACGCCCACCTGGACCATGTGGGACGCCTGCCGCTGCTGTACCGGCGCGGCTTCCGCGGTCCGATCTACTGCACCCCGCCCACCGCGCGGCTGACCGCCACCGTGCTGCGCGACAGCGCGAGGCTGCAGGTGGACGGCTATACCCAGGCGCTCAAACTGGCGCGGCGCATAGGCCAGGAACGGACGGTCCCGCCCCCGCTCTATGACGAGCAGGACGTGGACGACGTGCTGACGCTGATGCGGCCGGTGCTGCACTACGGGCAGACCCTGACGCTGGGACAGGTGCGGGTGCGGCCCGAGCGGGCCGGGCACATCCTGGGCAGCGCGTTTCTGGTGCTGGACAGCCGGGAGGGCCGGCTGGTGATGAGCGGCGACCTGGGCCGCCAGCCCTCGGTGCTGCAGCCGGGTTACAGCCTGCCGCCGGAGGCCGACGCGGTGGTGGTGGAGAGCACCTACGGCCTGAGCCGGCACCCGACGTTGCCACAGACGCTGGCACAGCTGGCGGAGGTGCTGCGGCAGGCGGTGCGGCGCGGCGGCAAGATCCTGATGCCGTGCTTCGCCATCGAGCGGACCCAGGTGCTGCTGTACCTGCTCCACGGCCTGATGGAACGTGGCGAGCTGCCGCGCGTGCCGGTGTTCCTGGACGCCCCGATGGCGGCGCGGGCCACCCTCAGCTACGCCGAGTATGGCGCGGAGTTGCGCCCGGAGCTCGGAGCGATGCTGCAGGCGGGGCTGGACCCGTTCCGGCCCAGCACGCTTCACGTGGTGACCACGCCGCTGGAGTCGCAGCGCCTCAACCGTTACGACGGCCCGGCCATCATCCTGGCGGGCAACGGCATGATGACCGGGGGCCGTATCCTGCATCACCTGCGGCATCAGCTGTGGAAGCCCAGCACCACCGTGGTGGCGGTGGGGTACCAGAGCCCCAGCAGCCTGGGCGGCCAGCTCGTGGGCGGGGCCGCCGAGGTGGAGGTGCTGGGCGAGGTGGTGCCGGTGAAGGCGCACATCGAGCGGGTGTCGGGCCTCTCGGCCCACGCGGACCAGGCCGACCTGCAGCGCTGGTTGGAACCCACCGGGCCAGCGCAGGTCTGGCTGGTGCACGGTGAGCCGGAGGTGATGCAGGGCTTTGCGGCCGTGCTGGAGGCGGCCGGGCGGTCGGCCCGCCCGGTGCCGGCCGGTCAGCCGGTGGAGCTGTCGGGTGCGGCGGTGCCGGCCGAGCGCTGAAGCGGGCCGGAGCACCGCCGCCTGACGTTCCTCACGTTGGGTCGCTAGGGTTCAGCTATGCGTGTTCGCCCCTCTGCCGTGGCCCTGTCCCTCGCGCTGGCCGGAAGTGTGCAGGCCCAGCTGCTGATTCCGCTCGATTCCCGTCCGGCCACCAGCACCCTCCCGGCCCAGATCGCTGGACTGCGCGGCCAGCCGGTCCATGTCACGCCGGCCGAGCTGCTGGGCGACGCCCAACACGGGGCCGATCCGCAGCGGCTCACCGAGTGGATGAACGCGCAGCCGGCCGACGGGCCGCTGATCATCGCGCTGGACGCGCTGGCCTACGGCGGGCTGGTGCAGTCGCGGACCAGCCCGGACCCGGTGGAGACGGTGATGCAGCGGCTGCAGGCGGTGCGCGACTGGCACGAGCGCACCGGGCAGCCGGTCTACGCCTTCATCACGCTGCCGCGCGAACCGGACGCCACCAACCGCGCCCGCAACCTGGAGGTGGCCCGCCAGATGATCGGCTGGGCGCGCGAGGGCGTGTTTGCCCAGCTGCACGTCACCTGGGACGACGCGCTGCCCGGCAGTCCCTCTCCGGCCGAGGGGGCGGCGCTGGCCCAGGACGCGCCCGAAAATGTCCGGGTCTACCCGGGGGCCGACGAGGTGCTGGCCAGTCTGGCCGCGCTGTCGCTGGGCGGCGAGCCCAGCCCGCTGGCGGTGGAGTACAGCCAGAGCGACAAGGCGGCCCAGGTGATCCGCTACGAGGGCATTCCGCTGAGCGCCTCGGTGGCGCTGCATGCGGCGGCGGCCGGCTGGACGGTGGTGCCGACCGTGCCGGACCCGGTGCTCACGCCCTTCGGCGGGGTGGGGACCCGGCCGGAGGGCGGTCCGGCGGCCCTGACGCTCTACGTCTACAACGGCGGCGACGCGCGGGCCGCGGCCCTGCGGATCAGCCAGCTGCTGCGGCGCGGCCCGGTGGCGGTGGCCGACGTGGAGAAGATCAACGGTGGCAACCCGCGCATGTGGACCGACCTTTACACCCTGCGCCGCCCGCAGGACCTGGCGAGTCTGGCCGCCTGGGGCACGCCCGGCAACAACCTCGGCACCGTGCTGGCCCACGCCCGGGTGCTGCAGCTGGCCGAGCAGGCGCCGGTGAGCGGCCCGGCGCTGCCGGAGCGTCAGGACGCGCTGCTGGCCCGCGAGTACGCCAACGACATCGTGTACGGCACCAAGCTGCGCGCTCAGCTGAGGCAGGCGCTGCCCGAGACGCAGCTGGGCACGCCGCAGGCCCAGCAGACGCTGCTGACGCTGGCCCGGCTCTATTTTCCGCTGCAGTTCGGGCAGACCTACACCCTGGAAGGCGCGCGGCTGCCGTGGCAGCGCAGCTTCGAGGCCGACCTGCAGCTGCAGCCGGAGGGACAGGAAGACGGCCGGTGAGCGCTGAGCGGCAGCCCGCTCTATACTTCCAGCCGTGCTGATGCTCCTGGCTGCCGCCGCCCTGCTCACCGTTCCTGACGCCACCGGAGACATGCGCGGCGACGGCAGCTACGTCCTGCCGACCCGTCCGGCCCTCAACCCCGACGCCCTGGACCTGCGTGAACTGCAGGTGCAGGACGTGGGTGGGCGGTTGCAGCTGCGGGTGGGCCTGGGCGCGGTGCAGAACCTGTGGAACGCGCCGCTCGGCTACTCGGCGGGCGTGCTGGACGTGTTCGTGAAAAGCCGGCTGGGCGGCGCCACCGATCTTGCGGGGCTGGGCTTCTCGGCGGCGGGCAGCGGCGGCTGGCAGTACCACCTGCGGGTGAGCGGCTTCGGGTCCAGCCTGGAATTCGTGCCGGACGGCCAGACGCGCCCGCAGCCGCGCACCACGCCGCTGACGGTGCAGCTGTCCGGCAGCACTGTCGTCATCGGCACCCCGATTCCCAGCGGGCAGTACAGCTACTGGGTGACCATGAGCGTGTACTCGCCCTTCACGCCGGACGGTTACCTGCGGCCCAGCACCGGCGGAGGGGAGTCCAGCCTGCAGGTAACGGCCCTGAATGCTCCGTTGCCGGTGGACGTGATCGGGGTGACACCGCAGGCGCAGGCCTACCGCACCCATCAGCTCGGCGCTGTGGGCCAGACCCGCGACCGGCGCGCCCTGCTGCTGTTGCTGCTGGCGGTGGCCGGGCTGGTGCTGGCGGTGGTATTCACGGTGCTGGTCTGGCGTAAACGGTGACGGCGACCCCAGGCCGCGCCCGCCCGGACCTGCTGCGCGCCACCCTGCTGGTGCTGGCGGCGGCCTGCCTGTGGGGCCTGCTGGGCATCTTCGGCAAGGCGGCCCAGCGGCTGGGCCTGGGGCCGCTGGAGGTGGCGTTCTGGCGGGCCGCGCTGGGGGGCGGGCTGTACCTGCTGCACGCGGCGGTGACACGGGCGGCGCTGCCGCGGGGTCGCGACCTGCTCTTCACGCTGTTGTTCGGGGTGCTGGGAGTCAGCGTGTTCTATGCCAGCTATCAGCTGGCCGTGCGCGCCGGGGGAGCCAGCCTCGCCTCGGTGCTGCTGTACACCGCGCCGGCCTTTGTGGCGATCATGGGCGGCCTCTTTCTGCAGGAGCGGCTGGGCGCACGTGAGCTGGGCGCGGTGCTGCTGACGCTGGGCGGCGTGGCGCTGATCTCGCTGGGCGGCGGCCAGGGGGTGCAGGTGAGTGCGGCCGCGCTCGGCTGGGGGCTGTGTGCCGGGTTCACCTACAGCCTGTATTACCTGTACGGCAAGCTGTTTTTCAGTCGGTATGCGGTGCCGGCGCTGTACGGGGTGGCGCTGCCGTTCGGGGCGCTGCTGTTGGCCCCCCTGACCACCTTCAGTCACAAGAGCGGCCCAGCCTGGCTGCTGCTCCTGACCATCGCGGTGTTCAGCACGTATCTCGCCTACCTGGCCTACAGCGCGGGCCTGAAGCGGCTGCCCGCCACCCGCACCAGCGTGATCGCCAGCCTGGAGCCGGTGGTGGCCGCGCTGCTGGCCGCGGCCCTGTTCGGAGAACATCTCTCGCTGCTGGCGCTGCTGGGGGCGGCGCTGGTGGTGGGGGCGGCGCTGCTGCTCAGTACCGGCTAGCCACACGCCTGCTATCTTCGCGGCATGACGCTGCTTCCCACCCTCTACGCCGCCGACATCCTCTACACCGGCATGGGCCTGCCCATCACCGACGGGGGGGTGGTGGTCTCGGGCCAGACCATCGCGGCGGCGGGGCCACTTGCGGAGCTGCGCGTGAACTACCCGCAGGCGCAGGAGCAGCGGGTGGGCCGGGTGATCGCGCCGCCGCCGGTCAACGCGCACACGCACCTGGACATGAGCCTGTATGCCTTCCGGGCGCTGCCGTACTTCCAGTGGATTCCGGAGGTGGTGATCGCCGGCCGGTTTCTACGCGGGCTGGAAGGCGCGCAGTCGGGCCTGAATGCGGTGCGCCGCAGCGGCGCGGCCGCGCTGGGCGACATCGTGTGGCATCCGGACGTGATGGAGTGGCTGCTGCGCGACTCTGAGGTGCCGGGCGTGGCCTACTGGGAGGTGCTGGACCCCAACCCGGCCACCGCCCGGCAGACCTTTGCCCGCACGCGTGAGCGGCTGGAGAGCTGGCGGCGGCTGGAGCGGCCCGGCGGCATGCGCCTGGGCCTCTCGCCGCACGCGACCTACACCGTGTCGAGCGTGCTGCTGCAGCTGCTCTCGGAATATGCAGCTGGCGAGGGCCTGCCGATGCAGATCCACGTGCTGGAACATCCCTCAGAGGCCGAGCTGTTCCGCACCGGTGGCGGTCCGCTGGCCGAGTCGTTCCTGCGGTCCATGCAGGCCAGCGTGCCGGGCCTGGGCATCGCGGACGTGCTGGGCCGCGCCCCCGACCCGGAGCGGACCGGCGTGGCCTACCTGGCGGAGCTGGGCGTGCTGCAGGCCCGCCCCACCCTGATCCACATGGTCAACGTGACGCCGGAGGACATCCGCACCGTGGCGCAGGCCGGCTGTCTGGTGGTCAGCTGCCCGCGCAGCAACCGCAACCTGGAGTGCGGCACCTTTCCCTGGGCTGCATATGCGGCGGCCGGAGGGGAGGTGGCGCTGGGCACCGACAGCGTGGCGAGCGGCGAGACGCTGGACATCCATGACGAGATTCAGGCGGCCTGGGCCGTCCACCCGGCCCTGGACCCGCGCCAGATCGTGCGGGCGGCGGTCAAGGGTGGGATGCGGGTGGTGGGCGGCCGGGTGCCACTGCTGCGGCGCGGTGAACCGTGGAGTGAGCGCTATCTCTGGCCAGACCGGGAGGAGGGCCGACCACTGCTCAACTGAGCTCAGCTGGCCGGCTGGGCGCTGCAGGTGCCGGTGTAGTTGTTGCCGCTCCGCTGCAGCGTCAGCACGCCGTTGTAGGGCGCCTGGGTCAGGGTAGTGAGGGTGCAGGTGTAACGGCCTGTCCCGTTGCCGTCGGCATTCTCGGTCCAGCGGAAGATCAGGGTCGGCACCCCTTGGTCGCTGTATTCCGCCTCCTGATAGCCGGCGGTGGCCTGCTGCTCCACCCGCTCGCGGTCGGTGTGGGTGGAGCGCGCGTACTGGGCGGTGAGGTTCAGCGCGGGGACCGGGATGGTCGTGCTCACCGGACCGCCGTCAATCTGCCCGCTCACGGTCCAGCGCTGGCCCACGGTCAGCGGGCCGGACCGATCCGGAGCAGGCCCCTGCTCCGAGAGCTGGGCGGCGGTGCTGATCAGCGGGGCGCAGGAGGCGAACAGCAGCGGCAGGGCCAGCAGCGACAGGGCACGGCGAACAGTCAGCATGGCCCCAGCATACGGGCCGGTGATGAGGAAGCTGAGCAGGGGCCGGCCGGTCAGCGGGCCGGCTTGGGCACGTTCTGAACGGCCACTTTCTGGCCCAGCCGGCTCTCATTGCCACTCTGCAGGCGCTTCATGTTCTCGCGGTGCTGCCAGAACACCAGCGCCGTCAGCAGCGCCAGAATCAAGGTTTCCCACCAGGGCCGGCCCAGCAGCAGCGCGCTCACCAGCACCGTCAGCGCCCCGATCATGCTGCCGGCCGAGACGTAGCGGGTCAGCAGGATGGTCACGAGGCCCACCACGAAGCCGGCTCCCGCGCTGAGCGGACTGATCATCAGCAGCACGCCGAAGCTGGTCGCCACGCCCTTGCCGCCCCGGAACCCCATGAAGGCGCTGTAGTTGTGTCCCATGACGGCGGCCAGGCCGCACAGCGCCGCTGCCGGGTCGCCCAGATGCAGCCGCCGGGCGACCCAGACCGCCAGCGCGCCTTTCAGGATGTCGAAGACCGCCACCGCCAGCCCCGGCCCCCAGCCGAGCGTGCGCTGCACGTTGGTGGCCCCGCTGTTGCCGGAGCCCACCGTCCGGATGTTGACGCCCCGGCTGCGCGCCACCAGCAGGCCGACCGGCACTGCGCCGAGCAGATACGCCACCACCACCGCCACCACCGTCTGGATCACCGGGCCATTCTACTCACCGTGGCCGCCGGGTGGGGTGTGAGGTCAGCGGCCGTGCAGGTCGGTGGTGGGGGCCGCGCCGCGCCCCAGCCGGGTCTGCACCCGGCGCAGGCCACCCTGGATCATCCGCTTGGCTTCCGTCTCAGGGCCGTTTAGCACCACCAGCAGCATCAGGCCGCCGCCCAGCAGCAGTTCGGTCACGAACAGCAGCGCCAGCGGGGTGTGCGCGGCGCGCAGCCCCAGCACCGCCAGGAACAGCGGCACGCCCACCACGATGCTGGGCAGCACCCCGCTCAGGTTGCTGCGCACCACATTGCCCAGGCCGCCGCCGATGATGCGCTCCACCACCACCATGTAGCCGGCCCAGCGCAGCGCGCTGGCCACAGCCAGCACCGCCGCGAAGCTGATGACCGGCAGTCCCAGCCGGTGCACCAGCAGGAAGCCCGCGCCGATGCCGACCAGGTACAACGACTGGATCACGATCTTGGCACCCAGGCGAGCGGTGGCCTGCGAGATCACGCCGGAGATATTGGTCAGCACCATGAACGGGATGTACATCGCGAACACCTGCATGATCGGCACCGAACCGGCGAAGCGCGGCCCCAGCAGCACATGCACGATCTCCGGCGCGCAGATCAGTACCCCGACCGCAATCGGGCAGGTCAGCACCGAGAGCGTCTGGACGCCGGTGAGGTAGGCGCGGCGCAGCCGCTCCTGCTGGTCCTGGGCCGCGCTGAAACTGGAGGCCAGCACCCGGGTCATGCTGCGGGTGAATGAGAGCAGCGGCGTGCAGACGGTGCGGTAGGCGCTGTTGTACAGACCCAGCGAGGTCACGTTATAGAAACGGCCCACCAGGAAGGTGTCCAGGCTGCTGCTGAAGTACTCCAGCAGCGTCACCACCGACACCATGCCGCCGAAGCTGTACAGCTCGCGCATGGCGCTCCAGTGGAAGGCCAGCCCGAACTGTCGTCTTGTCAGGAACATCGTGCAGCTCAGCAGAATCACGTTCTGGGCGATCACGCTGATCACCAGGCTGGTGGCCCCGTAGCCCAGGTACGCCGAGCCCAGCCCGAACAGGCCGTGCCCCACGATGTAGGAGGTGGTGTCGATGACCATCATGGCCCGGAAGCGCAGGTCGCGGCGCAGCAGGTTGGCTGCCACCCCGGTCAGGGTCAGCGGCAGGTAGGTGAGCGAAAAGCCCCGGAACACCGTCACCACATCGGGGTTGTGGAAATACTGGCCGGCCAGGGGAGCCGTGAACCACCCGAGCGCCGTGACCAGCAGGCCCAGCAGCACCGAGGAGCCGAAGGCCGAATGCACGTGCTGGGGCGTCAGTTCCTTTTTCTGCACCAGCGCCGGCCCGACCCCCAGGTCAGCCAGGAACTGGCCCAGCAGGTAGAGCGCCATGCCCAGCGCCACCACGCCGAACTGTGCGGGGGTGAGCAGGCGGGCCAGGATCGCGGCGAACACCGGCGTGAGCAGGGCGTTGATGACGAAGGAGAAGGTGCTCCACTTGACAGCGTTGACGGTCCTGGTCCGCAGGGTCATGACGTGACGCTCCGCTGAGCGGCCGCACTCGGCAGCTGCTGACCGATCACCCGGGTGTACAGCTGTTCCAGCACCCGCACCTGGTTGCCGGCGTCGAAGCGGCGCACCACCTCACGGCGCGCCGCCTGACCGAAGCGCTGCCGCAGCGGCGCGTCGGTCAGCAGGCGCGTCAGGGCGGCGGCCAGCTGCGCCGGGTCGCGCTCCGGCACCACCAGCCCGTTGACCTCATGCTGCACCGCCTCCGGAATGCCGGCATGCTCGGTGGCCACCACCGGCAGACCGCAGGCCTGGGCTTCCAGCACCACGGTGGGCAGGCCCTCGGTGTCGCCGTTCTGGGCCGTCACGCTCGGCACGCACAGCAGGCTGGCCTGGGCCATCCACTGCTGGATCTCTGGCACCGATTGCCGGCCCATGAAGTCGCAGGGGAGCCCCAGGTGGCCGGCCAGCGTCTGCAGCTCGGTGAGCAGCGGGCCGTCGCCCAGCAGCACCAGCCGGGCTTCCGGCAGCTGGGCGCGGACCTGCTGCATGGCCCGCAGCAGATCCGCCACCCCCTTTTTTTCCACCATGCGGCCCACGAACAGCACCAGCGGCGGCAGGTCCGAGGCCTGCGCCGGGTCGCGGTAGTCGAAGCGGTGGGTGTCCACGCCGTTGTAGTGCGTCACGATCTTTTCGGCCGGAAAGCCCTTGGCGATCAGCAGCCGGCGGATGTGTTCCGAGACCGCCAGAAACAGAGTGGCCTCCCGGATCAGCTGCGGGCGTTGCTGCACCAGCCGCCGGTCGCGCAGGTTCGGCAGCGCCAGCAGCGCCTCATCGTGCATCGCGGCGTCGTAGCCGTGGAAGGTGACCAGCAGCGGCACCCGCAGCCGGCGCGCCAGCGGCAGGGCCATCACCCCGTCCGAGCCGAAATGTGCGTGGATCAGGGCCGGCCGGATCTGCCGCAGCCGGGCATGCAGGCGCGGCGCGAAGCCGCTGAACTTGTAGAGCAGCTCCTCGGCCCGGCCGACCACGGTGCCGGAACTCAGCACCACGCTGCGGTCCTCCGGCAGCGACAGCCCGTTTAATCGCCGGGTGCCGACGTAGTACGGCCGGAAGTTCTGCAGCGACTCGGCCTGGTTCAGAATGAAGGTTTCTGAGTAGGCCAGCAGGTTTTCACGGTAGATGACGATGTTTCGCGGCATGCGCCACTCCTTGTACCGGCGGACGCAGTTCCGGCTCGGCACGGTAGTGCCGGACGATCTGGTCTGCAAACTGTTCGAGCGAATGGTCTCGTCTGAATTGTTCGGTCAGGCCCTGGTACGGCTGGCTGACCACCCGTTCCACAGCGGCCTGCATGGCGTCCAGATCCTCGCAGGGGAACACCTCGCCCAGCTGATACGCCTCCACCGTTTCGCGCATGGTGCCCGAGTCGGAGGCGGCCACCGGGACGCCCAGGGTGGCCGCCACCGACAGCACCCCGCTCTGGCCGGAGAACACCGGACGGTACGGCAGCAGCACCACGTCCGAGGCCGCGAAGTAGCTTTCGGCCTCGCCGTGCGGAATGAAGTTGAGGTTGGTGTACAGCCGGTCCTGCACCCCCGCCTCCCGCGCCATCCGCTCGATGTCGTCGGCCTTGAAGTGCTGGGCCGGGCCGGCGATCATCAGCCGGTAGCGCTCCGGCAGGCGCGCCAGCAGCCGCAGCGCCAGGTCGGCGCCCTTGTCCTGCCGGGTGCCGCCGAACAGCAGGATCAGCCGTTGATCCGGTTGCAGCTGCAACCCCGCCCGCAACTCGCGGGCCCGCGCCTGCACGTCGGCCGGCGGCTCTTCAATCGGATACGGGATGTGCGTGACGTTGTCGCTGCCGCTCAGCTCGCGCAGCAGCGGCTTGAAGCTGTGCGAATGCACCTGCAGCTGCATGCCGCCGCGCAGCAGCCGGCGCAGGCTCCAGATGTGCAGCAGATTGCGGCCGTTCTTCCAGCGGCTCGCGGCGCTGCCGGGCAGGAAGTAGGTCCAGTGCAGGGTGCCGAACAGCCGGGCGCGCGGGCGGCTCAGCAGCACGTTCAGGAAAGCACTCGGCAGGAAGTAGTCCAGGTAGACCAGGTGAATGGTCTCGCTGCCGAAGTCGGCGGCGATCTTGAGCGCGCGCCTGAGGAAGCGGAAGTTGTAGCCCTCCTTCTTCCAGACCCGGCTCCGGTGGTACTGCTCGATCGGCCCGTCGTAGATGCTCAGCACCTGCGAGCGGCTGATCTCGGCCTCCGCCGAGACCGCCTCGATGAAGCGCGCGCTGCCGATCAGGTTGACCTGCAGACCGCGCGCCACCAGTTCGCGCGCCATCCAGATGGCGTAGGGGGTGTGGTGGCCCGAGTCGAGCGGGTCGATGATGGTCACGCTGTCGGGGATCAACGGCTGGTGGATAGACATGGCTCACTCACCTCACTGAGAAGACGGGTGTACAGGCTGCTGTAGAGGCGCGCCTGACGGGAGAAGGTATAGAGGCGCTCGGTCTTGTCACGGCCATGCTGTGCGAGCTGGCCGGGGTCAGGATGGTGCAGCAGCTGGCGAATGCCCTCCGCCAGATCCGGAATGTCGCCCAGCCGGGCCAGGTAGCCGTTCTGAAGGTGGTCCACCACGTCCTTCAGTCCGCCCACATTGAAGCCCACCACCGGGGTGCCGCAGGCCAGCGACTCCATCGCCACCTTGCCGAAGGCCTCCTCGTGGGACGGCATCACGGTCAGGTCGGCGGCGGCGTAGGCCAGCGCCAGCGAGGCGTCGTCGCGCAGCGGCCCCGTGTAGATGGTCGGCACCGGCGGGCGTTCCGGCGGGGTGCGGGTGACGGCTCCCACCACCACCGCCGTCAGATCCTCCTCGCCCTGCTGCCGCAGGAGCTCCAGGGCGGCCATGAACTCGGCGAAGCCCTTGCGCCGCTCACCCAGCGGGTTCAGGGCACTGAACAGCACGATGCGGCCGCGGGCCGGCAGGTTCAGGGCCTCGCGGGCGAAGGCGCGGGGCATCTGTTTGTAGATGTCGGTGTCCAGGGCGTTGGGAATCACCGAGATGTCGCTGCCCGCAAACAGGGGGCTGAGCCGGGCCTGATCTGCCATCCACTCGCTCAGCGCCACCAGCGTGATGCGCCGCCCACGCCACGCCCGCTGCTTGCGCGCGTACAGCAGGGACGACAGGTCCAGGCCGCGCTCGGAGCCCAGCGCCGGACAGTGGCCACAGCCGCTGGTGAAGCGCTCGCAGTCGCCGCTGTAGTGGCAGCCGCCGGTCAGCGGCCACAGGTCGCGCAGGGTCCAGACCAGCGGGGCCTGAATGGCCCCGATGGTCTCGGGGGTGGTGAAGCCGCCCTGGACCCAGTGCAGGTTGACCACGTCCGGCCGCAGCCGGTTGACGGTGTGCTGCACGCCCCAGCCCATCAGCGACGGCGTGAAGATGGCCCGCCGACGCTTCGGGTAGAGGCGCAGCGCCAGCTGATCGGTGCGGCTGGCCAGTTTGTGCAGGTGGCCGGCTGCCAGCAGCACGTCCGGGTCCTGGGTGCTCTTGCGCTGCACCAGCATCCGGGACGCCACGCCCTCAGACCGCAGCGCCTGATGCAGCCAGTAGGCGCCGCGCGCGGCGCCACCGCCCAGATCGTCGGTGCTCAGATGCAGAACGTTCACGGGACGTGCCGTTCCGGAGGGGGGAGCTGGGGTACCTGCGTCATCTGAGGGGAGTGTAAGAGCGTGAGCGTAACACGAATATAAACATGAGGACTGCCGTAAAGTGCCATTTTATCGCTTCAGGTGGGCGCTGTTTCCGGTCCGGACGTCGGCGCGGCGCCGGAACAGTCGGGCGCGCAGCCGGTCCGGCAGCAGCCAGATCATCAGGAACCGTGGCCACTCGAACAGCCGGGGCCGCAACCTCAGCAGGCGTCCCCCGATGGTCAGGAAGGCCTTCAGGGTGGGGGTCCGGGCCGCCAGCGGCGACACGAACGACACCAGAAAGCCGGCGTAGGCCCGGCGGCTCATCCGGCCGGCCCGGTAATGGCCCTCCGCCCACTCCAGCGAGTAGGCCCAGCGGCTGTTCCAGCTCATCTGCGGTCGGCCCGCCTCGAAGTAGTAGAGGATGGCCGGTTCCTGCAGCACCTCCACGCCCACCCCCGGATGCGCGCCGGCCCGCAGCAGCCAGTCGGTGTCCTGGTGCTTGGGCAGGCCGTCGGTGAACGGCACCTGCAGCAGCAGTGCGCGCGGCACCAGCAGGGTGGAGCAGGTTAGGCCGCACTCGCGCACTGAAGGCTGGTCGCGCGAGAGCAGGTAGTCGCCCAGCGGCTCGCCTTCGCGCAGCGGGCGGTGCAGGTTCGGCTCGTCGCCCTCCAGGGTACGAGTGAACCACTGGCTGGAGATGACCGGCCAGCGGAAACGGGAGCGACCGGCCAGTGCCAGCTGCCGTTCCAGCTTGTGCGGCAGCCACGCGTCGTCGTCGTCCAGAAAGGCGATCCACTCGCCGCCTGCAGCCTGCACGCCGGCGTTGCGGGCGGTGGCGCCGCCCTGGTTGCCCTCCAGGATCACGTGCCGGACGCGCGGGTCGGCCAGGGCCGAGAGCCGCGCCTCGGTTTCGGGGTCCGGGCCGCCGTCCTGCACCACGATCACTTCCAGGTTCGGGTACGTCTGGGCCAGGGCGCTGGGCAGCGAGCGTTCCATCAGCAGGTCGGGCCGCCGGTAGGTCGGGATAACCACCGAGATGAGGGGAAGTACGGTTTGGGACATCAGATTCCTTTCGGGGCCAGCCACGGCACAGAGGCCAGGAAGTGTCGCCGCTTCCTGGCCTCTGTGCTGAGCTGAACCGCGCCGTTCAGTCGGTGCTGCTCGCCAGCGTGGTGCCGGCCGTGTGGTCCAGCGGGGCGGCCGTCTGCGGCTGCCGGAAGGCCGCCACCGTCAGGCCCAGGCCCTCGTGCAGCGACTTGCTGGGGGCCCAGCCGAGCAGCTCGCGGGCGCGGCTGATGTCCGGCTTGCGCTGCATCGGGTCGTCCTGCGGCAGCGGCTCGAAGACCACCGGCAGTTGCGGGTTGATCGCCTCGCGGATCACCTCCGCGAACTGCAGGATGGTGTACTCGTCGGGGTTGCCCAGGTTGACCGGTTCGTGGAAGTCCACGCCCATCAGCCGGATGATGCCCTCGATCAGGTCAGTGACGTACTGGAAGCTGCGGGTCTGCGAGCCGTCGCCGTAGACGGTCAGCGCCTCGCCACGTAGCGCCTGGTTCACCAGGTTGGTCACCACCCGGCCGTCGTCGGCGCGCATCCGGGGGCCATAGGTGTTGAAGATGCGGATGACGCGCGTGTCCACCCCGCGGGAGCGGTGGTAGGCGAAGGTGATGGCCTCGGCGTAGCGCTTGGCCTCGTCGTAGCAGCTGCGCAGGCCGTTGGGGTTCACGTGGCCCCAGTAGCTTTCCGGCTGCGGGTGCACCTTCGGGTCGCCGTAGACCTCGCTGGTGCTGGCCAGCATGAACTTGGCGCCGTGCCGGCTGGCCAGCTCCAGGGCATTCTGGGTGCCCTGCGCGCCCACCATCAGCGTCTCGATCTGGTGCTGCTGGTAGTGCGGGGGGCTGGCGGGGCTGGCGAAGTGCAGCACCCAGTCCAGCGGCTCCTGCACCACCGGCATGTTGGTGGACACGTCGGCCTCGATGAAGCTGAAGCGGGGGTGGTCCAGGAACAGCTGCGTGTTGGCCGGCTGCCCGCTGATGTAGTTGTCCACCCCGATCACAGTGTGGCCGTCCGACAGCAGCCGCTCGGTCAGGTGGCTGCCGATGAAGCCGGCGCTGCCGGTCAGCAGCACTCTCATGCCTGGGCTCCGGTCGCGATGGTGACGGGGTGCTCCTCGGCCAGCACGTCGGCGTCCGGCAGGTGTGGCACGCCCACGCCGCTGCGCTTGCCGATCTGCTCCAGGGTGCAGCGGTCCGGCTGGGTGGTGATGATGTTGCGGGTGTCGATGATCAGACGGCCGCGCATGTCCACCAGCAGGGCGTTCCAGTCCAGCTCGCGGTACTCGTCCCACTCGGTGGCGATGATCACGGCGTCGGCGCCACGCACGGCGGCCCGCACCGACTCGGCCTCGGTGTAGCTCAGGTGCTGCCACTCGCGGCGGGCACGCGGCATCGCGATCGGGTCGTGGGCCACCACGGTGGCGCCCAGGGCCGTCAGGCGCTGGATGGTGTCGTGGGCCGGCGCGTCACGCAGGTCGTCGGTGTTGGGCTTGAAGGCCATGCCCAGGACGGCCACGCGCTTGCCCTTCAGCCGGTGCAGGTGCTGCTGCAGCTTGTTGATGATCAGGCTGCGCTGACGCTGGTTGACCGCGATGGCCGCTTCCAGGATCGGCATGCTGTAGCCGTACTCGGACCCGGTGCTGATCAGCGCCGAGGTGTCCTTGCCGAAGCAGCTGCCACCCCAGCCGGCGCCCGCGTTCAGGAAGCGGTGGCAGCTGCGCTTGTCGTGCCCGATGCCCTGCGTCACCTCGCTGATGTCGGCGCCGACCCGCTCGCACAGCCCGGCGATCTCGTTGGCGAAGCTGATCTTGAGTGCCAGGAACGCGTTGGCGGCGTACTTGATCATCTCGGCGCTGCTGAGCGCGGTGGCCACCAGCTCCGGGCGCTCGTAGTTGCTGGGCCGCGGCACGTACGCCGGCGCCTCAAAGCTCTGGTCGAGCAGCGGGGCGTACAGCAGGCGCATGCGCTCGATGCCCAGGCTGCTGTCGCTGCCCAGCACGATGCGGTCCGGGTACAGGCTGTCGTACAGCGCGGTGCCCTCACGCAGGAACTCGGGGTTGCTGACCACCAGGTACCGGCCGGAGCTGTACTCGCGGGCGTTGTCCTCGATGATGCGCGCCACCCAGTCACCGGTCCCCACCGGGACGGTGCTCTTGTTCACCACGACCTGCACTTTGCCGTTCAGGTTCTGGGCAATGCTGCGGGCCGCCTCCGCCACAAAGCGCAGGTTGGGCGAGCCGTCGGCGTTGGGCGGCGTGCCCACGCAGATAAAGATCACGTCCGCATCCGGGATGGCTGTGGTGTAATCGGTGGTCCAGCGCAGCCGGTCCTTGCTGTCGCGCAGCAGCTGGTCCAGGCCCGGCTCGTAGATGGGCAGCTCGCCCCCCGCGAGCATGTCCACCTTCGACTGGTCCACGTCCAGGCCGGTCACCTGATGGCCCAGGTAGGCCAGCATGATGGCGGTACCCAGTCCCACGTAGCCTGTGCCCACGACCGTTACCTTGAGCGGCTGCATCGTGTTCGTCTTGTCCGTTCCCGCCATCAAATCCTGTGACATAGTCTGGTCTCCTCGGTCGGTCTTGCGTGCCCTCAACGCTTCCCTCAAGCGGGTGTTCTCCACATCCGACGTGCATAGGGTAGGAAGACGGGCGCTAAAAAAAGGTAAAAGGCTGATGTGGACCGGCGGCCAAAAAGCGCAAAAAACCCGGCCTGGAGAGGGCCGGGGCTAGGTGAAATCTGCGTGAGAAATGGCAGGTGTTCGTCTGTTTTACGGCAGCGGGGTCACGTTGCTTAGCACGAACACGTAGTCGTTGTAGTCGCCGTTCTTGGACGGTTCGAAGGCCAGCAGGTACTGGCCGCTGAGCGTGGTCCCCGCCGGATCGCGCAGCGGGAACACCCGCACCGCGTGCTTGACCGCCGCCGTGTTGAGGCTGTCCTGGGTATAGGTGGTGCTGGGGCCGTAGCTGGTGGCCGCCACATACACCCCGAAACTGACGCTGCCCGGGTCAAAGCTGGTGCTGCCGCTCTGGAGCGCCGGGTAGAGCCGCTGCTCCTGGCCAGTGGTGATCACGGCCGTCTGATGCAGTGTGGGGGTGCTGCCGGGCGTGTAGTAGCCAAATGGCAGCGGGGCGTCCGGCGAGTAGCGGGCCACCGGGGTCAGCGTCACCGGGCCGCTGCCGGCTTTCTGGAACAGCGGCGCGCTGATCTCTTCGCCCACCCTGGCGGAGGTGGTGCCCAGCAGCAGCTGGTTCGGGAGGCCGTTGATGTGGTAGCCCAGCGCCTCCACGATCTGATACAGCGGCGGCTCGTTGTCGCCCTGTTCGCCCTTGGTGCTGAGCGCCCGGATGGCCAGACTGCGGCCTTCCACGCTCAGGTTGGCCTGCAGCACCCCGACGCTGGCGGTGGGTTTCCGCTGCACCTGAAGGCTGACGACCTGACCGGCGGCCACCGTCAGCGGAGTGGCCGGCGGACTCACCAGGACGAAGCTGTCCTTGTCGGTGCCGGTCAGGGTCCAGGCGGAGATGGTCAGCGGTCCGGTTCCGGTGTTGGTCAGCTGGACCGTCTGCACGGCGCTGGCCTGGGTGCTGACGCCGCTGAACACCAGCTGCTCCGGATTCAGCTGCAGCGCGCCCACCGGGGTCGGCGTGCTGGGTGACGTGACGGGCGGCTGGCCGAGGGGCGGCTCGGTAATGGTCTGGGTGCTGCAGCTCACGGCCAGCAGGCTGAAGCTCAGCATCAGGATGTATCGGTGCATGGGTCCTCCAGGACAGCGGGATGACGGCTCAGCGAAGAAAGAGCGTCGCAGGGGGCGGGGCAGCGGCCGGCGTCAGGCCGAGGAACCGGCCTGGGCGGGGCGCAGCTGCGGCTGGCGGTGGCGGCGTTCCAGCGCAAAACGGTAGATGTCCAGCTGCTGCTCGAAGTTGATGTCGGCGGTGTAGCGCTCCAGGAAGCGGGCCCGGGCCTGCCGGCTCAGCTGCGCGCGCAGCGCCGGGTCCTGCAGGCGCCGCACCTGGGCGGCCAGGTCCCGGGGATCGCCGGGGCGGAAGTGCAGGCCGCTCACCCCGTCCTCGACCACGCTGGTGAGCACCCCGATGCGGCTGGCCAGCACCGGCACGCCGGCCGCCGCCGCCTCGATGCTCACCAGCGTGAAGGTCTCATACCACTCGGAGGTCACGGTCAGCAGCGTGGCGCGGCCCATCAGGGCGGCCACTTCCTCGCTGCTGCGGCGGCCCAGCACCTCTACCCCAGGAATCCCGGCGGCCAGTTGCTGCACGTCCTCCAGCAGCGGCCCGTCTCCCACGATCTTGAGCGGCAGTTCGCGGCTCACCTCGCGCCAGGCCTCCAGCAGCGTCAGCACGCCCTTCTCGCGGGTCAGGCGGCCCACGTACAGGGCGTAGCCGCCGTCGCCCGCGCCCAGCCCCGGGTCGTGGGCCAGAAAGTTCGGCTTGACCCGCACGCTGGCGCGGTCCAGGCCCGCCTGGACCATCTTGTCGCGGCCAAAGTCGGTCAGGGCGATGTAGGCGTCTACCTGACGGCGATAGCTGCCGATGGTCCAGTGGGTGGCCTGCATCGCCGCCACCACCGCCGATCCGGCCCGGCTGTCCCGGTAGCAGCGGTGCTGCACTGCGCCCACTGCCACGCGCTTGCCCAGGCACTCCTCGCAGACGCGGCCCACCCCGTCGGCGTGCACCCGGTAGAGGGTGCTGGGCGCGCAGCTGAGCCGGAAGTTGTGCAGCGTCTGCACGGCGGCGGCCCCGGCGCGGCGCACCGCCCAGTACGCGGCCGGCGAGATCAGCGGAAAGGTGTTGTGGAAATGCACCACCTCAATGCCGTGGTCCTGCACCAGCCGCGCCAGATGACCGGCCTGCTGGCGGTTCCAGAGCGTCTGGGCCGCCACCTGCAGCTGGTTGTGGCCCTGGATGCTGTCATTGCTGACGCTGTAGGTGTGGATGTTCAGCCCGTGCCGGCGCAGATTCTCCTGCTCGGCCGCGAATACCTGGTCCTCGCCGCCCGGCTGCTGATAGGTGTTATGCACCAATAATACGTTCAAAACGGCCTCCCGGCTGCGCCGCCTCCCGGCAGACCAGATCGTAGACGCGGGCGTACTCGCGCGCCATCCGCTCCACGCCGTACTTGGCCGCAATCTCCGGCTGGATCGCCTGCGCCACCCGGCGGTAGCGCTCCGGCGCTTCCACCAGCCGGGCCAGCGCCTGGGCATAGTCCTCGATGTCCTCGCTGCGGGCGAACAGTGGATAGTCGTCCGGCAGCAGTTCCTGCAGCCCATTGATGCGGCTGGGCACCAGCGGCACGCCGCTGATCAGGGTCTCGATGGCCGTCAGGGCCAGTCCCTCGAAGCGCGACGGCATCAGGACCGCGTCGTAGTGGCCCAGCCGGGACGACAGCCCCGCCATCGGCGGCCCGATCCGCACATTCCATGGGGTGGTGGGCGCGCGGCCCTTGACCCAGTCGAGCAGCTGCGGCCACAGCGAGCCGCTGCCGTGCACGTCCAGTTCCACGGCGCGATACGTCAGCTGGCTGGCGCGCTCCACGATGGCGGGCAGCAGGTCCACGCCCTTCTGCGGTTCCATCCGTCCGGCGAACAGCAGCCGCACCGGACGCTTCGGGTCGTGCAGGTCGGCTGGTGCGGCCGGCGGCGGCACCGCCACCCCGTTCAGGATCACGCCGCAATGCGCGTCGTCAATGCGCGGCAGGCCGTAGTCCTCGCGCATCACCTGCAGCGCTTCCAGGCTGGCGGCCGAGCAGGCCGGCGCCCACATCTGCCCGGAGCGTTCCTCCACAAATTTGCCCACCCAGCGCCACTTGGGCCACATGCTGGTGTTGTGGACGGTGCGCATTGTCTGCACCCAGCGGGGCCGGGGAAACAGCGTCGAGAAGGCGTGGACGCCCTCCGGGATGTCGGTGTGCAGGTGCACCACGTCCGGCCGCAGCCACTGGATCAGCCGGGCCAGCCGGAAGCTCGCCTGCAGCATACCGCCGCGCTTGATGTCGATGCGGGTGCCGCTCACCACCGGCACGCCCAGCTGGTCGAGCCGGCGTTTCATGTCGCGGCCCACCTCGGTGTCGCGCACGCCGTACACCGCGAACACCGTGAAGTCATAGACCTGATGCAGCTGTTCGATGATCGACAGCGCCACCTGCTCGCCACCGCCCAGGTCCAGATGCGTGACCACGTGCAGAATTCTGGATTTCACGGCGCGCGGCCGGGGCGGTTCGGACGGTCGGACCGGGAACTGGGTCATGGCACCTCCTGAGCAGGGGTCCGGTGGGCGGCGGGCACGGTGCGGAACATGACGGCGGGGACACGGGACCCGGGTGAATGAGCGGGACGGACGCTGCGGGTCATGCGGGCGGCCCGTTGCGGGACCTGTTCACTCTCCAGTGGAGGGGGCCGCAGGCGGAGGCGGCCCGCCTGCGGGGCACACCGCTCAGCGCAGCAGTTCGGGCGCATCATCGTCCTGACCTGGCGTGGCCTGAGGCGGGGTAGGGAAGGGGAGAGCCGGGCCCGGCGACAGCGGCGTGCCGGACGCCAGCATCGGCGTCAGAGCGGGGGCCGGGCGCGGCTGGGCCGGCTGGACGAAGCGTTGCAACGGCTGGGCGGCCAGCTCACTGAGCGGCATGGTGTGCAGGCCGCGCCGCTGGAACTCGATCAGCGCCATCCCGAAGCCGAAGTAGGCCCAGAACCAGATGCCGCCCTGCGGCCCTTCCAGATACACGTCGAAGCTGGCGTTCACCATGAAGGCCGCCCAGCCGGCCAGCGTCCACAGGTTCAGCCGGGCCCAGTCCTGGCGCCCGCTGGCCCGGGCCCGCAGGAACGCCAGGAGCAGCAGCACGGCGAAGGTGGCCTGCACCAGCACCCAGACGGTGAAGCCCGGCACGCCGGAGCGGGCCAGCACGTTCATGTGGCCGTTGTGGGGGCTGCGCAGCGCGTTGCCCTGCACGTCACGGGCGCCCAGCTGGTAGCCGTCGGCGTCGGCGAGGTTGATGCCGTAGCCCTTGCCGGTCCAGAAATACGGGCCGTTCAGGGTGTAGTTCACGATGTCGGTCCACCAGTGCAGGCGCCAGCCGCGGGTGCCGTCGCGGCCCGCGTCGCCGGTGTTGCTCTCGGTGATGCTCTGGACGTTCAGCAGCAGCGTCTGGATCGAGACGGTGTTGCGCTGCTCCCCCACGCGAAACTGCACGTTGAACGCGAACAGCACGAAGAAGGTCAGGGTGACAGCGATGGCCGGTTTCCACCAGCGGCTGGCCGGCCGGCCCAGGAACACGATGGTCAGCGAGATCGCGATGGCCAGCAGCCCGGCCCGCACCCGGAACAGCGGGATGGCGGCGGTGGCCAGCCACAGCATCCACCACAGCCACTCGCGGCGCTGGCCCAGCTTCAGGAAGCGGCCCCGGTTCAGGCCCAGGTCGCGGTGCAGGCCCAGGATCAGCAGCGCGGCGATCATCGCCAGCATCACCGCCACGTCCCCGCCCTTCAGGTCGAAGATCTTGATGTTGCTGTTGCCCGGCAGGCGCAGGTTGTGCCGGCCCAGCGTCTCGCCCAGGATCACCACCACCGGCGCGGCGCACAGGTAGTACGGCACGAAGCGCGCGAAGCTGCGGAACGCCGTGATGACCCAGCCGTTCTGCAGCAGCAGCATCGCCACGATGATCGAGAACAGCCCGTAGCCCCACAGCACCGCGTCCCGCAGCGCGTCGATGCCGTAGGTGCCGACGTACGGCAGGGTGGCGGCCGCGCCGATCACCATCTGGACCAGCAGCAGGTACAGCAGCGGCGAGCGCGCCAGCACCGCGACGCGGCCGCGCATCAGGATCGCCAGCACACCCAGGCCCAGCGCCATCTCACCTACGAACAGCGGCGCGACGCCCAGGTAGGCGAAGGCCTTGCCCAGCAGCGCGTAGCCGGCCAGACAGATGCCCAGGAAGCCCAGCGCCAGCCGCGGCATCTGGTCGCGCAGGCTGATGGTCACGGCCAGCACGGTGGCCACCAGCATCAGCAGCGCCGTTGCCAGGGTATTCCAGTTGACCAGCAGCACGACAAGAACCGCCAGCCCCACCGCCCCCACCAGGCCCGGCAGGCCGCTGGGCACGGCAGGCCAGCTTCGTTTCGTCACACTTCGCACAGGAACACTCCTTCACAGGCCAGCAGGAAAGACGTCTTCGGCCGTTTCTGCCCACACCATGCCCAGCGGTCCGCTAACAAAAGGTAAACGCCGCTGGGCGGGGCCGGGCGCTGCCTGCGCACCACCAGCAGCCGGCGGGCGTCCAGGTTCCTGGTCGCCGGACTGCCGCCTGCTCCAATGCAACGAATTGTTTACGCTCCGGCGGGCAGTCTGGGCAGCACGTGATAGCCACGGGTGCAGTTTCCGAGGAGGCCAGGCCCCTCTGCACGCGCGAGGTTCCGGGAGGACCGAACACACTATGCTGAACCATCAGAAGCACCCCAATCCGTCCCACCCGCGTGGCCGCTCCGGGCTGAAGGTCCTGCTGGCCGGGACCCTGCTAACGGCGCTGATCGCCTGCAACACGCCCCCACCGCCAATTCAGCCTGTGGACGGCAAACCGGCCGCGCCCCAGGGCCTCAGCGCAGCGGCCAACGGCACCAGCATCACGCTCAAGTGGACCGCCAACACCGAGGCGACCCTGTCCGGCTACCTGGTGTACCGGGGCGGGGCCAACGGCGCGTTCACCAAGCTGACGGCCAGCCCCATCACCGCCACGGACTACACCGACAGCGGCCTGAACTACGCCACCACCTACCAGTATCAGGTGGTCGCGGTGAACAAGGTCGGGGAGTCGGCGGCCGCCACCGCCTCGGCCAAAACCGCGGACAAGCCGACCGGTCCGCAGCCCGCGCTGCAACTGGCGAATCCGGTGACGGTACCGTACCCGGACCGGCTGATCTTCAGCCGCATCCAGAACCCCAACCCCAGCATTCCCAACGTCACACACACCACCAACGTGCTGACGCTCAGCAACACTGGCGTGGCGCCGCTGGTCATCAGCGCCCTGACCCTGCAGGACGCCTGGCAGCTCGACAACCCGCCGGCGCTGCCGCTGACCATTGCCCCGGGAGCCAGCCAGAACCTGACGCTGCGCTTCACGGCCGGCAACACCGGGTACCACGCCGGCAGTCTGACCATCCAGTCCAACGACCCCACCACCCCCAGCCGGGTGGTGCAGCTGCGCGGGCTCTCGCAGGACCACTCGGAGGACAACCAGGAGCCGAGCCTGCCGGATCTCCTCAAGGCGCTGGGCTACCGCGTCAACCTGGTGGGCGGCCAAGTGGCCGACAGCGGCAGCGGCGCGTACGGCAGCTACCTGACCGTCAACCAGGACGGCCTGGTGAGGCGCCAGGGCGAGGAAGTGATGTCGGCCTACTGGCAGGCGGCCGACGCCAGTCAGAAGGTGCAGGTCACGCAGCTCGCCTCCTACCACACCCAGGGCAACACCGCCACGCTCAGCTGGTACAGCAAGGGCAAGACCACGGCCAACACCATCATGACGGCCGCTGGCGCGGAGGCTCAGAGCGTGCTGCCGCACCTGAACGGGTCTCCCACCCAGCTGGCCAACGCCTCGTTCACGCCAAGCTCGACCTTCGGCTTCAAGGTGGATGCCGAGTGGAGCGATCCGGCCAAGAACAGCCAGACCGCCGACATCAACCACGGCTGCACTCCCGGTCCCTGCGGTCAGCACCTGCGCTTCTGGCCGCTGCGTGACCGGACCGGTCAGCTGGTGCCCAACACCTACCTGCTGGGCATGGACTACTCGGGCATCAACTACGACTATCAGGACAACCTGTACCTGATCAGCAACATCAAGCCGGCGCCGATGCTGATTGATGTGGGCATGACCACCACCTACACCGACCCGGCCGGCAACGTCTGGCTGCCGGACCAGGACCAGAACAAGTACACGGTCTACACGCCCAGCACTGCCATTGCGGAGCCGTCCACCGCCTACACCGGCAGCATCGCCGGCACCACCAACCCGCAGCTGTACCGCACCTACCGCGGCAACGTGGGCACCAGCACCCCGCAGGACCAGCGGGTCATCGCCTTCAACATTCCGGTGGGCAACGGCACCTACAACCTGAACCTGCACTTCGCCGATCTGGCGCACACCACCAGCGGCCAGCGCGTGTTCGACGTCACGGTCGAGAACAAGCTGCAGGTGGACGACTTGGACATCGTGGCCCGCGCCGGCGGCGGCAAGACTGCCCTGGTGGTGCCGGTCAACGGGGTGCAGGTCACGGACGGCCTGCTCACCATCAGCCTCAAGGCCAGCATCGACTTCCCGTCCATCGCCGGCATCGAGATCATCCCGCAGTAAGCGTCATCCCGGCGCCTGGGCCAGTCACCTGCCGAACTGCTGCGGGGACTGGCCCGCGCTCTACCCCACACCGCTCCACGGAAGGCAGCCCACATGAGTGAATACAGACAGGAACAGCGGCCCGGCCGCGGGTGGCCCCGGAACGCCGGCCTGCTGCTCGGCACCCTCGCCATCCTGGCGGCCTGCAGCCAGAACCCACCGGTCACGCCCGGGCCGGGCAGCACCGATCCCTATGCCGGAACACCTTACGCCAACGGCGCGCGCGTGTTGTGGACCAATGCGCCGGGAACCCAGCCACTGCCCGAATACGGCGACCACGCGCTGTCCGAGCTGAACTGGAGCGCCGCCAGCAACAGCTGGGGGCCGGTGGAACGGGACCGCAGCAACGGCGAGGCGGCGGCCGGAGATGGTCAGCCGCTCCGTATTGGCGGCGTGGCCTACGGCCGTGGTCTGGGCGTTCACGCGGCCTCGGACCTCAGTTACACCCTGGGTGGGCACTGCACCAAGCTCACGGTCAAGGTCGGCGTGGACTCCGAGGTAGGCAGCAAGGGGAGCGTGGTGTTCCAAGTCTGGGACGGCACCACCCGGAAGCTCTCGGACAGCGGCGTGCTGAAGGGCGGCGCGGCGGCCAACGTGCTGACGGCCGACCTGAGCGGCGTGCAGACGCTGCGGCTGGTGGTCACCGACGCGGGCGACGGCATTGGCTTTGACCATGCCGACTGGGCCGACCCGGTGCTGTCCTGTCCGGCCCCGACGCCGCCCCCGCCCCCCCCGCCGCCACCCACCCTCAGCTACAGCAGCATGGCCGCCCAGCCTCAGGGGGTATCGGAAGCGCAGGGGCGGGTGGTGAAGGGCAAGCTCTACACCTTCGGCGGCTTCGACAGCCTCAAGAGCTGCTGCACCCCCACCGACCGTGCCTACGTCTACGACCCGGCCGTGAACCGCTGGGCTTCCATCGCACCCATGCCGGATCACGGGGCCACCCACGCCGGCATGACCACCGACGGTACTTTCATCTACTACGCGGGCGGTTATGTGGCCAACAGCACCTGGACGGCGCAGGTGTTCGGCACCCGGGCGGTCTGGCGTTACGACCCGGCCGCCAACAGCTACACCCGGCTCCCGGACCTGCCGGTCACCAGCGCGGCCGGTCAGCTGGAATACCTGAACGGCAAACTGCACTACTTCGGGGGCACCAACCAGGCCCGGACCGCCGACATCGCCGACCACTACGTGCTGGACCTGGCGGGACAGGCCACCGCCTGGACGGTGGCCGCCCCGATGCCCGCGCCGCGCAATCACCTGGGCTCGGTGGTGCTGGACGGCTTCATCTACGCCATCGGCGGGCAGAATGGCCACGATGCCGCCCTGGTCACCCGCAGTGACGTGTACCGCTACGACCCGGCCAGCGACCGCTGGACCACGCTGGCGTCGCTGCCCCGGGCACGCAGCCACATCGCCAACTCCACCTTTGTGTGGCAAGGACGTATACTGGTGGCCGGTGGCGAAACGGCTCACAATGTGGCCATTTCCGACGTCTCTGCCTATAACCCGGCCACCAATACCTGGACCGAATGGACGCCTCTGCCGTTCGCCCGCGTGTCAGGTGTGGCAGCCGCGACGGACGGCACTCATTTCGTCTTCACCGGAGGCAACGAGAACAATACGGCGCAGAGTACAGGACGGGTGGCCAGCCTGCCCTGACCAGCGCCTCAAGCAGGCGGACGCGACGTGACGCCGTGGCCGTTTCTTCATGAACCAGGATGGTCGCCTTAAACCGTGATTAAGGATGTGAACTGTCAGACAATGAAGGGTACGCTGAGACGGCTCAATGAGGTCGCAGTGAAACGCGGCTGAACCGTGAGCTTGCCAGGTTCATCCCCCGTTTCTCACAGGGGGCCTCGCCGCCCCGCACATTCCCTCTTTCTCTGCGTTCGTTGATAGTCGTCCTGATCTGTCCTCTCCTGCGTCCTGCGCTGTCCTGAACCGTTCTCCTGCTCGTTGGAGGTTTTGAGTGCTCACTGTTCACCTGCTCGGCCACGCCCACGTGACCCAGAATGGCCAGCCTGTTCCCCTGTCGGCCAAAGCGGTGGCCCTGATCGCCTATCTGGCCACCGAAAAGCTGCCCCAGCACCGCGAGCGTCTCGCGGATCTGCTCTGGAACACCTCCGAGGCGCGCACCAACCTGCGGGTTGAGCTGGCGCGCATCCGTTCGGCCGGGCTGAACGTCTTTCCATCCAGCCGGCAGCTGCTGTATCTGGAGAGCGTCGGCACCGACATCGACCACTGGCGCGCCCAGGCCGACACCGAGATGAACCAGACGCAGCTCTCGTCGTGGCTGGCCACCCTGCGTGGCCTGCCGCTGTGTGGTCTGGAGGATCTGGGCAGCACCGCGTTTCAGGTGTGGGTGGAACAGCAGCGCTGGATGCTGTGCGAGCAGGTGGAGCAGAGCCTCGCGCGCGTGTACTGGCGCTACGCCCAGGCCGGACAGGACTGGGCCACCCGCCTGATCTCGGCGCGGGCCGAGGCGGTGGGCTTCGCCGATCCGGCCGAGCTGGATGCCCCTGAGGTCGAAGCCTCAGAGCTGGCCGTCTCGGCGGCCTCGGCGGAGCAGCGTGCTGCGCCGGCCCCCTCGGCTCCGGCCCGCATCAGCCTGCCGGAGCCGGCCCCGGCGCCGCGTGCCGCAGAAGCGCTTCCAGCTGCGCGTGTCCGGCAGCCGGAGCCCAGTGGCGCGCCGCGCCCGGTGGTGTTCGAGCGGCCCCACGAGGAAGCCCTGCTGACGTCGATGCTGGAGCGGGCCCAGAAGCAGCCTCAGCTGGTGCTGCTGCATGGCCCCCCCGGCATGGGGAAGAGCCATCTGGTGCGGCGGGTGGCGGCCCAGCATCCGCAGTGGCAGGAACTTCGGCTGGGCGGTGGCAAGTCCGGCCGCCTGGTGCTGGCCGCGCTGGCGCAGGCGTTGATCCGCTGCTCGGACGCGGAGGGTGCTGAGATTCTTCAGCGGGTGCTGCTGAGCCCCGGCACGCTGGAGGAGGACGCGGTGAAGCTGGCGGTGGCGTATGCCCGCTGTGCCCAGCCGCTGCTGCTGGTGTGTGAGGAGGTGCAGAACGCCCCCCAGGAGCTGGCCGACCTGCTGCTGTTCATGATTCAGATGCCCAGCGAGGGGCCGCGCGCGTTCCTGCTGCTGTGCCGGGAACAGCCGGACCGGCTGCCGCTGACCCGTGGCCTGTGGCAGCGCCTGCCGGCTGAGCAGCGCAGCGTCATTGAGCTGCCGATGCTGACGCGGGCCAGCATTCAGCGCGCGCTGGAGCAGCGCTTTCCGCAGGAGCCGGCCCGCCGTCTGCAGGCCAGCGCCTCGCGGCTGCTGCAGCGCAGCGGCGGCAATCCGCTGCATCTGGTGACGCTGCTGGACGGCGTGACCGAACTGGAGCGGATTGGCGGCACCACGCTGCCCCAGGCGGTGCGCGAGAGCTACGGCAGCGAGGCCGACAGCTGGCGGGCCGGGTTGCAGGGAGCCATGGGCCGCCTGAGCGTCATCAACGGCAGTTTTGACCGTGTGGTCGCGCAGCGGGTGCTGAACGAGCTGACCCCGGCCCAGGTGGACGCGCTGCTGTGTGAGGCGCTGGACCGGCAGCTGCTGTGCGAGGTGGAGCCGGGCACCGCCCTGCGCGTTCCGGACCTGACCGTGCAGCGGGCCGGGGCCGAGGGCGAGCCGCAGTACATGTTCCGCAACGAGGGCCTGCGTATCACGCTGGCCGGTCAACTGCCGCAGCTGATCCGCCAGGACGTGCGCCGTCAGCTGATGGACACCTTCGCCGAATCGGCCCCGGGGCTGGCGAGTTACTACGCCGAACGCGCCGGCCTCACGGAGCGGGCGCGCGAGCTGCTGCAGGTGCATCAGTCGGCGCTCGGCGCGGCACATCCGCTGGTGCAGCCGGGCCGCACGCCGGTGGCGCCGGTGGCCTACGCCGCGCCGATCGAGCCGCCGCGCAACGTGCAGCAGGTACGGCCCCCGGTGTCGCACCTGGGCTACTCGGTGCTGATGGACGGCGGCTGGCTGACGGTGGTCAGCGATGGCCGTTTCGGGCCGCCCCAGACCCTCGACCTGCTGTTCGAGCTGCCGGAGGGTCTCGGCACGACCGACGTGAGCCTGGTCTGGCGGATGGACACCTACGGCAGTGGGGAAGAGGTGCGCCCCAGCCTGGTGCCGTTCCCGCTGCGTCTGCAGGTGGCCGGGTCCCGGACCGCCCACGTCTTCTCGCCTCAGCTGCAGACGGGCTTCGAGGCGGAGGGGCTGAGCCACGTGGCCCACCCGCGCGTCGGGGTGGCCAGCTGGATGGAGCACCATTTCCAGCTGGACGTGGCGGGCGCCCGGCAGCTGATCTGCAGCGTGCGCGCCATTGACCTGTCGATGAGCCTGGGCCGGCTGGTGGTGGGCGGTCGTGAACTGCTGCCGGTGGGGACGGCCGTCCACCATCCGGCGGAGGGCTACGCCGCCGGGGCTGCTGCGCTCCTGTAACTTCACCAGCTGAACAGCGAAGGGGCCGGCACGTATATGCCGGCCCCTTGCTGATGGTGCGAGTCAGGGTAGGCGGTCGTACCGGAACACCGACACCTGGTAGCCGTCGCCGCTGTCAGAGGTCACGCGCACCGACTCCAGGGTGCTCTGCTCCGGCTTGAGCTCGTAGTAGAAGCTGGTGGTGTAGCGGTCCTTGACCGCTTCGTCTTTTCTCCAGACCGCCACCTTCTCCTCGGCGCCGCTGTAGTGGAGCGTCAGGCTGTAGTTCTGGGTCTTTTTGCCGGTGAAGGTCACGCGCAGGTAATAGCGCGCCGTCTTGTCGAGCGGCACGTTCATGGTGGTCGGCTGGGCATTCGGCGTGTCGACCGTGGCGGTGGCCAGCGGGCTGGAGGTGTGATAGGCGCTGTAGAAGGTCGGCTTGTACTCGCGCGTCTCGTTGGACCCCATCAGCACGTTCAGTGACGTCCAGATCAGGATGGAGGGCTTGTGGTCCTGGGGCCCCAGGCTGGCGTACAGCGCGGGAAACGCCGAACAGCAGCCGCCGCCGTTGATGCTCATGTTCTGGATCGGGGCCTTGAGCAGCGCACTCACCACCTGCGGAAAGCCGAAGTAATCGATGCTGAAGCTGTCACCGATGGCGTAGATGTCAATCGGCTCGTCGCCCAGCAGATCGCCGGAGCCGCTGGTCACGGCCTTATAGAACACGCGCTGTTCGCTGGACGGAAAGCTGTACTGACAGTGCTTCTGCAGTTCGTCGGCAATGGAGCCGCCGTAGTTTCGGGTTTCGCGTTGCAGATCCACCGTGGCCTGCTTGGGGTAGCCGCGCCCCAGACCGATGACCGCCTCCGCCGTCTTCTGGGCGGTCAGTTCCAGGGCGGCGCTGGTCCAGTGATGGTCGCGGCGCGCAAAGAAGGTCTGCCCGGCCGGCATGCTGCGGGCCAGGGCGTCCAGGTCCTGCACCACTATGCCGGCCTCGCGCATGGCCGCAACCTCTGCCTGATACTGTTGCCGGGCCTGGACCGGGTTGTATTTGTTCTCCGGCGGATGCTGCGCGTCGTACAGCAGGGAGGCCTTGAACGGCACCGGGTTCACGATCAGCGTCACGCCCTCGCGTCGGAGCATCCGTCCGAACTCCTGCAGGTTCTGCCGGTCGGTGTCGTTGAGCTGGCGATACATGTCAAATTCCGGTTTGACCAGATAGGTGTCGCCCACGCGGGTGATGTAGGTGGAACCTTTGGGATTCCGGACGGCGTCGCACAGCGCCGGATCGTCCGAACGGGCGGCAGCGCCACCGGCACCGGCCAGCAGCGCCAGCAGCGCTGCTCGCAGCACAGGAATCAGCGCGGCCCGCCGGAAAGACAATGGAGAAGCCAGGGTCAGCGCTTGCATAGGCTGACGCTGTCCTGGGGATTCATGGCGTGGTCGGTGCTGACCTGCAGGTCCTTGACCGTTCTGTCGGCCGGCAGGCTGACGTAGAAGTTGCGCCGGTCGCCCTTGAAATAGTCGGCGTTGCTGCGGTTGAGGGTCATCTTCTCGCTGGTCCCGTCCTGGTAATCCAGCGTCAGTTTGACCTTCTGGGTGTCCTGAGTGAATGCCAGATGCACCGCGCTGTGCGCCGCTCCATCCGCCTGGAAGGTGACAGCGGCCTCGGCGGCGGACTGCACAGCCTGGACCGGCCCTGGGCAGCCGCGCAGCGTGGCGGTGATCTGCCGGTACTGATTCGCGTCATTGGGGACTGCGCCCATGAACGGTACCACCACGACCTGGGGCAGGCTGTGGTTGACGGCCGGGTCGGCGAGGTACCCGGTCAGCGCGCCGAGGGAGCCGCCGCCGGCCAGCGAGTAATTGACCGTGTTGAGTTTGGTGTTCCATTCCAGCAGCGGCGCAAAGTTGTTGTCCGGATAAGCCAGCCCGAAGCTGTCGCCGAACACGCCGATGGTGGCCACCGTGTCGTCCAGCAGGCCGGTCTGCTTGGTGTAGCGCACCTTGTAGGCGGGCGACGAGGCCGCCCGCGAGCCGCAGGCTTTGGTGTAGCGGTCGGCGAAGGCACCGGAGTTGAAGCCTTCCTTCTTCAGCGAGAAACCGTCCATCTTGACGGTCAGCTTGTTCAGCCCCGGCAATTTCAGCGCGCTGATGGCCTGAGCGACCACCGGCGCGATGACCTGCACGCCGGAGGTGGTCCAGTGGTGGTCGCGCGGGTAGAAGAACTCCTCGCCGGTCTCGCTGGTGCTGTAGTTCTCCACGGACGGCAGCAGGTCGACCACCGTCACGCCGGTGGCCCGGGCCGCCTGGATCATGGTCTGCCAGCTCTGCTTGTACGTCTCGGGAGAGAACTTCAGGTTCGGGTAGAGGGTGGGGTCAATCTTGGACAGGTACTTGTACGGCCGCGACGGCACCGGCACCAGCACCAGGGTGCTGCCCCTGGCCCGGAAGGCTTCGTTCAGCTCTTGCAGGGCGGCGGTGGCACTGAACGAGAAGGTGTCGTTGAATTCCCACGGCTCGAACATCCAGCCGTCGGTGCCGAAGGTCATGTCCGCCACCTTGGCGCACGGTTCGTAGGTGCGTCCATGTGCCGGTGACGTCGGCAGCGGCGGTGCCGGCCCGGGCCAGGGCCAGGGTGCCCCCCACGGCCAGCAGCAACAAGGTGGTCTGCATCTTCTTCATTGGTCGCCTCCTGAAGACGGGGCTGGTGAGGGGTCAGGGCGTGGGCGTGTCCAGGAACCGTTCCGGAATTTCCCAGATCAGCAGCTGAGGCGGCTGGGTGCGGAAGGTCTCGCTGGTGAGGTACTGCTGCATCGGCACGATCGGGCCCTTGCCCTCAAGGGAAACGTTCAGCACGTCGCTGGCCACGGCCGTCTTGAGGGCCCCCTCGAAATTCCAGCTCTGAATCGCGCTGTAACTCGTACCCACCAGTGTGACCGCCACCGCGTCGTCGCCGAGCAGGCCGCCGCCCGCGTCGTCCGTGCGGGTGGTCGCTGGGATGCTCAGCGGCTCACGCTGCGGCCCCATCCGGTCCTTAAGGGCGCCCACCCGCACGAAGCTCAGCAGGTCACCCGAGTAGGAGGTGGCCGGACGGGTCGTGGTCTCAAAGGTGTTGTGCGGCAGCTGCAGATCCGGATAGTGCTGGCGGATGCTGGCCGCCACGCTGCGGGCGGCGGCGCTGGCGCCGAGCGGAGTCCAGTGGGTGTCGGTATGCAGGAACACGTCGCCCTGCGGCTTGGCCGCCTGCAGCGCGCCTTGCAGGTTCGGTGCGGGAATGTTCAGGTGTGCCAGCCGCTGGAGGAACTGCTGGTACACCTGGGCCTTGACTGCAGGCACGCGGTAGCGGCCCAGATGCTCTGAGTACACCCGCGCCTTGGCCGGCACCAGCGCCACCACCAGCCGGGTGCCGTGGGCGGCCAGCTGATCGCGCACCTGCCGGATGTACTGGAGTTTGCTGGTCACCTCCCGGGCATCGTCGGGGGTGGTCAGGAACTCCTCAGTGGTGTAGAGCCAGTCGCCGTCCCCGATCAGCACGCCAGGCCGTCCCTCGCGGAACAGCGCGTAGTTGATCAGCCCCCAGGTGTCGATGCCGGGATCACGCACCGGGTGGTGGGCGTCATAGTTGTGCTCGAAGGTGGCCTGGGCGCTGCCCTGCATCACGCTCTGGCCCACCGGCCGCACCCAGATCTTGGCGCCCTTGTCGCCCAGCACGGACAGCACGGCGCCGGCCCCCACCACCGCCACCAGAAACAGGCCCGGCAGTGCCCGCATCAGGGCGGGCGTGGACATGGCCGGTTGAAGGTCGGCGCTGGCGCTGGGGTCGGGGCTGGCGGGGGTGGACGGCCGGGGCTGTTCACGCATCAGGTCGGTCATGGCTGGGGCCTCATCGTGACGGGGAGTGAGCATCTCAGAACTGGAAGTACAGGAAGGGGGTGTAGCTCTGGGCGGAGAGTTTCAGGATCGCCATCACGAACAGCGGCATCAGCAGCAGGGTGGCGGTGCTGGCCAGCGCGGGGCGGCGCAGGGTGCGGCTCATGTCGCCCACCCGGTTGCCCCACCACGGCGCCACATACACCAGCACCAGCGCGATCAGCATCGTCACCAGGGTGCTGCCCTGCACCTGCCACGCCAGCGTGTCAGACAGGCCCGCTCCGTTGAGCCCGAACATCCCTCGGTACATCCGGAACGCGTCGTGTACATTGTCGGCGCGGAACATCACCCAACCGAGCATTACCAGCAGCATGGTGCCGGGGATGGTCAGCCACACCGGGCTGGGCTTCCACAGCTTCGCTTCCTTCAGGCGGCGCTCGGCGGCCAGGATGCTGCCGTGCCACGCACCCCACAGCACGAAGGTCCAGTTGGCGCCGTGCCACAGCCCGCCCAGCAGCATGGTCAGGAACAGGTTGATGTACGTGCGCACCCGGCCGCGGCGGTTGCCGCCCAGGCTGAAGTACAGGTACTCCATCAGCCAGCTCGACAGGCTCATGTGCCAGCGCTTCCAGAACTCGGTGATGCTGCGGCTGATGTACGGGTGGTTGAAGTTCTCCGGGAACTTGAAGCCCATCATCGCGGCCAGCCCGATGGCCATGTCGCTGTAGCCGGAGAAGTCAAAGTACAGCTGCAGCGTGTAGGCCAGCGCGCCCAGCCACGCGTCCGCCAGGGTCGGGTCCGGGGTGGCGAAGGCCACCTTGACCAGTGGCGCGATGGTGTCAGCGATCAGCACCTTCTTGGCGAAGCCGGTCATGAAGCGGGTCGCGCCGTAGCTGAACTTCTCCAGCGTGTGGGTGCGGTGCCGGAACTGATCGGCCAGCAGGTTGTACTTCAGCACCGGCCCGGCGATCAGGTGCGGAAACAGCGCGATGAACGCCGCGAAATCCAGCGGGTTGCGGGTGGGCGGTTCGCCGCCCCGGTACACATCCACCACGTAGCTGATGGCGTGGAACACGAAGAAGCTCAGCCCGATCGGCAGCAGCACCGGGGTCCAGCTGAACGGCTGCAGTCCCACCGCGGTGATGGCCGCGTTAAAGCTGTCGATGCCGAAGTTGGCGTACTTGAAGTACCCCAGCGCGCACAGGTTCAGCGTCACGCTGGCGATGATCAGCAGCCGTTTGCGCGGTGGCGGCGCGGCGTGAATCCACAGGCCGAACAAGTAGGCGGCGGCCGTGACGGCCACCAGCAGCCACAGGAAGTCCAGCCGCCACCAGCTGTAGAGCGCGTAGCTGCCCACCAGGATCCAGCCGCTCCGGGCCCGGAACGGCAACAGGTAATACACCGCCAGAAACACCGGCAGGAACGCGAACAGAAAGATGTTGCTGCTGAAAACCACCCTGAGACCTCCCTTGCGTGCGCGGCCTGAAGCTTACTTCGGCATGCTGGCGGTGCTGCTCTGCGTCAGGGTGGCGCCGTTCTCGGTCACCACGATGGCGTAGGCCGAGCCGCGTTCCAGCTGGGTCTTCTTGAAGGTCGCCAGGGCCTTGTTCTGGTTAAAGACCGCCAGGTCCACGGTGATGCCGTTCACGGCGCGGTTGGCGCTGGTCATGGGCGCCACGCCCTCCAGTACCCGGGTCTTGCCGTCAGCCGTGGCCAAGTCGATCAGCGGCGTGCTGCTCAGGTTGTAGACCACCAGCAGCGCCTTGGCGCGGTTGTCGGCGTTGGGGTCGTCCATCAGCCGGAAGGTCTTGCCGGTCCAGACCAGCGAGTAGAACTTTCCGGCACTCACGTTGACCTGCTGCGTGACGCTGCCCACATGCACGCTGACCGCGCCCTGCGGAATGATCTGGTAGGTACCCACACCGGCCTTTGCCGCCGTGACGGCCGAGCTGCCGATGGTCCCGCTGGCTGCGGTGGCCGTCGCGTTGATCAGCCGGACGAACGCACTGTTCGGAGGGGGGGCCGGAGCGTACAGGCTGGTGGTGTCCTGAGCAGAAGCCGTGCCGCTCGCGAGCACCAGCATGAGAACCATTTGACGTGGAGCATTTGTTGACATTTCGACCTCCAGTAATTCTGAACACGTCAAAAGAAATGGAGAGATGGTCAGACGTGCCCCATCGGCAGATGAGTAGCTTCATTTTGTGTGAGGTGCGTAACAGAAGCGTAAAGGTAGGGGTCCAGGGCCGGGGTACACCCAAAAGGACACGGTCACCTGAAGGTGACCGTGTCCTTTCTATTTGGATTCAAACCGCAGGCGCGGGAAAGAGGGAAGGGCTTACTGGGGGCCGACGTTGACGTTGGCGGCGGTGAGCTTGGAGAGCCAGCGCTGGTACTCCTGCTTCTCGGTGTCGAGGGTGGCGGTGCCGCCGCTCACGTTGCCAGTGCAGACGGTGTTGTTCAGGCCGCAGTCCGGCACCCACCAGGGGTTGGTCGTCGTCGTGCCGTCACTCTTGACCTTGGTCCACATCACGAAGTTGTCCCGCATCACGTTGTTCGCAAACATCGCCGGCGTCTTCTGCCCCAGCTTGTACGGGTCCCACACGTACAGGCCCACGTTCTGCGCCGCAATCGGGCGGCCGTCCGGCAGGCGACCGCTGCTGATCACCCGGTTGTTGTAGATCTGATTGTCCACCCCACCCGCGATGCCCAGCCCATGGTTGGTGGTGGCGACGATCTGGTTGTTGTACACCCGGGCGTGACCCATCAGGCTCGGGTCGCTCGCCTGCCCGTCGCCCAGCAGGATCCCGCCGCCCGGGTAGGTCGCGTTGGTGGCCGGGTCGGCGTTGTAGGCACCCTGGATGTAGTTGTCGTGGATCAGGTACGGGCTGGCCGCGGTGCCACTGCTGAGGTAGAAGTTCATGTTCTCCTCGGTGTAGCTGTGATACGGCGCGTTGATGATCTCGTTCCAGCTGATATCCACGTTCGCCACCCGCTGGATGCTGTTGAACAGCACCGCCTGCACGATGGTGCGCTTGCCGTTGTAGCCTTCCGCCCCATCGCTCTGGCGCCCGTCGATGTCCCGCAGCTGGTTGTTGCGGATGCGGATCCCTTCACCCTTGCTGGGATCACCGTAGAAGCTGCGCAGGTAGATGCCGGTGCCGTGCTCGAAGTAGTTGTTCTCGATGGTGATGTTGTACGCCTCTTCGAGGTTGGCAAAGCGCCCCATGATCCGGCCCGCGACGTTCGGGTTCAGGCCATAGCCCTTGTTGTTGCGCAGGGTCACACGGTTGCGGAAGCCGGCCACCAGGTTGCCGCGGCCGCGCAGCGTGCTGTTCTCGATGATCACCGGCTCGCTGGTCTTGATGGTGATCACCGGGACGCTCGGGTCATTGCTCTGCCAGTTGCCGGTGTACGTGCCGCCCTTGGTGATCACCAGCGGCCCACTCACCGTCGGCGCCGGCGTCGGAGCAGGGGCAGGGGCAGGCGTCGTCGTGGGGGTGCCGTTGGTGGTGTCGACGGAGCAGCCGGTGAGGGTGGCGCCGGCCCAGTCGGCGTGGTCGTAGTAGTTGTTGTCGCCCGCGTCGGTCACGACCAGCTTCAGTTCCCGCTTGCCGGCCACGCTGACGCTCACCGTCTTGGTGGCGCTGCTGCCGGTCATGGTGCCGCTGTCGTACAGCTTGGTGCCGTCGGCGTACACCTGGAACACCACGCTGCCCAGGCTCCCCACCTCGTCGTCCACCCCGATGTCCGACGTGAACGTCGCGCACTTCCCGCCCAGGTCGTACAGGACGCTCGAGTTGGAGTGGGTTCCCAGGCCGGTGGTGTAGGTCTTGCCGTTCAGCGCCAGGGTCTTGCCGTCGCCCGCCTTGCTGCCCGCGTTGCTCTTGTTCTTCTCGATGGGCCCCCAGCCGCTGGTGGCGGCGGTCCAGGCCTGGCTGCTGACGGCGTTTGTCCCGCTGCTCAGAGAGAGGGCGGTGATGGCGGCCGGGGTGGCGGTCCAGCTGACGTCCTGGCCGCCATACACGAAGGCCCGCTGAGCCGCCTCAGTCGCGGCCGCTTCGGTCGCCGGCAGGGCGGCAGTATCGGTGGGGTTGAGAGTCGCCGTGGCCGCAGTGGTGCGGGCGTTGTTTCCGCAGGCCGCCAGGGTCAGGGTGAGCAGGGTCGCCAGGCCGAACAGAGCAGTGCGGTTCATGCTGGACGCAGCGGGGGTGGTGGGGGTGATGTGCTTCATGAATCCTCCAATGGAACATGCGTCAGGCGTGAGCCATCTTGCAGAAAAACCAGACCGATGCGGTCCTGGTGCAAAAGTCAACAGCAACAGTTGACGGGCAAGTGGTGTGCGCTGAGGAAGTTGGAGGAGACAGAAGCGCGCAGCGGGTCACAAACGGGTCTACTGGTCTGACCAGTACTGGCGGGAGCCAGACGTTGTTGGGTTATGGGCTGCCCGGCTGAGCGAGCCAAGAAAAGGTTAGCTAAAGGGTAGCCGAAGGTTCTGTGCAAATTCTCTAATGAGCCCTCGAAAATTTCCCACTTTTCCGGCATGTGTGTGTGAATGTTCTCAATGGCACATGAAGACATGAAGAAGGCGGCTGGCCTGCGCCATCTCAACCCGGCTTTAAATGAAGATGATGAACCTCTGATGACCACTGCGCTCATGGCAGCGGCCAATTGTCATACGTTTCCCATTTGCATCAGCATTAGAACTCACTGGAAAAAATGAGAAATCGCTCAGGTTCCGGAAACACGACGATGGAGACGAGTGGGTCGCAGTTCCTGTGCCTTCAGGGCACCAGGCGGGTGCCGGCTTCTCCAGCGGCGGCCAGCGCCAGTGTTCCGGCAGTCATGCCGCTGGCGATCACGGCGGAAGGGGCGCCCGCATCCAGCGCATACAGTGCGGACCGGACCTTGGGAATCATGCCCCCCGCGATCCAGCCCTGGGCGATGCCCTGCTCCACCTCGGATCGGCTCAGCTGCGCGGCCCGGCTGTCCGGGTCCGGATAGGCGCGGTACACGCCGTCCACGTCGGTCAGGAACACAATGTCCTGCTGCAGGGCGCCGGCCACCGCCCCTGCTGCCATATCGGCATTCACGTTGAGCGCCTCGCCGTCTGGTGCCACCGCCACGCAGCCCACCACGGGCGTCAGACCGGCCGCCAGCAGGCTGTGCAGCAGCGCGGTGTTCACCCGCGTCACCTGACCGACCCGGCCCCACGCGTCGCCCAGCAGCTCACCCAGCAGGAGCTGACTGTCGCGGCCCATCAGCCCCACGGCCTGCCCCACGTCCTGGCTGAGTTCCTTGTTGAGTTTGCACAGCGCCATCTCGATCACGTCCATGGCATCGGGGCTGGTGACGCGCAGGCCCTCCAGAAAGGTGCTCTCCAGGCTGCGCCGCTGCAGTTCCCGCTCGATGACCGGGCCGCCGCCGTGCACCACCACCACTGCCTGCTGCTGCCTGAGCGCCGCAATCTCACCGGCCACCGCCCGGCGAAGCTCCAGGCTCTTCATCGCGTTGCCCCCGTACTTGACGATCATGCCCCGCAGCATAAACGCCCGCCTGCACAGGGGCAGGGCGGGCGTCCAGACCGGGCGGCTTCAGTGCCGCGACAGGCTGGGGTGCGCTGGGGCGGGCGAAAGCGGCGGCGTGAGCTGTTTGGCGTACCACGTCATCACCGGGCGCGCGTCGGTGGCGAAGCGGTAGCCGAGCCGCTCCCAGAAGCGCACCGCCCGTGCATTGTCACCCAGCACACTGGCCAGCATCCGGCGGGTCCGGGTGGGCAGCCGCTGCTCCACGTGCTGCATCACCTGCCCGCCCAGACCGCTGCTCTGCAGCTCACCGCGGATCAGCAGCAGGTTGATGGTCACGTCTCCAGCGTCCGGAAAATCCAGTTTGTAGTCGATGCTGCCGATCGGCCGCCCGGCCTCGCCGTCCGGCAGGTAGATCAGTTCCAGCCGCCGGCGCGGATCAAAGAGCGCCGTCTGCACGTCTTGTTCCACTTCTCCGACCGACGGCAGTTGCGTGCCCAGCAGTCGAAAGTAATCGGGGGTGTCGGCATACAGTTGGTGCAGAAGCGGCGCGTCCTGCAGCGCCAGCGGTTGAAACTTCAAGTTCGGGCCTCCGGCGTCCGGGGGCATGACGGAATAACGCCCAGGTGGCGTTACTGTTCTTCATTCCGGACCCCCTCAGCATACTGCTGGAAATGTCAGCAGACTGAGAAGCGCCGCTGGGGGAGCCTTGATGATTTTTTCAGGGGCAGCCGTCCAGGGGGGGTCTGCTAGCATGGCGGGATGAACGCGGGCTTCTATCAGGACAGGCTGCGCGTGAAGGGCGCGGTGCTGGCCCCGATGGCCGGCTACTCCGACGCCCCGATGCGCCAGCTGTGCAGCGAACAGGGCGCGCTGTGGACGGTGAGCGAGATGATCAGCGCACGCGGTCTGGTGCACGGAGGAGAGAACGCCTCCCTCGACCTGGGCCGTCCCTACCCGGGCGAACAGAACCGTGTGGTGCAGCTGTTCGGCGACGACCCGGAGGTGCTGGCCGGGGCGTCCATCCGGGCGGCCGAGTGGTTCGGGGCGGCCGCCCTGGACCTGAACATGGGCTGCCCGGTGCCCAAGCTGCGCGGGCGCGGCGGGGCCTGCCTGCTGCAGACGCCGGACGTGGCCTACCGGCTGGTGACGGCCATGCGCGGGGCCGTTCCGCTGGACGTGAGCGCCAAGATCCGGCTCGGCTGGGACCACAACCGGGCGGTGGAGCTGGCGCAGGGGCTGGCGGCGGCCGGGGCCAGCCTGATCACGGTTCACGGCCGCACCAGCGCGCAGAAGTACACGGGTGAGGCCGACTGGGACGCGATTCAGGCGGTGGCGGCCAGCGTGGACGTGCCGGTGGTGGGCAGCGGCGACATTCAGGACCTTCCCACCCTGCAGCGGCGTCAGCAGGGCGGGGTGGCCGCCGTGATGGTGGGCCGGGGCGCGGTAGGCAATCCCTGGCTGTTTGCCCAGGCGCGTGGCGACCCGGACCGGGTGCCGGACCATGCCGAGCGGGTACAGACGGCCCTGCGGCATGCCCGGCTGAACGTCCAGTGGTACGGCGAGCGGCGCGGCCTGCTGCAGCTGCGCAAGGTGCTGCCGCGCTACTTTCCGGCACGTCCGGAGTGGCGCGAGCGGCTGGTGCAGATCAGCACGCTGCCGGAACTGGAACACCTGCTGATGGGTCCCCCCGTTCGCGGCGCTGTGTCGGCCCCCCGGACGGGGTATGATCTGGTCAGGTCATGAATGTCCCCGAATATTACGCCTATCTGTGCAGCGCCCGTGAGCAGCTCTGGAATTTTCTCAGGGCGCTCCCCACGGAGGACCTGAAGCGCCCCCTGATCGATGGGGACCGCTTCAGGAGCATCCAGGACCTCTTGCTGCACGTCCTGGACGTGGAGGACCACTGGGTTCACGGGGTGGCCCGTGGCCAGACCGACTACCACGATCAGGACTACCGCCACGACTGGGTGACGCCGCGGGCCGAGCAGTACGACCTGAGCTGGATCCTCAGTTATGGCCACAGCGTGCAGGCCGAAACCCAGCGGTTCCTGGCGAGCCGGCCCGACTACTCGGCGCAGGTGGCGCTGGTGCGCGACGATCCGGACACCAACACCGTGACGCTGGACCAGCTGATGTGGCACGTGATGACCCACGAGGTGCGCCACACTGCCCAGATCACCCTGCTGATCCGGATGCTGGGCCACACGCCCCCGTGGCTGGACTACCTGCGCTTCATGCGCCCGCAGGTGGTCGCCTGAGGTTGACAGGCCTTTGAACATGCACAGCCCGCTCCGGCGGGTTGTGTGCGTTTAGGGCTGCTGCGGTGAGGTGAGCAGCGGCGCCGCCCTCCCCGGCCCTTAGACTGGGGCGCATGGCCGTTACCGTCGAGGACACCCGCGTCACCTTCATCCCGCCGCCGGGGGCTGTGGCCCTGGTCGGTGACTTCACCGACTGGACCAAGCGGCCCTCCCTCCCCGTGCACGCGGGGGAGCCGCTCCAGCTGACCCTGCCGCGCGGCGCCTGGGTGGAATACGCCTGGCTGGACGCCGCCGGAACACCATTCGCCGATCCGGACAACGCCCAGCGCAGCCTCAATCCCTGGTGGCCATATCCGCGGGCCGTGGCGGTGGGCGAGTACGCCCGGCCCGCCCTGTGGAGCGGGCCGGAGCCGGAGCAACGGGGACAGGCGCACCGGCTCAGCTGGGACGGCGGGGTGTTTTCCGGGGTGCGCCGGGCCATCGTGTACACGCCGCCCGGCTACGACGAGGCCCGGACCTACCCGGTGTACTACGTGCAGGACGGGGTGGCCTTCTACCGCACCGGACGCCTGGGCGAGCTGATGGACCGGGCGCTGGCGCAGCGGCTGGTGCGCCCCGCCGTGCTGGTGTTCGTGGAACCGGGCGACCGCAATGAGGAGTACTACCTCAACGAGCGCTACCTGAACTTCCTGACGTCCGAGGTGTGGCCGCGCGTGGAGGCCAGCTACAACGTGTCGCGCGAGGCCAGCGGGCGGGGGCTGTGGGGCGCGTCGCTGGGCGGCCTGATCAGCCTGTACCTGGGCAGCCGTCACCCGGAGCTGTTCTCGCGGGTGGCCAGCCACAGCGGGGCCTTCATCGCCCACCCGGACGGGCGCAGCGGGAGCGCCATCAACACCACCACCGCCGGCGAGTGGCTGCGCGCCCAGCTGGAGGCGGCCCCGCCTCATCACCTGCAGGTCAGCCTCGACACCGGCACGCTGGAATGGCTGGCGGCGCCCAACCGCCGCATGGCCGCCGCGCTGCTGGACCTGGGCGTGGAGCACCAGTACCGCGAGTACCAGAGCGGCCACAACTGGGTGACCTGGAGATCGGCGCTGCCGGAGGCGCTGCTGTACCTGCAGGGTGGACATGGCCTGCCGTCCACATCTCCCTGACGTGCGCCGTGCCTAGACTGACCGGTATGCGCCGCCCGTCCGCCATGATCGCCCTCGCCCTCTGCTGCTCTGCCCAGGCCCGGACCATGACCTATTCCCACACTGCCACCACCGTGCTCTCCGCCCCCGCCGACTTCGCCGGAGCCGCCCTGCAGGGCGTGGTTCCGGCCGCAGACGGCTACACCCTGGCCCCGGGCCAGAAGAGCGGCACCCTGACCGGTCCGCCGACCGCCGCCGCCCCCTTTGACGAGCTGGTGCCGTCCTGGAACGCGCGCACGCCGGCCGGGAGCAGCGTGACGGTGGAAGTGCGCGCCCGCAAGCCGGGCGGCGACTGGACCCGCTACTACTCGCTGGGGCGCTGGCAGAGCGGCGAGGGCCGAAGCAGCCTGAACGGCCAGAGTGACGCCGACGGCACACTCAGCACCGACACCCTGAGCCTGAAGGCCAAGGCCAGCGGCTACCAGTACCGGGTGACGCTGCAGGCGGGTCCGGGCGGCGGGCCCACCCTGTCGCTGCTGGCCTTCAGCACCAGCGAGCAGGCCCGCCGCGCCGCGCTGCTGGGCCAGCCGGGCGACCGCTCGGCGTGGGGCCGGGTGCTGGACGTGGCGCCACGCAGCCAGATGCCGTACCCGAACGGCGGTGAGGTGTGGTGCAGCCCCACCAGCACCAGCATGATCCTGAAGTACTGGGGCATCGACGTGCCGGTGCCGCAGGCCGCGCAGGCGACCTACGACGCGGCGTATCAGGGCACCGGCAACTGGCCGTTCAACACCGCCTGGGCCGGGTCGCTGGGCCTGCGGGCCTTCGTGGCGCGGCTGCCGAGCCTGCGGGCCGCCGAAGACTATCTGCGGACCGGCATTCCGCTGGCGGTCAGCCTCGGCTGGCGGGTGGGCGAGCTGCCGGGCGCGCCGATTCCCAGCAGCAGCGGCCACCTGATGGTGCTGATCGGCTTCGATGCGGCGGGCAATCCGGTGCTCAACGATCCGGCCGCGCCCACCGACGCCACGGTGCGGCGCAGCTACCCGCGCGCCGCCTTCGAGCGGCTGTGGCTGACCCACTCGGGCGGCACCGTGTACGTGATTGCGCCGCCGGACCGGGCGCTGCCCTAGGCCGTGCGCTTCCCGACCCGCTGCCCGCACTGCCAGACCGAGCATCAGACCGAGTACCTGGACAGCGGCATCCATGACCTGATCTGTCCGGCCTGCAGGGGTCGGTACGTGCTGTTCGTGCGCAAGCACCGCTTCGAGATGCTCTTTGACCTGGGCACCCGCGCGCTGATGGGCGGCTACGCGCGCGAGGCGGTCGCCAACTTCGCGGCCAGCTGCGAGCGCTGTTTCGAGTTCTACCTGCGGGCCGTGACGCTGGAGCGGGCCGCCGGGAGCACCCTGGACCTGGACACGTTCGGGGAGGAGCTGGACCGCACCTGGAAGACGGTGGTGAGCCAGAGCGAGCGGCAGCTGGGGGCCTTCGCGTTCGCGTACCTGGGCCGCGAGGGCCGCGCCCCGGATTTCCTGACCCCGCGCGCGCTGGGCACCGACTTTCGCAACCGGGTCATCCACCGCGGTGAGCTGCCGCGCGAGGCGGAGGTGGAGGCCTACGCGGCCCGGCTGTACGCCCTGATGAACCGGCTGCTGGCCGAGCTGGGCGACGCGGCGCTGCACGTCACGCTGCTGCAGGAGCGCGACTACGCCCGCTACCGCGAGACGCTGCCGCCAGGGGTGCCGTGCCGCTTCGAGGAGCATCCGGGGATGTTCCAGCTGCGGCGCTTCGGGGGCACCGACAAGGGCCGGGACGCCAAGGCCACGCCTGCGGCCCTGAATGACGCGGCGGTGTTCCAGGCGGCCATGCAGGAGCGTGGTCAGCTGGTGGTGGAACTGTTCAAGGGCCGGCGCGCCTGAGGGTATGCTGCGGGCCATGAACGTCATGGCCGTGTTCAGCCACCCGGACGACGAATGCGGCTGTGCCGCCACCCTGGCCAAGCACGTCCGGCGCGGTGACGACGTGATGATCGTCTGGACCACCTACGGTGAGATGGCCAGCCGCTTCAGCGGCGTGCCGCACGCGGAGGTCAAGCGCATCCGGGAGGGCTGGGGCCGGGACGTGGCGGCCATCATCGGCGCCCGGCACCACTTTTTCGATATGGGCGACACCCGCATGCAGGGGTCGCGCGAGGAGGCGCTGCAGCTGGCCCGGCTGTACGCCGACTTCAAACCGGACGCGATCATCACCTGGGACGACCGGGGCGGCGGCACCTTCACCCCGCATCCGGACCACCGCGCGACCGTCAAGATTGCCTACGACGCCATCGTGCTGGCCCGGCTGCCCAAGGCGCTGATGGAGGTCGGGCAGGGGACGGAGGAGCCGCAGGCGCACCGCCAGCCGGTGAACTTCTACCAGTACGCCCAGTACGGGACGCCGGACCCCAGCCTGCCGCTGGTGCATGTGGACGTGGGCGAGACCATCGAGGTGGCCGGGCAGGTGTATGGCTACTACCGGAGGCAGCTGCATGGCCCTGACTACGTGTTCCCGATGGAGGAGTTCAAGATCGGGCGCTCGGCCAACGCGCACCACACCGGGGCGGAGTTCACGGAGAAATACACGGTCCGGCGGATGTACCACCCGGTGATTCCCTACCTGCTGTGAGGGCTGGACCACCCGGCGCCGCGTGAACTGGACCGCACTGGCCCGGCCGCTGGCTCTCTAGAATGCCCGCATGACTGCCTCCACCCGTGACGTGCTGCTGACCTGCCCGCTCGACTGCCCGGACGCCTGCCGCCTGCGCGTCACGCTGGGGCGCGATGAGCACGGGCGGGAGGTGGCCGTGCGGCTGACCGGCGACGCGGACCACCCCGTTACGCGCGGGTTTGCCTGTGCCAAGACGGTGCACTATCCGGAGCGCCAGAACCACCCGGAGCGCCCACTGTACCCGATGAAGCGGATGGACGGTCAGCTGGTGCGCATCAGCTGGGAGCAGGCGCTGGATGAGATTGCCGCCCGGCTGCAGGACATCCTAACCCGGCGCGGCGCGGACGCCATCCTGCGTTACAACTACGCCGGCACCATGGGGCTGCGGGAGGGCACCCACGTGCACAGTTTCTTCCGGGCGCTGGGCGCGCCGGAGCTGGACGAGACCATCTGCGCCACCGCCGGCACCGAAGCCTGGGCCATGGGGTACGGCCCGCGCTACGGTATTGATCTGGCGGACGTGCCGCATGCCCGCACCATCGTGCTGTGGGGCATCAACAGCCTCAGCACCAACAGCCACCTGACGCCCGCCATGACCGAGGCCCGCCGCAACGGGGCGCGCATCATCTGCGTGGACCCGTACCGCACCCGCACCGCCCGCTACGCCGACACCCACCTGCGGCTGCGCCCCGGCAGCGACGCCGCGCTGGCGCTGGGCGTGGCCCGCGAGCTGATCCACCAGGGCTGGACCGACGAGGCCTACATCCGCGAGGCCACCGTGGGCTTCGAGACGTTCCGGGCCGAGGCGGAGGCCTACACGCCCGAGCGCACCGCCGAGTTGACCGGCCTGAGCGTGGAGCAGATCCGCGACCTGGCCCGGCAGATCGGTACCGCCAGCCCCACCTTCATCCGGGTGGGCTACGGCATGACCCGCCACGAGTTCGGCGGCGCCGGGCTGCGGGCCGTGACGCTGCTGCCGGCCCTGACCGGCGACTGGCGGCGCCGTGGCGGCGGCTGCATGCTCAGCAGCTCCGGTGCCTTTGCGCTGAACCGCTCCCGACTGGGCGCGGCTCACCTGATCCGCCCGGACGTGCGGCACGTCAACATGAACGAGCTGGCCAGCGCGCTGGAACCGGACGCCGGGCTGGAAGCACTCTTCGTGTACAACACCAACCCAGCGGTGGTGGCCCCCGACTCCGGGCGGGTGCGGCGTGGGCTGGCGCGTCCGGACCTGATGGTGGTGGTGCTGGAGCAGGCCATGACCGAAACGGCCCGCCTCGCCGACTATCTGCTGCCGGCCACCACATTCATGGAACATGCCGACGTATACACCAGCTACGGCCATCACTACCTGGGCTTTAATCCGGCCACGCTGCAGGCGCCGGGGGAGGCCCGGCCCAACAGCTGGGTGTTCGCGGAACTGGGGCGGCGGCTGGGGCTGCAGGAGCCGAGCCTGTACTGGAGCATGGATGAGCTGCTCGCGGCGCTGCTGGACACCGATCATCCGCATCTGGCCGGCATCACCCCGGAGCGGGTGCGCACCGAGGGCAGCGTGCGCCTGAACCTGCCGGAAGAGTTTCTGCCGTATGCCCACGGCGCCGGCACGCCCAGCGGCCGGGTACAGTTCACGCCGGTGCCGCTGCACCAGGAGGCCGAAGCCCGCCTGACCGCCGAGTATCCGCTGCGGCTGCTGACCCCGCCGGCCCACCACTTCCTGAACAGCACCTACGGCAATCTGGAGCGCCTGAACCGCGCCGAGGGCGGCGAGCCGCAGGCGATGGTGCATCCCCAGGACGCGGCAGCGGCAGGTGTGCAGCACGGCCAGCGGGCGCAGCTGATCAGCGAGCAGGGACAGGTCGTGCGGCAGGTGCGCGTCACCGAGGACGTGCAGCCGGGCGTGGTGGTGGTGGAGGGAACCTGGTGGGGCCTGTCGGCGCCGGACGGGAAGAGCATCAACGAACTCACTGCCCAGACGCTCACGGACCTGGGCGGTGGCAGCACCTTCCACAACACCCGGGTCCGGCTGTACCCCCAGGTCGTCGGCTGAGGTGACATTCATGATGGTGCCCTGGTATTGAGAAAACCTTAAGCTCCCTCTAAACTCTGGGGGTGTTGAATGTACGGCGTCGGGTCTGGGTCAGCGTGCTGGTGCTGGCGGTCCTGGCGCTGTCCGTGGGCCTGGTGATGTCCCGTCAGCGCAGCCGGGCGACAGACGGATTCGTCTACCTGCACGGTGTGCTCAAGGTGGCCGCCTCGGCCGACCAGACGGTGCTGCTGACCCTCAGGGGCCCCGGCGGACAGCGCCGCTACACCCGCGCCCAGCTCGAAGCGCTGCCGGCGGTGCGTTACCGCGCCTTCCAGCCGCAGCTGAAGCAGGACTTCGAGTACGTGGGCGTGCCGCTGCGTGATCTGGCCGCCCTGGTCGGGCTGACCGGTCAGCCGCTGCAGTTGCAGGCCAGCGACAATTTCAGCACCACCATCCAGCCGAACGACTACCAGGACCACCCGGTGATGCTGGCCTACCAGGCGGACGGCCACCCGATCGACATTCAGCAGAAGGGACCGCTGCTGGCGGTGTTTCCCAACCTCGACGAACCTGCCCGCTTCCCAAACCCCGTGTACGGGTCCCGGTGGGCGTGGTATGTGGAGCGCATCGGCGGCGGCCAGTGAGCCGCCTGTGGCCGCGTGTGACCGTGCCGGTGCCGTTGTGGCCCTCGCGGCGGGTGACGGACCGGCTCGGCTGGAGGGAGCTGCTGCTGGCCGCCGTGCCGCTGGTGTTCACGCTGGTGATGCTGGTGTTCAGCTTCGCGCCGAGTTTACAGCTGCTGCAGCAGCCCCAGCATTCCTGGACCGGTTTTCCGTACCAGAGCATGATCAACAAGCTCTACGGCTACCTGCTGGCCTCCCAGGACCCGCACACCAGCCCGGCGCAGCTGAACCGGCTCTACCAGCAGGCGCTCGCCAGCCTGAACAATCCCAACGAGTACAGCGATCTGGCCGACATCGAGCGGCTGGGCGACGCCCGGCTGGCCCACATCGCTGAACTGTTCCGGGGACGCACACCGTCGGCGCTGCGTGCGGCGGTGGCCGAGGCCGAGCAGCTGAATGCCCAGGCGCACCAGCAGATCAACGCCCAGCGCTGGACGTACGTGCAGCACCTGTCCCGGCTGCGGATGCAGCTGCTGATCACCGCGCTGGTCACGGGCCTGTTCAGCACGGCCCTGACGGTGCGGGCGCTGGCGCTGTGGCGGCGCGAGCGGCGGGCGCGTGACCGGCAGGCGCGGCAGCAGCAGGACCTGCTGGAGATGGCCTCGCACGAGCTGCGCCGGCCGCTGCAGACGCTGCTGCTGGCCAGCGACCTGATGCGCGAGGCCGGGACCCACGAGCAGCGCCAGCGGTTCCTGAACATGATCGAGGACAGCGCGGCCCAGATCGCCAGCCGCAGCGACCTGGAACAGCTGGACACCGTCTACCGGCTGATGCAGCTGTCGCCCAAGCCCACCGACCTGGGGGCGCTGCTGCGCGAGTTCTCCGGGCCACGCCTGCAGCTGAGCGTGCCGGAGCAGCCGCTGGTGTGGCGGGTGGACCCAGGCCGGCTGCGGCAGATCATCGAGAACCTGGTGGAGAACGCCCTCAAGTACACCGACGGACGGGTGCAGCTGATCCTGGAGCTTCACGACGCGCAGCCGCAGATCCGGGTGGAGGACGGGGGGCCGGGCCTCACCGACGAGCAGCTGGAACGGGCCTTCGAGGCGCGGGTGCGTTTTCAGCCGGACCGGCCCGGCAGCGGGATGGGGCTGGCGGTGGCCCGGCGGCTGGCGCAGGCGCACGGAGGACAGCTGCAGCTGCGGCGGCTGCCGCACGGCGGCACCTGCGCGCACCTGCAGCTGGGCGTGGCGCGGGTGGACGCCTTCCGTTCGCCGCGCACCACGCTGTTCGGCTGACCGGGGTGTAACGAATCATTTACGTTCATGAGTTTTGTGGCATGGAGCCGCGCTGGCTGCTGCGCGCGGGCATTGTCGCTGCCTTAACGCCTGCTTCCTCATAGTGGCGATGTCGAAGGTCCCGCACTGCCGGGACAGGGTGCTGGATTCGCATCACTACACCGGAGGTAAGAGATGAAGGCAATCATTCCCGCCGCAGGATTCGGTACGCGGCTGCGTCCGCTGACCTACACGCGCCCCAAGCCCGCGCTGCGCGTGGCCAACCAGCCGATCATCGTGCATGCGGTCCGTACCCTGGTGCAGGCCGGCATCACCGAGATCGGCATCGTGGTCTCGGACCTGACCCAGCAGGCCATTGAGCTGGCGGTGCGCGGCCTGGAAGGGGTGCATATCACCTACATCGACCAGCCGGAGATGCTGGGGCTGGGCAACGCGGTCAAGATGGCGCGCGAGTACGTGGGCCAGGACGACTTCTGTGTGTACCTGGGCGACAACCTGTTCGAGAACGGGGTGCGCAGCTACATCGACACCTTCTACGCTCAGCAGGCGGACGCAGTGATCGCGCTGGTCGAGGTGGACGATCCCACCGCCTTCGGTGTGGCGGAGCTGGACAACGAGGGCCGCATCGTGCGGCTGGTGGAGAAGCCCAAGAACCCGCCCAGCAACCTGGCGGTGGCGGGCGTGTACTGCTTCAAGCCGAAGTTCTTCGACTACCTCGAGGCGCTGAAGCCCAGCGCGCGCGGCGAGTACGAGATCACCGACGCCATCGCCGCATTGATCAGCGAGCAGGGCCACGTGCAGGGCGTGAAGGTGGAGGGCTGGTGGCGCGACACCGGCAAGGCCGCCGACCTGATCGACACCAACCGCCTGCTGCTGGAGAAGCTGGAGCCGTACGTGCTCGGCACCGTGACCGGCTCCAACCTGACCGGCCGCGTGGTGGTGGAGCCGGGCGCCGAGGTGCGCAACAGCACCATCATCGGGCCCGTGACCATCGCCGCCGGAGCAATCATCGAGAACGCCTACCTGGGGCCGTTCACCAGCGTGGGGCGCGGCAGCCGCATCGAGAACGCCGAGGTGGAGTGCAGCGTGATTGATGAGGAGGCCGAGATCCGCGACGTGAGCATCCGGCTGCACGGCTGCCTGATCGGCATCCGCGCCAAGGTGGTCGGGCACGGCACAGTGCCGCGCGTCCACCGCCTGACCCTGTCCGACACCAGCGTGGTTGAGCTGGGCTGCTGACGCTCCGCTTCTCATCTGCCCCGAACTTCCCTGCTCCGATTCCCCTGAGAGGCCTGACATGCAGTCCAACCTACCCACAAACGAAGATTTCGATTTCCCGCGTCTGCTGATGTCGGTGCGGCGCCACGCGCTCCCGATCCTGAGCGCCGCGCTGCTGGCTGGAGCCGGGACCTACTACCTGTCGAGCCAGCAGCCGCCCGTGTACGAGGCCGTCAGTTCGGCCATCGCCTCGCGTCCCGACACCAGCGGCGGCGTGGTCGGCAGCAACCTGGTCTCGGCGCCGCAGCTGCCGCAGGGTGCGGTGGACAAGGCGATCCACAGCCGCGACGTCATTGAGGACATCATCCGCCGGCTGAACGACAGCACCGAGCTGAGCGCGCCGGTCAAGGCTGACCTGAGCCGCCGCCTGCGCAGCCAGCTGCAGGGCGGCAGCTTCCCGGACCTGCAGGTCAGCGCCCTGACCGACGGCCAGCAGGCGGGCATCTACGAGCTGCACGTGAAGGCCGGCACCCCGGTGGCCGCCCGCGTGCTGGCCGACACCAGCCTCGAGAGCCTGCTCGCCTGGGACCTGGGCCGTGCCCAGCGCCGCATCGCGCAGGCCAAGAACAGCCTGCAGGCGCAGCTGGACGCGCTGACCAGCCAGCTCGGTCAGCGGAGCACCGGCCCCAACGCCAGCCTGGAGGTGCAGACGCTGGCCGCCGCGCGCGCCCAGGTACAGCAGAACCTGCTGCAGGTGCGGGTGCTGGAGAGCGCCGCCACCGGCAGCCTGGACACGGTATCGCAGGCGGTGGAACCGAACAAGAGCGTCTCGCCGCGTCCGGTGCGCAGCGGCGTGCTGGCGGCCCTGCTGACGCTGCTGCTGGCCAGCGGCGCCGCGCTGCTGACCGACAGCCTGCGCCGCCGGGTGCACGGCGAGCAGGACCTGGCCGGCTACGGCGTGCCGTTCTTGGGCAAGCTGCCGCGCCTGAGCGCCGCGGACCTGAAGAGCGGCATGGTGGAGGCGGCCCGCAGCGGCAGCCTGTACATGGGCGCCGGCTTCCTGCGCGTCAACCTGCTGTCGCAGCTGCCGGCCGGCAAGCCCCGCCGCATCGTGGTGAGCAGCGCCCGGCCCGGCGAGGGCAAGAGCAGCGTCACGGCGGTGCTGGCCGCCAGCCTGGCCGCCAGCGGCCTGCGCGTGCTGGTGGTGGACGCCGACATGCACCGGCCCAGCCAGCCGCAGCTGTGGCGCGGCTTCGGCAACCCGCTGTGGCGCATCATGCCCAGCTGCCGCCTGAACGCCATTGATCCGACCAAGACGCTGATGGACCCGGCCCAGACGCTGCCCAGCGCCCTGGACCGTCTGGACGAGGTGCAGGTGATGGCGGTGGCCGAGAACATCGACCTGCTGCCGGCCGGCCGGCCGATGAAGGACAGCAGCGGCGTGATCGGCCACCCCCGGCTGGCCGAGGCGCTGGACCGCTGGGGTGCGGCCTACGACGTGGTGCTGATCGACACCCCGCCGATGCTGGTGCTGGCCGACGCGATGGCGTTCGCCCACCTCGCGGACGGCGTGGTGCTGGTGGCCGAGGCCGGCAGCACCAGCGGCCAGGAGATCCAGAGCGCCCTCAACAACGCCCGCGTGACCGGTGCCCGCATTCTGGGCATCGTGCTGAACAAGCAGGTGCGCAGCGAGGACAAGGGCACCTACTACGACTACAGCTACCGCATGGAGGGCAGCACTCCGGTGCGCCCGGCGGCCAACGACACGCGGCTGGGGCGCCACGCCTCCTCGTCGGACTGAGCCGTGACGTCCTCTCCGTCTGTGCAGGCGGCGGGGCGGGAGCAGGGAGGGGGAGAGGCCGGAGCATGGGCCTCTCCCCCTCGTCCTGTGAGCTCTCGCCGGTCGGCGTGGTGGCTGGCGCTGCTGCCGCTGGTGCCGCCGCTGAGTGTGCTCGGCGTGATCAGCTGGCGCCGGGTGACCGCGCTGCCGCTGGCGCTGCGCTGGCTGCTCGGCACCGCTGCCGTTCTGCTGCTGCTGTCGAGTGTGGCGGCGGCCCGGCCGCTGCCGGGGCTGGTGGGCGGCGTGCTGCGGGTGCTGGTGGTGGGCGGCCTGCTGCTGACCGGCTGGCAGCTGGCCCGGCCCGGCCAGGAAGCCGCTGAGCGGCTGCGCCCCCTGCTGTGGGGCCTGCTGGTGGTGTGGCTGACCGCGCTGCTGAACACGGCGCTGCTGGAGCACGGCGCGGTGTGGCGCACCCGCCTGCTGCACCCCTTTCTGCCGATGGTCTGGCTGGGCATCATGGGCGGGGTGGGGCTGTGGCTGGCCGCCTGCTGGCGCGGCGGCGTGTGGTGGCTGCGCTGGCCGCTGCTGCTGCTGGGCTTCGCGGTGATGGTGCTGAGCGGCAGCCGCTCGGCGGTGGCCGCCGGCGTGGTGGGCCTGCTGGCCGCCGCCCTGGTGGGCCGGGTAAGCCGCAACTTCCGGCTCACGGTGCTGGCCGGACTGGTGCTGCTGCTGGCGGGCGCGGCGCTGCTGCCCCGGCTGAGCAGCACCAGCGCAGCGGCGGCGCACCTGTCGCAGCTGGACCTCAACAGCCGAGACCTGTACTGGGACGAGGCCCGCAGCATCGCCCAGCGGCTGCCCTGGGGCGGCAGCGGGGTGCTGCAGCTGGGCGCCCTGGCGCGCACCTCCGAGGAGAACTGCTGGCAGGAGTACGTCTCGGCGGCGCTGAACTGCCCGCCCTCGGTGCGGGCGCTGAAGGACGCCGCGTGGTTCCAGCCGTTCCGCTACGCCATCTGGCAGGCGCACAACGTGGCGCTGCAGAGCCTGGCGGAAAGTGGCCTGGTGGGGACGGCCGGACTGTTTCTGCTGCTGGGGCTGGTGACGGTGGCGGCCCTGGCCGGGCGCGATCCGTTCCTGATTGCCACAGCGGTGGGGTACGCCGTCATCAATCTGGTGGACAACGCGACCCTGCTGGTGGGCATGGGGGTGGCCGATCTGTACTGGCTGATCGCGGGCATGGCGCTGCGCTCGCTGTGGGCGCGGCCGGTGGCGACCGGATGGTTGTGGAGCCGCGCCTCGCTGGCGGGCGGGGTGCTGCTGCTCGCGTCGCTGGTGCCGGTCCAGCTGCCGCAACTGCTGACGCCGCAGGGAGGCACCGGTGTCCGGCTGCTCACGCTCAGCAGCGCCCGTGGACCGCTGTCGGCCGGGCGCAGCGCCGTGATGGTGGGCTTGCAGGTGCCGGCCGGGCAGTACCGGCTGCAGCTGCGGCTGTGTGACCCCGACTGCGTGGTGGTGGACCGCCGTGAGATCAGCAGCGCTGGCGGCGCGTGGTGGGGCGAGCTGAGTCAGCCGCCGCTGCACACCGCAAGCCGGCTTCAGCTGCTGGTGCTGCCGGCCGCCAACACCTTCTGGAGCGTGCGTCCGCTGGCCCAGGCCGCCTGGACTGCTGACCCGGGAGCGCGGCCATGAGGGCCGGAGACGCCCTGCTGCTGGGCCTGCCGCTTAGTCTGCTGGTGGCCGGCTGGAGCCTCAGCCAGCGGCCGGAGACGCCCGAGCTGCAGCCGGCCACGCTGACCTGCCCGGCCGGGACGCCGCCGGTCAGCACCCAGGGCAACGTACGGCGGCGCGGCAGCAGTGAGGCCGACTTCTGGGCCAACGCCACCCTGACGCTGCCGGTGTGCGGTGCCGGCACCCTGAGCCTGGTGGCGTCCGGCACGCCTGCCGCCGGTGGCGCGCCGCTGCTGCTGGTTTCGCTGGACGGGGAGCCATTGCTGGAGACGAACGTGCTGGCGCCCCGGCCGCTGAAGGTCCCGGTGCCGCATGCCGGCCGGCTGACCCTGGCCTTCGTCAACGACCTGAACCGGCCACCCCAGGACCGCAACCTGTTCGTGAAACAGCTGATGTTCCGGCCCGCAGGACCGTAAGGGCAGCAGGAAGAGGCGGACCACCTCAGGTGGTCCGCTTTGTTGTGGCCCGGGAGCGGCGGCGTCAGCGGTCCTGCCGGATACATTCCCGCCGCTGAGCCCTTCCACCGTCAGGGAACGTCTGCCAACAGGCGGGAACACGCATGGGCAGTGGAGCTGTCAGGCGCAGGGCTTCAGCCACCGTAAGGACTGCCGCTGGAACGGGCATATGACCGGGGGCGGTGGATACGCTCCACCGCCCCCGACACCCTACAGGCGCTAACTTCAGTATGCGCCGGAGCCGCGAATGACCGCCCGGACTGTCCGCATCAGCACCACCAGGTCCAGCCAGATGCTCCAGTTGCGGACGTAGTAGGGGTCCCAGCGCTCCATGCCGATGTTGCCGCTCTCGCTGCGGCCCGACACCTGCCACAGGCCGGTCATGCCGGGGCGCACCTTCTCGCGCAGCGCCTGCACCTGCGGCGGCAGCTGGCTGTGGTGGTAGTCGGGCAGCGGGCGCGGTCCGACCAGTGACATCTGGCCGGTCAGCACGTTCACCAGCTGTGGCAGCTCGTCCAGGCTGAGCTTGCGGATGACCCGGCCCACCCGCGTGATGCGCGGGTCGCGCTTCAGCTTGTAGAACTCCAGCCACTCGGCCATCAGCGCCGGGTCCTCGGCCAGCGTGCGGCGCAGCACGTCCTCGGCGTTCGGCACCATGGTGCGGAACTTCCAGGTCAGGAAGGTCTGGCCGTCCAGCCCGATGCGCGGCTGCAGAAACAGTGGGTTCTGGCGGTCCTCCAGCCAGATCAGCGCCGCCAGCAGCAGGCACGGCAGCAGCCACAGCGGCAGCGTGATCAGCACGGCCACCAGATCGAAGGCCCGCTTGCCGAAGGTGGCGACCGGGTCCAGCAGGTAGCGCGTGACCTCCAGGCCCAGCACGCCGCCGAAATCGCTGGCCTTGACCCAGATGCTCTCCATCTCGAACAGGTCCGGGATGATCACCACGTTGCGGTAGTGAGACAGCGGGCCTTCCAGCAGCTCATTCATGCGCTCGCGGCTCAGGCCCGGCATGGCCAGCACCGCTGCCGGCACGTTGTGCACCGTGCGCGAGGCTGGACCCAGCACGGGCACGCCGTCCACCGTCTGCCCGCTCAGGGCCGGATCGTCGTCGAACACCGCCGAGGGGATGTAGCCGTACCCGGGGTTCTCCCGCAGCGCCGCGATCAGCGAGCGTCCGGTGTGCCCGCCGCCGTAGATGGCGGTGGGCAGGCCCCACAGCCCGGCGCGCAGCAGCAGCGAGCGGGCCGTGTGCCGCAGCAGCAGGCTGAGCGGCAGCGCCAGCACCAGGCTGAACACCAGGGCCACGCGGCTCACCTGACCGTCGTGGTTGGCCAGGAACAGCGAAGCTGCCGTGACGGCCAGCACGGTGAAGGTCAGCTCGGTCATGCGCTTGAGCTCGGTGGCCGCGCTCAGGCCCCAGCCGGGCAGCAGCTTCAGGATGAAGGCGCCCAGCAGCCACATGCACGCCGAGAACCACACCCAGTCCGGGTGCAGCACCGGCGCGAACAGGACGTTGCGCAGCCAGGTGGCGAAGTAGACGGCCAGCAGCAGGGCGGCCAGATCGGCCAGGGCCATGCACAGCCCGCCCAGCAGCGAGCGGTTGCGGAAGAGACGATGGGTATGGGCCTGCGGTTTGAGACCAGGGCGTGTTGAGCGGGTGGTGACGTGCATGCAGACTCCTGATCGGCCAGCGCCGGGCGAACATCCAGGGCAAGGAGGGGAAAACGTGGCGCCGGAGAAAGATCGGCCCTCCAACAAGACGCCCCTATCGTGACCGGGAGGTCGTTAAGTGAACGCAAAATCGCCGCGCGGCACGGCAACGTCGTGTGGGGTTTCCAGCCGTGGCGCGGACGCGTTGGCGGCGGCGCTGCCGCGGTTCCGGGGGTCCTGGTGTTCACACTGCATGCCTCACCCTTCACAGGTGAGGAGATGGTTTAGCGCCTCTTTTACGCCTGCTCCCTCACAGTAGGGGCAACCCGATGGGGTAGAAGCTCTTCGGCGCGGTCCAGGCCCTCCGGCCGGTGCGCTGCGGCCCACGATTCGCCAATCACTAAAGGAGTTTGAAGATGAGTGTCGTACTGGTAACGGGTTCTGCAGGATTGATCGGATCAGAAGCGGTGCGTCACTTTGCCGGCATGGGCATGGACGTGGTGGGCCTCGACAACGACATGCGCAAGTTCTTCTTCGGCGAGGAGGCCTCCACCCAGTGGAACCAGCGCCGCCTGGAAAAGGACCTGAAGAACTACACCCACCTGGATGTGGACATCCGCGACTACACCGAGATCGAGAAGATCTTTCAGCACTACGGCAAGGACCTGGCGCTGATCATTCACACGGCCGCGCAGCCCTCGCACGACTGGGCCGCCCGCGACCCCTTCTCGGACTTCTCGGTGAACGCCAACGGCACGCTGAACCTGCTGCAGGCCGCCCGCACCTTCTGCCCCACCACGCCTTTTATCTTCACCAGCACCAACAAGGTGTACGGTGACACGCCCAACCTGCTGCCGCTCCAGGAGCTGGAGAAGCGCTGGGAGATCGACCCCTCGCACCGCTACACCGTCGGCATCGCCGAGGACATGAGCATCGACCAGACCAAGCACTCGCTGTTCGGGGCCAGCAAGGTGGCCGCCGACGTGCTGGTGCAGGAGTACGGCCGCTACTTTGACATGCCGACCGTGTGCTTCCGCGGCGGCTGCCTGACCGGCCCCAACCACTCGGGCACCCAGCTGCACGGCTTCCTGGCCTACCTGATGAAGTGCGCCATGAGCGGCACCCACTACACGGTGTTCGGCTACAAGGGCAAGCAGGTGCGCGACAACATCCACAGCGCCGACCTGATCTCCGCCTTCCATCAGTTCTACCTGAACCCGCGCGTGGCGGAGGTCTACAACATCGGCGGCGGGCGCGAGAGCAACTGCAGCATGATGGAGGCCATCGAGCTGTGCGAGCAGATCACCGGGCAGCCGATGAACCACAGCTACGCCGAGGACAACCGCATCGGCGACCACATCTGGTACATCAGCGATCTGGCCAAGTTCAAGCAGCACTACCCCGAGTGGCAGATCACCTACGACGTGCCGCGCATCCTGCAGGAGATGTACGACTACAACCAGGAGCGCTGGGTGGTCTCGCATGATTGATCTGGGGCGCCATAGCGTGCTGGGCGTGGGCATCAATGCCGTGGACTACGACGCGGCGGTGGCGCGCATCATGCAGGCGGCCACCGAGAAGCGGCCGCTGGCGGTGAGCGCCCTGGCGGTGCACGGCGTGATGACCGGCCACCTGGACCCGGAACACGCCCGGCGGCTGAATGGCCTGGACCTGGTGGTGCCGGACGGCCAGCCGGTCCGCTGGGCGCTGCGGCTGCTGTACGGCAAGGCCCTGCCGGACCGGGTGTACGGCCCGAACCTGACGCTGTACACCGCCGAGGCGCTCGGCAAGCAGGGCATGAGCGTGTATCTGTACGGCAGCAAGCAGGAGGTGCTGGAGAAGTTTGCCAGCAACCTGCAGCAGAAGTACCCGGGCCTGCGCATCGCCGGGATGGAGGCGTCCAAGTTCCGGCGCACCACCCCGGAAGAGCAGCGCGAGATCGCCGAGCGCATCCGGGCTTCCGGGGCCGACGCGGTGTTCGTGGGGCTGGGCTGCCCGCGCCAGGAGGTGTGGGCCTTCGAGTACCGTAACCTGCTGCCGATGCCGGTGCTGGCGGTGGGCGCGGCCTTCGACTTCCACGCGGGCACGCTCGCGCAGGCGCCCAAGCACATGCAGGACGCCGGCCTGGAGTGGTTCTACCGACTCACCAAAGAGCCGGGCCGCCTGTGGAAACGTTACGTGCTGCTCAACCCGCTGTTCGTGTGGCGCCTGCTGCTGCAGGCCGCGCGGCTGCGCCGCTTCTCGGTGGCGCTGCCGGACGGCACCGAGCGCCAAGAACTGTACGGCTGACCATGACCGCTGATCCGGCTCTTTCCCGGTCGGCTTCGCTCTGCGCGCTCCCGCCCGCAGCAGACCCCCTGAGGTTGACGGTGAAACTCGCGCTCGACTCCAAAATCTTTGTGACCGGACACAACGAGGTTGTGGGGGGAGCGATTGTCCGGCACCTGCGTCAGCTGGGGTACCACAACATCGTGGTGCGCGACGACGATGCCCCGGCCGCCTGGGAGCCGGCCGCCGTGAACGCCTTCTTCGAGGCGCACCTGCCGGATTACGTGTTCCTGGCCCCCATCAGCCTGGGCGGGGTGCTGGACGACAGCCTGACGCCCGCCACCTGGCTGCGGCAGGCCCTGATGATGATGAGCAGCGTGATTCACGCCGCCTACCTCTACGAGAGCGAGCGGCTGCTGTGCATCGACTGCGACCCGACCCTCTTCGACGCGCGGGTGGTGAACCGCGACGCCGATTACCTGCAGGCCGAGCTGATCGCCGAGAGCCAGCGCGCCCGGGAGGCGGCCAGCACCATCATGACCGAGCTGTGCGACAGCTACCGCACCCAGTACGGCTGCCACTTCTCCAGCGCGGTGGCCACCGGCCTGTACGGGCCGGGGCTGCGGCTGGACGCCCCCAGAGGCAACCTGGTGAGCGCCCTGTTCCGCAAGGTGATCCAGGCGGCCGAGACGGGCCAGCCGCAGGTGCAGCTGCACGGCCACCCGGACCTGCCGTGTGAGGCGCTGTACATCGACGACCTCGCCGACGCCTGCCTGTTCCTGATCGAGCAGCTCTCGGAGCCCGGCACCATCGGCATCCGGCAGCGGGAGCCGCACACCCTGGTGCAGCTGGCCGAATGCGTGGGCCGCGTGACCGGCTACACCGGCCGTTTCTGCTTCGACGACAGCACCCCGCTGCCGCCGCCACGCCGTCAGGGCGACCCGGAGCGGCTGATCCGGGCCGGCTGGGTGCCGGACACCTCGCTGGAGGGCGGCTTCCGCAAGACCTACCGCTGGTACCAGCGGCACGCCGGCACCGTCAGCACGGTATAAGCAAGGCAAGAAGAGGGGGTCGGGCAGCGTCTGCGCCCGGCCCCCTCGCTGTTGCCCTTCAGTTGCTGCCGGGCGCTGCTTTGGGAAACTCCACCTTGACGTGCACGGTGGTGCCCACCGGCGTCTGCGGGTCCAGGTTGATGCCGTGGGCGGCCAGCAGCGGGGGGCTCGGCTGCGGGTCAATGGCCCGGATGAACACCCGTCCCTGCGCCGGCAGAAACACGCACCAGCCTTTCGGCTCGCCCACGAAGGCGCGCACCGGCAGCAGCGACTGCAGCGTCAGGTTTTCTGGCGTGGCCCAGAACTCGATCAGCAGCAGCGCCTGCTCGCGCTTCATGTCGCTCTCCTGCAGGTCCAGCTGCAGTTCGATGGCGTCCTTCACGCCCGGTACGATGTTGGTCCAGCCGGGCACCACCGCCCGGTCACTGCCTACGCTGCGGAGCATCTGTTGAGGTTGCTGGGTCATGCGGGTTCCGCCTTCCACGTCGAGATCAGGGTCCGGGTCAGCAGAAAGCCCAGGCCGAACAGCAGCAGCGGCACCAGGTCTATCTGTACCGACCGCTCCTTCTCCGGTTCCAGGGCATTGCTCTTTCGAAAGGTGATCATGGGCCGAGCTTAGCGTGAAACGGGTCCGGCGTGGGCCGGGTGGGGGCAGCGGCGGGCCATTGTTCGGCCGGTCCTTGCGTGCGGCCACAGATGACGCTAGAACCGTCTAGACATGAGCGCCCCTGCCACCATGACCGCCCTCATCAAGGAACACGCCCGCGAGGGCATCTGGATGCGTCAGGTTCCAGTTCCGGAACCGGGCCCCAACGACCTGCTGATCCGGGTCCGCAAAAGCAGCATCTGCGGCACCGACGTGCACATCTACAACTGGGACGCCTGGTCCAGCCAGACGATTCCGCTGGGCATGGTGGTGGGTCACGAGTACGTGGGCACCGTGGCCGGCATGGGCAGTGAGGTGCGTGGTTTCCAGATGGGGGACCGGGTCAGCGGGGAAGGGCACATCACCTGCGGGCACTGCCGCAACTGCCGCGCCGGCCGCCGCCACCTGTGCCGCAACACCCAGGGGGTGGGCGTCAACCGCCCCGGCAGCTTCGCCGAGTACCTGGTGATTCCGGCCTTCAACGCCTTCCGCATCCCCGAGAACATCCCCGACGACGTGGCGGCCATTTTCGACCCGTTCGGGAACGCGGTGCACACGGCGCTCAGCTTCGATCTGGTGGCCGAGGACGTGCTGATCACCGGGGCCGGCCCCATCGGGGTGATGGCGGCGGCCATCGCGCGGCACGCCGGGGCCCGCAACGTGGTCATTACCGACGTCAACGATTACCGCCTGGACCTTGCCCGGCAGATGGGCGCCACCCGCGCCGTGAACGTGGCGCGCGAGGACCTGTGGACCGTGGCGCAGACGGAACTCGGCATGACCGAGGGCTTCGACGTGGGCCTGGAGATGAGCGGCAACGGGGCGGCGTTCCGTCAGCTGCTGCACAGCATGAACCACGGCGGCAAGGTGGCGCTGCTGGGCATCCCGGCCGGCGACGTGCAGATCGACTGGAACGACGTGATCTTCAAGGGCCTGACCTTGAAGGGCATCTACGGCCGCGAGATGTTCGAGACGTGGTACAAGATGGCGGCGCTGGTGCAGTCGGGCCTGGACCTGAGCCCGGTCATCACGCACCACTACGGCATCCAGGACTTCCAGCAGGGCTTTGACATGATGCGCGGCGGCCAGAGCGGCAAGGTCATCCTGGACTGGGAATAAAGAAGCAAGAAGGCCGGCTGACTGCTGTGGTCAGCCGGCCTTCTTGTTGCTGTTCAGAACAGCGTGGCGGCCTTGAAGCACAGCCAGCCGAGCAGCATGCAGGTGGGAATGGTGAAGATCCAGGCGCTGACGATGCGTCCGGCCACCTGCCACTTGACCTTCTTGTAGCCCTTGGTGGTGCCCACCCCCATGATGGCGCTGCTGATGACGTGGGTGGTGCTGACCGGGATGCCCAGCCGGCTGGCGGTTTCGATGATGCTGGCCGCGCTCAGCTCCGCCACGAAGCCGTCAATGGGCCGCAGCTCCACCACCTTGAAGCCCATGGTGCGGATGATGCGCCACCCGCCGGTGGCCGTGCCGATGCCCATGGCGGTGGCGGCGGCCAGGATCACCCACAGCGGCACCGTGTTGAGGGTGGTGCCTAGGTACGCGCCCAGCGCCAGCGTGATGATGCCCATGGTCTTCTGGGCGTCATTGCCGCCGTGCGAGAAGGCCATAAATGCCGCCGAGAAGATCTGCAGCGGCCGGAACACGCGCGTCACGGTGCGGGGGCTCAGGTGGCGCACCACCAGCCACAGCAGCAGAAACATCAGCACGATCGGCACCAGGAAGCCCAGCACCGGGCTGAACAGCAGGCCCTGCAGCGTCTTGACCACGCCCTTGGGCACGATGGAACCCCAGCCGCCGGCCGCTACCCCGGCTCCCACCAGGCTGAACACCAGGGCGTGGCTGCTGCTGCTGGGAATGCCGCGCCACCATGTGAAGAGGTTCCAGACGATGGCACTCACCAGGGCGGCCCCCACCAGCGTCAGGTTGCCCGCGATCTCGGGCGACACGATGTCGCGGCTGATGGTTTTGGCTACGGCCGTGCCGGTCAGGGCGCCCACGATGTTCAGCACCGCGCTCATGGTGATGGCCTGGGTAGGCGTCAGAACGCGGGTGGCCACGCTGGTGGCGATGGCGTTGGCGGTGTCGTGAAAGCCGTTGATGAAATCGAAGATCAGGGCCAGCGCCACGATCACGATCAGGGTGAGCAGGGCCGCGCTCATCAGGCGTTCTTGAGCATGACGTTCTCGACCGTCTTGGCCACCCGCTGCGCCTGATCGATGGCGCTTTCAAGCAGCGCCAGGATCTCGCCCATCCGCATGGCCGCCACCATCCCCGGCACGTCCGTCACGCCGTCATACAGGCCCACCTGCACCTCGTCGCTGACCTGATCGCCCTGGTCTTCCAGCTGCCGCACCTGCTCCATCAGCTGGCGCAGCTCACCGTATCGGCCCGCCGACTCCAGCAGCGGCATGCCCTGGGCCAGCACCTCGGCCTGCTGGCGCACGATCTCGGCCAGCGTGGCGGCCTGCGGCGACGGCTGCCGCACCCGGTACAGCACCAGCTTGCGGGCGGCCTCCTCGATGTCGTCCACCACGTCGTCCAGGTGTTCGATCAGCTGAATGATGTCCTCGCGATCGAACGGCACGATAAATGACTGCGACAGCACCTCCACCAGCTGCTTGCTCAGCCGGTCGGCCTCGTGCTCTAGGTCGCGGATGGCCTGCACCTTTGCCTCCACCTCGGTGTAGTCCTGCAGCAGCGTGCACAGCGCCTGGGCGGTCTGGGCCGCAATCCGGGCCTGCTGCGTGAACAGGACACTGAATTGCGGATTCTTGGGCATGAACCTTGACAGAACCATGATCCCAATTGTGAAGGAAGGCCAGCGGTTTGTCAGGCCGGGTAAGCAAATGATGGTCAGACAAAAGACATGCCCCGGAGGTCTGTCTCCGGGGCATGTCTGACTGCTCGGCTCAGGGCAGGGTCAGGGGCGTGGTGAAGTTCGCGCGGAAGCTGTCGGCGCTGTTGGTGGTGTTGGCACCGGGCGGGGTGCTGGTGCTGTTTGGCACGATGTCGCCCGCACCGTAGTTGTCGCCGCCGAAGATGCCGCCGTAGATGTTGACCGGCGTACTGGGCTTGCCGCTCAGGCCCAGGGCGGTCCAGGGAATCGCCAGTTCGACCGTCTGATTGGGCAGCGTGCCGCTGGCCGCCTGGAGGTAATCAGCGCTGCCGACCTCAGGCACGACGGTGTTGCTCGTCACGCGGTGCACCTGGGCCGCCTCGTTGCCGTAGCGGGCAACGAAGCTGTCCACTCCCGAGTTGAATGTGGCGAGGCGGGGCCATGCAGCAAACTGGTTGGCCTGCAGCGCCCCGCCGGCGCCGGTATCCAGGTACACGATGGCGCTGTTGCCGCTGACGGTATAGGTGTAGGCCAGATACAGGTACTGGCTGTCACTGTCAGCCTGCAGAGTCAGGAAGTTGTTGTCGGTCCCGAAGCCGCCTTGATCCGGGCTGGTGAGCTTCACCTTGGGGGCAATCCAGTCGGAGAGGTTGCCGTCGATGGTGTACTTGGTGTTGGTGGACCCACTCTGGCTCAGCGCGAAGTCCACGCCGGTGGCCGGGGAGGTGGCAGTGATGGCCGCACTGTTCAGGTAGCCCGCAGCGCTGGCGGTCAGCGTCTGGCTGCCGGAAGGGGCCAGCAGGGTGTAGCTGCCGTCCGCGAAGGTGTAGGCGTACTGCAGGTTCTTGTCGTTGCCCTCCACCAGGGCGCCGGCCAGCGGCGCGCCCTTGCCGGTCACGTGGCCCTCGATGACGGTGGTGGGCGCGGGCGTGCTGATGTAGTCGTAGGTGGCGTTCACCGCGGCGCCGGTGTCTACCGTCACGCTGCGGTTCGGCTGGTTTGGTCCCTCGTAGCCGCTGTTCTTGGCACCGGCGGCGGTGTTGCCGAACTTGAACTCCACAGTCCGGAAGAGCGGCAGCGCCACGGTGGTCTTCCAGAGGCCGCGCGTCGTCTGGGTCATCGGGTAGCTGATCTGGCTGCCGGTGTCGAAGCGGCGCAGTTCCACCGTGCCGTTGCCCTGGCTGCGGGCGTTGACTGTGAAGGTCACCTGGACCGTGTTCTTGCTATCGGGCATGGCGCTCACGCTGCGCCCCGCCGACTCGCGGCCCTGGGCGTCCACCCCCACCACCCGGAAGCTGTAGCTGCTGCCGTTGGTCAGGCTGCGTGCCAGGAAGGTCAGGGTGCTGGCCGGCAGCGGCGCGAAGTTCAGCAGCTGTTCCTGGCCGCCCGCTACCGACTGGTACACCCGGTAGCCGGTGACGTCCGTGCCGGCCGGGGCCGTCCAGGTCAGCTGCACCGCACCGTCGCCCGCCCGTGCGGCCAGCGCACCCACCTCCGGTAGAGCGGGGTTGACCGTCACGGTCGCCCCACTGCCGGCCTTGCCGCTCACTGCCAGCAGGCTGTGGGCCGGAACGGTGCCCACCAGCAGGCCATTCTGGTACTTAAGGGTGCTGGTCCGCCCGGTGATCTCCGTCAGGGCCGCGCCGCTGAAGGTGCCGAGCAGCGGAATGCCGCCGCCCGGCAGACTGGAGAGCTGCAGGTCGGTGTCGCCGTTGTTCATGACGGCCACCACCGGCTGCCCGCTGCCGTCCTTCATCACGCGGCGGAAGGCGTAGATGGGCGCGCCGCCGTTGGGCCGCCACAGCTCCTGCTGCACGCCATGCCGCAGCGCCACGTAGCCGGTGCGGGCCTTGGCCAGCGCCGTGAGCCGGGCAGCGGTGGGGCTGCCGTCCACCTTGCTGAAGTCCATGTCCTCGCGGTTGCCCTCGCCCAGCACGTAGTTGTAGGGGTCGCCCTTGCCCGCCTGCGCAATCTCGGTGCCCTGGTACACGCTGGGGGTGCCGCGCGACATGTACATCAGGCTCAGCGCGAGGTCCAGGCGGGCGGCGGCCTGCTGGGCGTTGCCCCCCTTGTTCTGCACCTCGCTCACGAAGCGCGGCACGTCGTGGTTGTCGATAAAGGTGGTCAGCCGGGTCGGGTCCTTGTAGGCGCTGTCGCGGGCGAAGGTGTCGGCCAGGGCGTCCAGGCTGCCGGACGCGCTGCTCAGGTTGTCCTTGACCGCGAAGTACAGCGCGAAGTCGAACACGCTTGGCGAGCCCAGCACGTCCATGTAGCGCGCCAGGAAGGCCGGGTCGCCGTTGAACACCTCGCCCACCGACCAGATTTTGCTCGGGTCGCCGGCGCCGCCCGCCTTGAAGAACTGCGGCCAGTAGCTGTCGGCCACGTGCTTCATGGTGTCGATACGCAGGCCGTCGATGCCGACGTTGTCGCGCCAGTACGTCACGAAGTCGTTGAGGTACTGCACCACTTCCGGCTTGCTCTGGTCGAAGTCCGGCAGACCATCCAGGCCACAGTCCTGATCCTTATTGGTGCTGTCGTCGCACTGTTTCTGGGTGTGAAACCAGTCCGGGTGCGCATCGGTCAGTGCCGACTTGTATCCGGCATGGTTCACCACCACGTCCTGGATGATCTTCAGGCCGTTCTTGTGCGCGCTGTCCACCAGCGCCTTCAGGTCCGCCTGGCTGCCGAAGTGCGGGTCGGTCTTGAAGAAGTCGTCGGCCCAATAGCCGTGATACGCAGCAAACGGCTTGCCCTTGTTGGGGCCGTCTTTGACCGCGATGCTCGGCACCTGCAGCACCACCGGGCTGATCCAGATGGCCGTGAAGCCCAGCTTCTTGAAGTAGCCGGATTCGATCTTCTGCTGCAGCCCCTTCCAGTCGCCGCCGTGCCAGCCGAGCGGGTTGGTCCGGTCGGCGCGGTCGCCCGGCTCGCGGTCTGCCCCGTTGTCGTTGCTGGGGTCGCCGTTGCTGAAGCGGTCGGTGAGGGCGAAATAGATGGTCTCGCCCTGCCAGTCCCGCGCGGTGGGCGGAGTTGGCTTGTTGACGAGGCCGCACGCCGACAGGGCCAGCGTGACGGCGACCAGGGCGCCGAGGCGCCCGCCCGTTTGGAAGCGTTTCATTTAACTGTATTGAATCGTGAACGAAGGAACTTTGTCAATGCGGCCAGCCTTGACGCCGCCCTCACTCTGTCGGCCATCTGACAGCCGGTGCCGGACCGCTTCCCTAGCCTGGAGGCATGAAAGCCACCTGGAACGGTCAGACCATCGCCAGCAGCACCCAGACGGTGGTGGTGGAGGGCAACCACTACTTCCCGCGCGAATCGGTGAACCCGCAGTACCTCCGGGAGAGCACCACCCACACCACCTGCCCGTGGAAGGGCGAGGCCAGCTACTACACGCTGGAAGTGGACGGGCAGCAGAACCGGGACGCAGCCTGGTATTACCCTCAGCCGAAGCAGGCGGCCAGCAACATCACCGGGTACATCGCCTTCTGGAAGGGTGTGGAGGTTCAGCCGGACTGAACAGGCGAAGGCCAGCGAATTCCTGATTCGCTGGCCTTCGCCTGTTCGGCACCGTCTTCACTCGAACAGGGTGCTGACGCTCTCGCCGGTGTGAATGTTGCGGATGGCGTCGGCAAACAGCTGGGCCACCGACAGCACGTGCATCTTGCCGCCGGACCCCTCAATCTTGCTCTCCGGCACCAGCACCGTGTTGGTGCTCGCCACCTGCACGGCGTCCAGGGCGCGGATGCGCTCCACCGCCGGGCCGGTGTACACGCCGTGCGTGACGGCCACGTACACGTCCTTGGCGCCCATCCGCTTGGCGAAGTTGACCGCCTCCACCAGACTGCCGGCGGTGCTGATCTCGTCGTCCACGATGAACACGTTCTTGCCCTGCACGTCACCGATCAGGGCGCGTGGGTCCACAGTGGTGTCGGAGGTGCGCTGCTTGTCGATGAAGGCCAGACCACTGTTGAGCCGGTGCGCGATGGCCGCCGCCCGCTTGATGCTGCCGGCGTCGGGCGCCAGTACCACGCCTTCATGGGCGTGTGGCACCACCCGCTGGAAGTGCTCGCCCAGGATGCGGTCGGAGGAGAGGTGGTCTACCGGCACCTTGAAGAAGCCGTGCACCTGAGAGCTGTGCAGCGTCATGGTCAGGATGCGGTCGGCGCCGGCCTCCTGCAGCAGGTCGGCCACCAGCCGACCGGCGATGCTGATGCGCGGCGCGTCCTTCTTGTCGCTGCGGGCGTAGCTGTAATACGGAATCACGGCGGTGACGCGCCCGGCAGACGCGCTCTTGGCCGCGTCGATCAGCAGCATCAGTTCCATGATCGCGTCGCTGACCGGGGTGCTGAAGCTCTGCACGATGAACACGTCGCCCTCGCGCAGCGATTCCTCGTACTGCACGATGATGTTGTCGTTGGTGAACTTCACCGTCTCGCTCCGCCCCAATGGAATGCCCAGGTGCTGACAGATCTCCTGGGCGAGCGGAATGTTGCTCTGCCCGGAAAACACGAGCAGCGGACCACGGTTGATGTTCAAGGGAGAAACCTCCATTGGGTGGGGGAGTCTGAGGGCAGGACAGGCTGCGCGCGGCACCTGAGTCGGGACGGTCGTAGCATAGCGCCGTCAGCCGGGTGTTTCGTCCTGTCACCCGGTCAGTAGTGCCCGGAGCTCAACCGTGGACGGTGGTGCCTTCCACATCAATCGGCAGGTCCAGCACCTGACCGTGCAGGCCGTTGCGGGCCATCACGCCGCTCAGGAACTGGTGCAGCCCGCCGGTAGGCTGGCGGGTGTCGTGAAAGCACAGCACGGTGGGGCCGGCGCCGCTCAGGGCCGCGCCCAGCGCCCCGTGACGGGTGGCGCCCTCCAGCACGTCGGTGAGGCCCGGCACCAGCGGCGCGCGCCAGATCTGGTGCACGTAGTCCTGCATGGCGTGCTGCAGCAGCTCCAGCCGCCCCTGCGACAGTGCGGCGGCCAGCAGCGCGGCGTGCGACAGCGCGTGGACGGTGTCGGAGCGCGAGTACTCGGTGGGCAGCACAGCGCGGGCCTTGCTGGTGGACAGCTCGAAGTCCGGAATCAGCACCGTGACGCCCAGGTGCGCGGGCGGCTCCAGTCGCACGTAGTGGGTGCCCAGCTTGTCCAGCGTCGCCACGGCGATGCCGCCGTACAGCGCCGGCGCCACGTTATCCGGGTGGCCTTCCTCGCGCGCCGCCACGTCCAGCAGGTCCTCGCTGCTCAGCGGTTCACCCAGCAGCACGTTGCCGGCCACCAGCCCCGCCACCAGTGCGGCGGCGCTGCTGCCCAGGCCGCGCGCCAGCGGCACCTCGGTTTCGATCTCTACCCGCACCGGCGGCAGCTTGCGGCCCACCTTGCGGGCGGCCAGCAGCATCGCCTGATAGATGTAGTTGCTCTCGTTGGCGGGCGTGCCCTCCAACGCCTCGCCCAGCGGCACCACCTCGGTGCGGGCCTGCCGGGTCAGGCGCAGGGTGGTCCACAGGCTCAGGCTCAGGCCCAGGCTGTCGAAGCCGGGCCCCAGGTTGGCGCTGGAGGCGGGCGCGCGGACGGTGAACGACTCAGCCATGCTGCAACCGGGCGGCGGGGTGCGCGGGGGGCCTCCCGATCAAAGGATGGCCTCCAGCACCCGGTCCAGGCTGGCCTCGATGCCTTTGGGTGCCTCCACCGCGCGCATGGCCGCGTTCGGGTCCTTCAGGCCATTGCCGGTCAGAATCGCCACCACCGTCTGCCCCGGCGTGAGGCGCCCCTCGCGTTTGAGTTTCAGCAGCCCCGCCACCGGCGTGGCGCTGGCCGGCTCGCAGAACACGCCCTCGCGGGCGATCAGGTTGTAGGCGTGCATGATCTCGTCGTCGCTGGCCATGTCAAAGAGGCCGCCCGACTCCTGCACGGCAGCGCGGGCCAGCGGCGCACTGGCCGGATTGCCGATGCGGATGGCGCTGGCCAGCGTCTCGGGCTCGTCGATGATGGCGTTGCGCACGAAGGGGGCCGCGCCCTCCGCCTGGAAGCCCAGCATCCGGGGCCGGTGCTCGCTCTGGCCCGCCTCGTGGTACTCCTTGAAGCCCATCCAGTACGCGCTGATGTTGCCGGCGTTGCCCACTGGAATCGCCAGTGCGTCCGGGGCGCGGCCCAGCACGTCCACGATCTCGAAGGCGCCGGTCTTCTGGCCCTGCAGTCGGTACGGGTTGACGCTGTTCACCAGCGCCAGCGGATGCTTGTCGCTGATCTCGCGCACCAGCGTGAGCGCCCGGTCGAAGTTGCCCTGAATCGCCACGATGTGGGCGCCGTAGGCGATGGCCTGCGCCAGTTTGCCGAGCGCGATGTTGCCGTCCGGAATCAGCACCACGCACTTCAGGCCGCTGCGGGCAGCGTAGGCGGCGGCGGCGGCGCTGGTGTTGCCGGTGCTGGCGCAGATGATGGTGTCGGCACCGTCCTCGATGGCCTTGGCCACCGCCATCACCATGCCGCGGTCCTTGAAGCTGCCGGTGGGATTAAGCCCCTCGTATTTCAGGTACAGCTCGATGTCCAGTTCGCGGCTCAGCTTCGCGGCGTGAATCAGCGGCGTGTTGCCCTCGTGCAGCGTCAGGGCGGGCGTCCGCTCGGTGACGGGCAGATACGGACGGTACGCTTCGATGATTCCGGGCATGCTGTTCCTCCAGTGGGCCACTCCCGGCGGCTGCCGGGACGCGCTGCCGCCATGCTACAGGGCCGGCGCGCTCCGGCGTGAGGCGGCGTCAAGACAAGTCCGGCACACCGAAGCAGCTCAGTGCCCGGTCAGCCAGGACGCCGGTTTTTCACCTGCAGGCCGCGAGTCTGACGGCCCCTTTACACCGTTTTGTGCGGAACCTTACATGGCCTTGAAATGGTCTTGATTTGGTAAGCCGCGCTGCTATTGGGGCATTTGTCCAGGCTCATGCTTCTCCCACAACGAGCGAAAGCCGTTGGCCATCAAGGGAAGCCTCATACGGGCAATCCACATCACGGAGGTAGACATCATGGGTTGGATTATTACGATCATCGTCGGCGCACTGTGTGGTTGGCTCGCCAGCATCATCATGAAGACGGACGCGCAGCAGGGCGCGGTCGCCAACATCCTGATCGGTATCGTGGGCGCGCTGCTGGCCCAGTGGATCTTCGGCAACCTGCTCGGCTGGGGCGGCTCCACAGCGGGGACCTTCAGCATCATGGGCATTGTCTGGGGCATTGTGGGATCGGTCATTCTGATCGCCATCCTCAAGGCCCTGCGCGTTCTGCGTTAATCGACAGACGGCTTCACAGCACCGCCGGGATTCGTCCCGGCGGTTTTTTGTGGCCGTGACGTAGACTGACCGGGTGAAGGTTGGTCTGATTTCTACATTTGGTGCCCGGCAGTTCGGCTTCTGGGAAGCCTATCTGAACGAGCTGGGGGTGGAGCTGATGCTGCCGGCCCTCAGCGCCAGCGAGGTCTATGAGGTGGGCCGCCAGAGTCTGCAGGACGAGCCGCCGCAGGTGCAGCTGGCGCTGGGCCGGGTGCTGGAACTGGAGCGCGCGGACCTGATTCTGCTGCCGGCCCTGGCGCCGGTGGCCCAGGACGCCTGGGGCGAGGCGTTTGCCGAGCTGCTGCCCCGCCGCCTGAGCGGGCTGCCGCCGCTCCAGACGCTGCCGGACGGCGGCCCGGAGCTGAGCGGCGAGGCCGCGCGGCTGGGCCAGCGTCTGGTGCACAACGCGGCGCGGGTGCAGCGGGCGCTGGAGCGGGTGCGCCCGCTGGCCCAGCCGCCACGCTCCGCCATGCCGCCGCTCACCGCGCCGGGCCGGCAGACGGTGCTGGTGATCGGGCCGCGCGCGCTGCTGGCCGAGCCGTTCCTGGCCGGTCAGCTGCGTGAACAGCTGGACGCCCTGGGCCTGCACGCCGTCTACAGCAGCGACCTGCCGCCGGAGGCGGTGCTGGAGCGCGCGCAGCGGTACGGCCCGGCCCCGCTGGGCCAGCAGCTGTTGCAGGGCGCCCAGAGCCTGTTGGAAGGCAAGGCGGCCGTGAAGGGCCTGCTGTATGTGGCCCCCGAGCGCGACGTGGCGCACCAGCAGGCGCTGCAGCGGCTGGCCGCCGGCACCCACAAGCCGCACGCCACCCTGCTGCTGTCGCCAGAAACCACGGACTACAGCGAGCTGGAACGGTTTCGTGACCGGCTGGCGGTGGGCGCCTCGGCCCGCCCGGTCGCGGAGGAGGACCGATGAACGCCTGGCGCTGGCTGACCACCCCGCACCCGGACCCCGGCTTCAGCCGCGGCAAGATCGGCAAGATCGCGCTGCGCTTCCTGCTGTTTCTGCTGCTGCTGACCCTGGTGCAGTTCCTGTTGAACCTGACGCCGCTGCGGCCCTACCTGCAGACGTGGTGGGGGAGCGCCCTGGTGGTGCTGCTGATGTACGTGCCCTTCTTCCGCTTCCTGACCCTGGACACGCCCGGCGCCGGCACCCGCTTCGGCGCGCCGCCGCCGTCGCCCGCCAGCACCAGCCGGGTGCAGCGTCGCCGCGAGAAGAACCGCTACGCCGGGGTCCGCAAGGCGCCGCCGCGCGGGGGCCGGCGCTAGACCCAGGACGGCAATCAAGAACGCTCGCCACCTCCAGGGTGGCGAGCGTTCTTGTAACAGGGGCTCAGGCCGTGTTTCCCTCCTTCACTGGCCAGGCGATGTCGCAGAACGGGTCCGTGGGCTCCAGGCCCTCGGGGGACGTAAAGTACACCTCCCGGGGCGATCCGCCCGCGCCAAGCTGGTGCTCCTGAATAAAGCGGTGAACAGCGTCGTAGGCTTCCAGGATGCCGGGGAACCGGCACTGCTCCAGGGTGATGGTCGTGAACGCCTCGCGGTGCGCCGCTTCCACCCGCACACGCTGGTCGCCGCTCGGCTGGGGGGCCTGCCCCCGGTACGGCAGGCAGACCTCCACCGGGCCGTCGCTGTCCTCGTTCACCTGCCCGTGGAAGATCACCAGGGCCGGGCCCCCCTGCTGCAGGCCCGCCCGAGCCAGCATGTCGGTCAGCTCATGTTGCGCGGTCATGATCAGGTCCGGCAGCGCCCCGGCGTAGGCATGACGCTGGATGCTGACCACCTGCTGCTCGGGCACCTCACGGACGTTGACGGTGTACATGGTGTCTCCTTTTCCCAGCAGATACCCTGCCAGGTACTGAACGAGCTCGCGTTTGATGGCCGCCTCGCGCTCCACCTCGGCCCCGTAGGCCCGGATCGCGTCCACCGCCGCCCGCCCCTCGAGGTCCAGCACCTCCGCAATCCGCGTGAGCGGCATGTCCAGCTGCCGCAGCAGACCGATCAGCCGGGCACGTGGCAGCTGGGACGGGGCGTAATGGCGGTAGCCGCTGGCCGGGTCCTTGCTGAGCGGCTGCAGGAGGCCCAGGTCGTCATAGAGGCGCAGCGCCTTGAGCGTCAGGCGCGACTGCTGGGCAAACGCGCTGATGGTGAGGAAAGCCGTTTCAACCGGCGTCTCATTCATGGCTGCAGCGTAGACCCTGCCCAAAGGGCCGGGTCAAGCGCCCCGGCCCCCCATTTCACAACGAAGCCAGCAGGACGGGGCTGCCAGCCCGGCATACAGTGAGCGCATGACGTTTCGGACGCTGTTTGTGGCCCCGGTGGCCCAGGATGTGGGGCTAACCACCGTGGCGCTGGGGCTGGTGCGGGCGCTGCAGCGCAGCGGCCTGCGGGTGGGATTTCTGAAGCCGGTGGCGCAGAGCCACCATCCGCAGGAACGCAGCACCACTTTTGCGCGCACCCTGGTGAGCGGCACGGTCCCCGACCCGATTCCGCGCTCGCAGGCCGAAGCGCTGCTGGGCCGCGAGGCGATTGCCGACCTGATGGAGCAGGTGGTGTCGCTGGCCCAGGCGGCGGGGGAGGGCCAGGACCTGCTGGTGGTGGAGGGGCTGGCCCTCACCGGGGCCCACCCGTATGCCGCCGGGCTCAACGCCGCCATCAGCCGCGACCTGGGGGCGGAGGCGGTGCTGGTGGCGGCCCTGCGCGACGGCGAACCGGGCGCGCTGGCCGACGGTCTGGAGATCGCCGCCCGCGACTACGACCGCTCCGACGGGGCGGGGCTGGCCGGCTACGTGCTGAACTATGCCCAGCAGGGCACCGACCTGGGCGAGGTGTTGGCGGACCTGCGCCGGCAGTCGCAGGTGCTGCGCAGCGGGCGGCTGCCGCTGCTGGGCCTGATCAGTGAGCGCACCGACCTGAACGCGCCGCGCGTCTGTGACGTGGCGCTGGCGCTGGGGGCCACCACGCTCAACGAGGGCGAGTCGCGGCTGCGGCGGGTGACCAGCACGGTGGTCTCGGCCCGCAGCGCGCGGCATGTCGTGGACCTGTTTCGGCCCGGAGCGCTGGTGGTGGCCCCCGGCGACCGCGAGGACATCATCATGGCCGCCAGCCTGGCGCACCTGAGCGGCACCCCGCTGGCCGGACTGCTGTTCACCAGCGGTACCCTGCCGGAGGAGCCGATCGGGCGGCTGTGCCGGGCGGCCCTCCAGAGCGCCCTGCCGGTGCTGCAGGTGCAGACCAACAGCTACGAGACCGCCGGGCGGCTGCGCACCATGAGCCGCAAGATTCCGCTGGACGACCGCGAGCGTCTGGAGCGCACCCTGGACTTCGTGGCTGACCGGCTGGACGTGCAGCCGCTCACCGCGCCGCTGGCCGGGCCGGCGCTGGAGCGGGGTGGCCCGCGCATGTCGCCCCCGGCCTTCCGCTATCACCTGATTCAGCAGGCCCGGGCAGCGGGCAAGCGCATCGTGCTGCCGGAAGGCGACGAGCCGCGCACGGTGAAAGCCGCCGTGGTCTGCCACGAGAAGCAGATCGCGCGCTGCGTGCTGCTGGGCGCGCCGGAGACGGTGCGGCAGGTGGCCGAGGCGCAGGGCCTGACGCTGCCGCCGGACCTGGACATCCTGGACCCGGACGAGGTGAGGAGCCGCTATGTCGCGCCGATGGTGGAGCTGCGCAAGAGCAAGGGCCTGACCGCCCCGCAGGCGGAGGCGCAGCTGGAGGACGCGGTGGTGCTGGGCACCATGATGCTGGCGCTGGGTGAGGTGGACGGGCTGGTGTCGGGGGCAGTGCACACCACCGCCAACACGGTGCGGCCCGCGCTGCAGCTGATCAAGACGGCGCCAGGCGTGAAGCTGGTCAGCAGCGTGTTTTTCATGCTGATGCCGGAGCAGGTGCTGGTGTACGGCGACTGCGCCATCAACCCGGACCCCAATGCCGAGGAACTGGCGGACATCGCCCTACAGTCGGCCGGCAGCGCGGCGGCCTTCGGCATCGAACCGCGGGTGGCGATGCTCAGCTACAGCACCGGGGCCAGCGGCAGCGGCGAGGACGTGGACAAGGTCAAGCGCGCCACCGAACTCGCCCGCGCCCTGCGCCCGGACCTGCCGATTGACGGGCCGCTGCAGTACGACGCGGCCAGCGTGCTGAGCGTGGGCCAGCAGAAGGCGCCCGGCAGCCCGGTGGCCGGGCGCGCCACCGTGTTCATCTTTCCGGACCTGAACACCGGCAACACCACGTACAAGGCGGTGCAGCGCGGCGCCGGGGTGGTGGCGGTGGGCCCGATGCTGCAGGGCCTGCGCAAGCCGGTCAATGACCTGTCGCGCGGCGCCCTGGTGGACGACATCGTGTTCACCATCGCCCTGACGGCCATCCAGGCGCAGCAGCAGGGGGCCAGCGCAGCCGCTTCCGCGCCCGTGCCCGCGTGAACCTGAGCCTGCGCGAACCGTCGGCCCTGTTCCGGCTGAGCGTCTCGGGGGTAGTGGGCGTGGTGGTGGCCGCGCTGGTCCAGGGACGGTGGGAACTGCGGCTGCTGAGCGGCTGGTGCGCGCTGGCGCTGACCTTCCTGGCGCTGGCCTGGCGGGTGATCCTGACGGCCGACAGCGACATGACCAAGCGCCTGGCCACCCGCGAGGATGACGGGCGGGCCATGTCGGGCCTGCTGACCCTGACCGGGAGCCTGGGCAGTCTGGTGGCCGTGGTGTACGTGATGGCGCAGGTTTCGGACCTGCAGAAGGCAGGGCACGGCGGACTGGCTACCCTGCTGTCGGTGCTGAGCATCGCCACGGTGGTGCTGTCGTGGCTGCTGATCCACACCAATTACACCTTCCGTTACGCGCACAGCTACTACGACGAGCAGCCGGAAGGCGGGGTGCAGTTCGACGGCACCGGAGCGCCCGATTACCTGGACTTCGTGTATCTGGCCTTCACCATCGGCATGACCTTCCAGGTGTCGGACACCAACATCTCCAAACGCAACATTCGCCGGGTGCTGACTTGGCACGCTCTGATCTCGTACGCCTACGGCACGGTGCTGGTGGCGCTCACCATCAACACCGTGGCGGGCCTGATGAAGTGACGGAACAGGGCAGACGGGCCGGTCAATGCGAAGGGAGGGCCAGCCGCCCTCCCTCTCTCTTGCCTACAGCCGGGCCCGGTACCAGCGGCCCGACCAGAAACGCCAGGCGTACACGCTCGCCAGCACCGCGATGTACAGCAGCGCGGCACACCACGCGCCACCCACGCCGTAGCGAGGCGCCAGCCAGGTGGCGGCCGGCACCATCAGCAGCCACGCGCCCCCCAGGGTGACCAGCAGCCGGAAGCGCGTGTCGCCAGCCCCGCCCAGCGCACCGCCCAGCACGATGCCGATGCCGTCCAGCAGCAGGTAACCGGACATCACCGCCAGCACGGTGGTGCCGAGCTTCAGCACCTCCGGGTCCTGGTTGAACAGCCGGATCAGGGGTTGGGGAAACAGCAGGAACGCCGCTGTCAGCAGCAGCATCAGCCCGGCGGCCAATGCCGCGCCGCGCCAGCCGATGCGCCGGGCCAGCGCTGGCTGCCCCGCGCCCAGCGCCCGCGAGAGCAGGCTGCTGGTGCTGGCGCTCAGCGCGAAGGCCGGCAGAAACCCGAAGCTGGCAAACTGGTTGGCGATCTGCGAGGCGGCGAGTTCGGTCGGCCCCAGCCGGGCAATCACGCCCAGGAAGGCGGTGAAGGCGCCCACGTCGGCCAGATCGGTGGCGCCGGCCGGCAGCGAGATGCGGCCCACCGCCTGCAGTTCCTCGCGGGTGGGGCGCACGAACCACATCCGCCCATATTCGCCGCGGTACAGCCGCAGCAGCAGCCAGAAGGCCAGCAGCCCCTGCAGCGCCACCGCGACCAGGCTGGCCCAGGCGGCCCCGACCACCCCCCAGCGGAAGACGAACACGAAGACGGCGGCCAGCACGGCGTTCACGATCACCAGCATCCACGACAGCACCATCGGCGTGCGGGTGTTGCCCAGGCCCAGCATGATGGCCAGGCTGGCGGTGCCGATCAGCACGAAGGGAATCTCCAGAATGCGGACGTGCGCGTACGCCTGCGCCACCTGCAGGATGCTGGGCGCGGCGTGCAGCAGCGTCAGCACGCTGCTGACCAGCCACGGTCCCACCACTGCCAGCGGCAGGCCCAGCAGCGAGAGCGTCAGGAACACGCCGGCCCAGCGCTGCACCCCCGGCCGGTCATTGCCACCCAGCGCGCGCGCCACGAAGGTAGAGGCCGTGTTGAGGGCGCCACGGAACAGCAGCGACACCGTGAACAGCACCAGCGAGGCGAGGCCCACCGCGCCCACCTCCACCACCCCCAGGCGGCCCATGTAGAGCGTGTCGGTGAAGCCCACGGCGGTATAGGCGAGATTGCTCAGCACCAGCGGCCATGCCAGCGTCACCAGCTCGCGGGTGGTGCCGAGCGGGGCATTGGCGGTGTCGGGTGGAGTGGAAGCAGGCATCCGGCCAGCCTAGTGCGCTGGCGGTGTCAGGAGCAACAGGCCAGATCGCCTAGTTTTGCCGCCTGAAGGCGCGGCTGCACCGATGCGTCCTGCGCGAAGGGGCGGGTTGAGGGTGGCAGACACAGGGGGCCGGCCGGTGTCATGGTGCAGTGCTTCTGGATTTCGCGGGATGGCAGCAGGGTGGCGGTCGTGAACAGCCCGTTTCCTGCCGGTCTGTGTGCAGCGCACCGGGCACCGCTGCGTCCTACGTCAACGCGGGACCGCTTGCTTGGTGGCGGGCCCGCGTTCGCACAGCCCGCTGGCTGAACGGCGCTCCTGGTCCGCCCCGGGCGCCCTCCTTCAGCGGCCCGCGGCCCGGTCATAGGCGGCCACCAGCTCGTCCATGCGGCGGTCGAGCGCCTCGTTCACCACCTGCCGGGCCGGGTCAGCGTCATACCACGCCATGATCTCGTCGGCGCCGCGCGCAAAGGGAATGCTGGGGCGGAAGTCCGGCACCGCCCGGCGGATCTTGGTGTTGTCGAAGATGACGCTGTGCGCCTTGTCGCCCAGCAGCCCCGCGCCCCAGTCGGGATCGGCGGCAGCGATCAGGTCCGACGGCAGGTGCACCAGCTGCGCCTCGGTGCCGGCCGCCCGCGCCACCGTCTCGAAGATCTGGTTCCAGCTGAGCAGCTCGTCACTGGTGATGTGGAAGGTCTCGCCCAGCGCGTGCGGATTGCCCAGCAGCCCCACAAAGCCCACTGCGAAGTCGCGGTGATGCGTCAGCACCCACAGCGAGCTGCCGTCGCCGTGCACGATCACCCGCTTGCCCTGGCGCATCCTGTTCACTACCGTGTAACCGCCGTCCATCGGCAGCAGCGTCTGGTCATAGGTGTGAGACGGGCGCACCACCGTCATCGGGAAGCCCTGCTCGCGGTAGGCGCGCATCAGCCGCTCCTCGCAGGCGATCTTGTTGCGCGAGTATTCCCAGAACGGATTGGCCAGCGGCGTGGACTCGGTGATCGGCAGCAGCGAGATGGGCTTCTGGTACGCCGAGGCCGAGCTAATGAACACGTACTGGCGGGTGCGCCCCGCGAAGGTCTGCAGATCCGCCTCAATCTGGTCCGGCGTGAAGGCGATCCAGTTCACCACCGCGTCGAAGGTGTGGTCGCCCAGCGCGCGCTGCAGCGAGGCCGGGTCGTGCAGGTCGCCCTGCAGCACCTGGGCGCCCGCCGGCACCGGCCGCGAACTGGTCTGGCCCCGGTTGAGCAGGTACAGCTCGATGCCGCGCTCGGTGGCGAGCTGACTGCACGCGCTGCTGATGATGCCGGTACCGCCAATGAACAGAACTTTCATGGACACGCTCCTTGCGCCGTGGGGACGAATGGGACGCTCCGGATCATGACACGGCGGGCCCTGAAGTCAGGCCTTCATCCAGTGCGAATGGTCCGCCGTGCCGGCCATTCGCCCACGCGGTTCCGGCGCGGCTGCCCACAGGCCCAGCCAGCAGGGCGCCCCCTGTGCCTCAGCCTGGCGCAGCTTAGGCGCTTTATCAGCACACATCGGTGAGGTGGCTGTCAGACCGCCCGCCGTAGGCTGAGCGGCATGCCTGAGCGTTCGCTGAGTCTCCTGCCGCCCTGGACCCACCGGGTCTGGCGGACCCTGGACCCGACGCTGCTGCTGCTGCTGCTCACCTGCCTGATTCACCTGCTCTGGACCGTGCTGTGGCCAACGTTGGGGGCCGCGCCGCTGTTCAGCGACCTGCTGCTGGTGCCGCCCTTTGTGCTGAGCGGCGTGCTGCTGTGGCGGACTGCCCGCAGCTTCGAGGGCCGCGTCGCCCAGGGCTGGCGGCTCTTCGCGCTCGGCGTCTTCAGCTGGGCGGCCGGGCAGCTGACGTACGCCGGCCTGGACACCCTCACCACGTTCAAGCCATATCCGTCGCTGGCGGATCTGGGCTACCTGGGCCTGATTCCGTGCTTTGCGCTGGGCCTGTGGCGGCTGGGGGGCCTGCGCAATGGCCGCCCCCTGGACCCACGGCTGCTGCTGGACGCCGCCATGCTCGGCCTGGTGCTGGTCAGTCTGTACTGGACGCTGCTGCTGGGTCCCAGTCTGGCGCACCAGCGCGGGACTGCCTGGCAGCTGACCATTGCCCTGAGCTATCCGCTGGGCGACCTGGCGCTGCTGCTGCTGGCGGTGCTGACGGTGC
>NZ_CP158299.1:252500-332500 GCF_040256395.1 Deinococcus sonorensis KR-87 | reverse complement strand
AACAACAACTTCACTGCGACCATCCGGGACAACACCACGGGCGTTGTAACGACTGTGACCGGAACTGGTGACCCGGCCGACTACGTTGCTCCCACCGGCTCCACGCTGGTGTCGGTGACTCCGAACCTTGGCGCGTACGGCTTTGCGACCGGCCCCGGCGCGGCCCACGTTGAGGGCCAGACGGCACTGAACTTCACCATCGACTTTACCAACAGCGGCAGCCTCGGCTCCGGCACGAGCGGCAAGACCGGCTGGCTGGTGCCTTCGGCTGGCGGCCTGAACGTCAACAAGCTGGACGTGACCTTCGGCGTGCGCGCTGGCTACCCGAGCGACGCCACCACGACGGCAGCGGCTGGGACCAACCCCGCCGGTTCTCCGGCGAGCGCGGTGTACCCCGACCTGTACAGCGCTGGCGATGGCAACACCTACCGCCCTCTGTTCTTCTACTTCAAGAACGCTACCGCCAACTTCACCGTTGGTAACACGCCGGTCATCGTGGACTTTGGTCGTGGCCAGAAGTTCAAGTTCGGCGACTATCTGTTCGACAACGACAAGACCGGTCGTGGCGATGGCTTCATTGTGACGGTGGACGGCAGCACGCTGCCGGTCTTCGGCGCCTTCAAGCCGATCATCAAGGCCGTCTATGGCAGCAAGTCTGGCGCCAACAGCGACAACCTGTACTACCGTGGTGTACGCGCCCAGATCACCCCGATCGGTACCCTGACCTTCGGTATCCACGCGGCGCAGGAAGGTGGCGACGCTTTCGCGACTGGCGTCAGCGCTCGCGACGTGACGGCTTTCGGCGCGGACCTGCACGGCGCGATTGCTGGCTTCCAGGTGGACAGCGAGTACGCCCTGAGCCGCATCAAGCCCTACGCCGGCGACCTTGACATCGCCAGCGAGTACTACATCAAGACCAGCGGCTCGGTGGGTCCGGTCAAGATCTACGACCTGAACTACCGGACTGTGACCAGCAACTACGGTGCGCTGGCCGGCATTATGGAAGCCAACCCGACCGACACCGACAACGGCAGCACCGCGCCTTACAAGGCCGGCCGCAGCGGGTTTGGTGCCAAGATTGCAACTGTGCTGGGGCCGGTTGCGGTGGGCGCCTACGTCAACAACAGCGTTGGCACCACCTCCAAGCCGTTTGGCAACCCCTTCGCCACCGCGACCGACCCCACGGCCATCGTGGAGCGTGGCGCCTCGGCCCGCGTGAGCCTCTTCAACCTGGTGACCGTGCGCGGCGGCTTTGAGGAGCTGCTGACCGGTACGGCTGCCCCGGTGGTGGCCGGTACGGCGGGCGATCAAGGCTCGCGTTACAGCGTGCGCGCCGACGTGAGTGCCCCCTTCGCGCTTTCGCTCGGAGCTTACTACCGTCACGTCAGCCTGACCGGGACCCGCGGTGGTGCTGCCACCCAGAGCGACAATGGGCTGTTCCAGACCGGCGTGTACAACAGCTACTTCGCCATCACGGGGAACGACTTCACCAACCAGAGTGGCTGTGGCGACCAGCACCCCGGCATCAACGGCAGCGATGTGGATGCTGTGGGCGGCGCCCTGACCTTCAGCCAGGCCAGCTTCAGCGACAAGAACTGCTACACCGAGTATGGCGTTGAGCTTTCGCACAGCGGTAAGGACGCCAACGCCCTGGTCAAGAACCTCGACCTGCGCTTTGGCTACGCCGGCCGCTACCGTAACGTCACCAGCACCTACAGCAACAGCTACATCTACGGCGACGCGCTGTACGGCACCAAGCTGGGCATCGCCAACGTCAACGTCAAGGGCGCCTTCGGCATCGACCGCTATGCTGCGGCCGACGTGGCGGCTGGCACCCCCAACAGCACCGCCTTCGCGGTGGGCGCCAAGGTCACGACCGACACTCTGCCGGTTCTGTTTGCGCCCAGCCTGGAAGGTCAGGTCGGCTACTATAGCCGTGCGTACGACTACGGTGCGGCGACGGCCAACTACACGGCCAGCGGCCTGAAGTACGTGGCGGGCGTGAAGTTGAACTCCTTCCTGCTGCCCAACACCAAGTTCGCGGTCTACTATGCCGGTCTGCGCACGGTCAACCGTGCGTACACCCCGTACGTACCTGCGGCGGATGCAGCGGGAACGGCCGGCTTCTACGCCGATGACCCCAACGGCGTCACCACCAACCAGAACGGTCTGTACGGTGAGGTCAACTACTACGACCTGGCCTTCGCCTACGGCCGTTACACCCTCAGCCAGACCAACGCGGCGGGCGACCAGATCGCCGTCAACCCGGCCGGTGTCGCCGGTGGCGCTGCCGCGGTGGGCCAGACCTTCAAGATCAGCTACAAGGTCAGCTTCTAAGCCTTACTGGCTCAGCTGCTTACCCCCGCCGCTCTGCGGCTGCATGGCCCCCGCTTCGGCGGGGGTTTTGCTTTGGGGAGCCGCCTGTCTGCAAGATTGGCAGGTAGAATTGCTGGCATGACCGCTGTATTTGGACACCTGAACCCCGACACCGACGCCATCACTTCCGCCCTGGTCTATGCCCGGCTGCTCAGCCGCCAGGGTGTGACGGCCACGGCCTACCGGCTGGGCGAGCCCAACAATGAGACGCGTTTTGTTCTGGTTCAGGCAGGGCAGGAGGTGCCGCCGCTGCTGACCGATCTGCCGGCAGGCAGCGAGGTGGCCCTGGTGGACCACAATGAGAGCGCCCAGAGCCTGCCGGGTCTGGCGGAGCTGAGCGTTACGCACGTGGTGGATCACCACAAGTTGGGCGACCTGACCACCAGCCAGCCGGCGACGCTGCGCTTCGAGCCGCTCGGCTGCACCGCGACGCTGCTGCTGAAGCTGCACCGGGAGGCTGGACTGACGGTGGAGCCGCTGGATGCGCGGCTGATGTTGAGCGCCATCCTGAGCGACACACTGGAATTCCGCAGCCCGACCACCACGGCCCAGGACCGCGAGGCGGTGGCGTTCCTGGCCCCCATTGCTGGCATTGATGACGTGACCGGCTACGCCATGCAGATGTTTGCGGCCAAGAGCGACCTGGGCGACACGCCGGCCGATCAGCTGCTTCAGATGGATTACAAGGTGTTTCCCTTCGGGGCTGATGGGCAGCGCTGGGGCCTGGGCGTGATCGAGACCACCAATCCCGGCTACGTCTTTGGGCGCCAGCCAGAGCTGCTGGAGGCCATGCGCCGTGAGAAGGAAGCGTCCGGGCTGACGGGGGTGCTGCTGAGCGTGGTGGACATCCTGAACGAGACGAACCGCACCCTGGTGCCCTCTGGGACGGAGGCGCAGGTGGTGCAGGCAGCCTTCGGGGCCCCGACGGCCGATGACGTGGCGGACCTGGGCGCGCGCATCAGCCGCAAGAAGCAGGTGGTGCCGACACTGGAAGCGCACTTCGCCGCCCAGGGCTGAGGCCGGATGTCCACTGACCTGGACTGGCTGTATGCCCGGCAACGGGTGGGCATTCACCCGGGCCTGACACGGGTGCGGGCCCTGCTGCAGCGGCTGGGTGATCCGCAGCAGGCCTTCCGGGCCGTGCTGGTAGGGGGCACCAACGGCAAAGGCAGCACCTCGGCTACGCTGGCCAGCATGCTCACTGCCGGAGGCCAGCGGACCGGTCTCTTTACCAGCCCACACCTGACCCACTTTCAGGAACGCTTCTTGGTAGATGGGCAAGAATTGCCGGAAGCCACGGTGCTGGCCGCGCTGGGCCGGGTGCGGCCGCTCGCCGAAGGGCTGGAGGCCAGCTTCTTCGAGATCGTGGTGGCGCTCGGCTGTGTGCTGTTTGCCGAAGCTGGGGTAGAGCTGGCTGTGATGGAGGTGGGCTTGGGTGGGCGGCTTGATGCCACCAACGCGCTGGAGCCGGTGCTGAGCGTCATCACTTCGGTGGGCCTGGACCACACCGATCTGCTGGGCCACACGCACGAGGCCATCGCCACCGAGAAGGCGGGCATCCTGCGGACCGGGCGTCCGGCGGTCACTGGGGTGGCCGCGGCGCTGTGGCCGCTGCTGGACCGCCGGGGCGCTGACCTCTGGGCGCTGGACAGGGAGGCGCAGCTGGAGGCCCGGCCGCTCGGCTGGAGCGGCTGGGAAGTGCGGCTCCGTTCGCCGGGTGGCCTCCTGTCGTTTCAGACGCCCCTGTTGGGCGAACATGGTGCCCGGAATGCGGCGCTGGCGGCGCTGGCGGCCCAGCGGCTGGGCCTGGATGAGGCCGCCATCGCCACCGGAGCGCGCACGGTCCGCTGGCCGGGCCGGATGGAACGGCTGAGCTGGCAGGGCCGCGAGGTGTTGCTCGACGGCGCGCACAATCCGGACGGAGCGGCGGCGTTGTCTGCGGCGCTGCAGGCGCTGGCGGTGCCGCCGCTCCCGTTCGTGTTCGGCAGCGCGGCCGACAAGGACGTGGCGGGCGTGGTGGAGCAGCTTCGGCCGGTGATGGCCTCGGTGATCCTGACGCGTGCCCAGCTCAGCCCACGCGCCGCCGATCCTGCCAGCCTGGCGCCGCTCTTTCAGGTGCCGGTGCAGCTGGCCGGCAGCCCGCAAGAGGCGCTGGGGCTGCTGCCACCCGGCCTGAGTGTGGCCTGTGGCAGCCTCTACCTGATCGGTGAGTTGCGTCCGCTGCTGCTGGGCGAGGCGGCCGGGACGCGGGAACGCTGGCAGTAGCGATTGATCCGCCATATGGCGGAGGCAGCGGCGGCCCGCGCTAGCCTGCGGCCATGAGCATGAACGAATTGCGGCAGCTGCTGGGGCAAGTTTCGGATCTGAATGCGGCGGAAGCGCTGATGTCGTGGGATCAGGAGACCCAAATGCCTCCGGCGGCAGCTCCGGTGCGTGGCCAGCAGCTGGCCACACTCGCCGGGTTGGGACACACGATGTTCACCGCGCCGCGTCTGGGCGAACTGCTGGACGCCGCGCAGCCGGGCAGCGACGCCGACCGGCGGCTGGTGACGGTGACGACGGCGCGACTATGAACGGGCCGGGCGCCTGCCCACCGAGTTCGTGGAGGCGCGGACCCTGGCCCAGAGCGAGGCGCACCACGCCTGGGTGGCCGCCCGCTCTGCCTCGGACTTTCAGCTGTTCGCACCGCATCTGGAGCGGATGATGGACTTCGCCCGGCGCACCGCGGACCTGATCGGGTATCAGGACCATCCCTACGACGCGCTGCTGGACGAGTACGAGCCGGGCATGCGGGCGGCGGAGGTGCGGAGCGTCTTCGCCGATCTGCGCGACCGCACGCTGCCGCTGCTGCGCCGCATCACGGCGGCCGGGGACGCGGCCGACTACACGGTGCTGCGCCGACCATTTTCAGCGGCAGCCCAGCGCGAGTTCAGCCTGAAGGTGGCGCGCGAGGCGTTTGGGCTGCTGCCGGACTTCGCACGGCTGGATGTATCGGCTCACCCGTTCCAGATCAACTTCAGCCGCAATGACCTGCGGATCACCACCCGCTTCGACGAGACCTACTTCCCGATGAGCCTGTTCGGGACTTGGCACGAGACCGGCCACGCCATGTACGAGCACGGGGTGGGGGCCGAGTGGGAGCGCACGCCGTTGGGCCGGGGCGCCAGCCTGGGTGTTCACGAGAGCCAGTCGCGGATGTTCGAGAACCTGCTGGCCCGGTCGCGGCCCTTCTGGCAGCGCTACTTTCCGGAGCTGGCGGCGGTGGCCCCGGAGGTGGCGCAGGGGCAGGACGCCGAATCGATGTACCGGGCCGTCAACCGGGTGCGCCCGGATCTGATCCGGGTGGAGGCCGACGAGGTCACCTACAACTTCCACATCATGCTGCGCTTCGAGCTGGAGCTGAGCCTGCTGGAAGGCACCCTGCAGGTGCGGGACCTGCCGGAGGCCTGGAATGCCCGGATGCAGGAGTTCCTGGGCATCACCCCGCCCGATGACGCGCATGGCGTGCTGCAGGACGTGCACTGGTCGGCCGGCCTGATCGGGTACTTCCCGACCTATACGCTCGGCAACCTGCTGAGTGTGCAGCTGCTGGACGCCGCCCGCCAGGACCCGGCCATCGAGGCAGAGGTGCAGCAGGCCGAGTATGGCCTGCTGCGCGAGTGGTTGGTAACCAACGTGCACCAGTACGGCCGCAGCCTGACGCCGGTGGAGCTGACTGTGCAGGCCACCGGCCGGCCGCTCAGCGCGGACAGTTACGTGCAGTATCTGGAGCAGAAGTACACCGACATCTACCGCCTGGATTGAACGGCAGCAGCAAGCAGAAGGGGGAAGGCGCTTTTGGCCTTCCCCCTTCTGCTTGCCGGTGTTCAGACGGCCCGGCGGTGCTCTGCCTGCGTGATCAGATAGGCGCGGGTGGCATTCAGCCAGGCCTGGGCCAGCGCGTGGTGGGGATGCTGACGGGCCTCCAGCGACCGGGCGCTGAGCGAAAGCTGGCGCTCCAGCTGACGCACGGCACCCAGTCCACCTCCGTTCTCGGTCTCGATCAGCGTGTTCAGCACCACGGTGGGGTGGGCCTGACCGACCTTGATGCTTTCCGCGATCACTTCCAGTACGCGCATACTTTCCCTCCGAAATCCTGCTTCTGGTTACGATGCTAACGTATCGCTTCGGCAAAATCAAGAAGCGGAGCGGCGTATTCTGTCTTGACCGGATTCCAGGCCGGTGCTACACTCCGATCACATGACCCGAATTCTGCAAATAGCCAAGTGCGGCGAGCTGCAGGAGACGGGTCAGGCGAGCGACGTGAAGGTCGCCGCAGCCAAGCCAAGGAGGTGGAGATGAAACTACATGAACGGTTGCGCGAGCTGCGCAGTGAACGCGGGCTGCGGCTGAAGGACGTCGCCGAGACGGCCGGGATCAGTGTGCCTTATCTTTCTGACCTGGAGCGTGGACGCACCAACCCAAGCCTGGACACCCTCCAGACGCTGGCCGGGGCGTACCGCATCTCGGTGCACGACCTGCTGGAAGGGGTCGAGTTCTACGGTCAGAACAGCGAGGGCTCGCTGCCCAAGGGGCTGGCCGATCTGGTGGCCGACCCGGTGCTGGGCGGCCACCTGACCCCCGACTGGGTCCGCACCCTGTCGCGCATTGAGCTGCGTGGCAAGCGTCCCCGCGACAAAGGTGACTGGTACGAGATCTACCTGCACCTGAAGCGCATTCTGGACTGACAGTCCAGCGCAGAAGCCCCCGGCCAGTGACCGGGGGCTTCTGCTGTTCAGGGACGCGTGTTCAGGCGCTGGGCACGGTTCAGCCCTGATCTCACATGATCTGCTGCCCCAGCAGGCTGGCGGCCATGCCCACCATCACCTCGGCGGTGGCGTTACGGGTATCGAGGGCCGGATTCACCTCCACCAGGTCCAGGCTGGTCACGCGCTGCGACTCGGACAGCAGCTCCATCAGCAGGTGGCCCTCACGGTAGCTCAGGCCGCCCGGCACCGGGGTGCCCACGCCGGGCGCCACGCTGGGGTCCAGGGCGTCGGCGTCAAAGGAGACGTGCAGCCGTTCGGTCCCGCTCAGGCGCTCCAGCGTCTCGGCGGCGATTCGCGAGATGCCCAGCTGATCCACGTCCTTCATGGTGTAGATCTTGATGCCCGCCTGCCGCACCAGTTCCCGCTCGGCCCGGTCCACGCTGCGGATGCCGATCATCACGATGTCCTCCGGGCGCAGCCGCCACGCTCCGCCGATGCTGCTCAGCTCCGGGTCGCCCAGGCCGGTCAGGTGCGCCACCGGCATGCCGTGGATGTTGCCGGATTCGCTGCTCTGCGGTGTGTTGTAGTCGGTGTGGGCGTCTACCCAGATCAGGCCGGTGCGCTGACCGCGCGCTGCCCCCGCCACCGTGCCCATGCTGACCGAGTGGTCCCCGCCGAGGCTGATGGGGAAGACCGTTTCCGGCAGCGCGGCCAGTTGCTGGTAGGTGGCGCGGCAGGCGCTCAGGATGCTGTCGCGGAACACCAGGCCCTGATGCTCGTGGCGGTCGGCCGTCTCCGGCGCCGCCACCGGCACGTCGCCCAGATCGTGCACGTGATGCCCCAGTGCCCGCAGCGCGCCGGCCAGCCGGGCGTTTCTCAGGGCACTCGGTCCCATGTCCACGCCGCGGCGACCGGCGCCCAGATCCATCGGAATACCCAGAATCGAGAGGTTCATGAACTCACACTAGCGGCCCGGACCAGCTATGCCTCAGCCGTGCAAAGAGATGCGGCTGGGGCAGGACACGGCAGCGTCCGCTGCATAAACATGCTGGCGCACGAGGTCCGGCCACCGCGCTGCTACAATGAGCGCCTGTGTCGCCCCGCCTGAACCTGGCCGCCCTGACCGCCGAGGAACTGCAACTGCTGCTGGGCGAGGGTGCGGCGCAGCGGCTGCTGCCGGAGGTGGGGCAGGCGCGCTTGGCCGGCCGCAGCGTTCCGGGCCGCGACATCCTGACCGAGCTGACCTTTGAGCCACAGCCAGAGCGTGGCTGGGGCGCCACCCCGGAGGCGTCGCGGCAGCTGGCCCGCCTGAGGGCCGGGCTGGAACAGCTGGGCGGGCAGGATCTGGGCGTGTATTACCTGCCGGGCCTGCCGGAGGTGCGGCATCAACGCGCCTATCTGCTGGTCCCGGACGTGGCGGTGGCGCTGCGCTGGAGCGAGACGCCCAGTTCGCCCAGCGGTCCGGAGCCGTTTGTGGTGGCTGCCACGCTGCTGCGCGACCGGGCCAGCGGCATGGCGGCGGTGGTGAGCAGCACGGCCAGCGTGCCCTTCGCCCTGACCCAGAGCGAGGAGATTGATGCCCGGCTGGTGCTGGGCGCCACCCCGGAGGCGCTGCTGGAGGCGCATCGCACCCAGGTGCAGCGCAACGGCCGCGGCGTGCGGCTGACCCAGGCCAGCGACTGGCAGCGGGTCTTCCAGACGGTGCGGCAGCTGAACGTGCAGGCCTGGACCCGGCGTGGCCTGCTGCTGGAAGATCAGGCGGGCTAGAGGGCGCACGGACGGCCACTGACGTCAGGCGGCACAATGGCGGGCATGAGTGATGTGGCATCGCGGCGGCACGTGGCCTTCGACTGGGGCGGCGTGTTCACCATCGGAACCTTTGACGGGCGCAGCACCGGGCGACTGGCCGCCCGGCTGGGCCTGGACGTACAGCGGGTGCGCGACAGTTATTTCCGGCATGTCCGGCAGCTGGAGGTGGGTGCCTGGACCCTGCCGCAGTTCTGGACAGTCATGGCCAGGGAGATCGGGGCCGACCCAGCCTTCGGGTATGCGGACTTCGAGCAGCTGTACCTGGGCAGCATTCAGGACAACCCCCCGATGTACGACCTGCTGGCGCGGCTGCCCGGGGACGTCCGGGCGGGGCTGCTGAGCAACAACTACCCGGTGGTAAGCGAGCACCTGCAATCTCGGCCCGCCTTTGCCCGCTTTCACCGGCCGGTCTTCAGCAACCTGATCGGCGTCAAGAAGCCGGACCCCCGCTCGTTCGCGGCGCTGGAGCAGGCGATGGGGGTGCCGGCCGGTCAGGTGGCCTTCGTGGACGATGTGCAGGAGAACATCGACGCGGCCGAGCAGGCGGGCTTTCACGGCCTGCTGTATCACCACGAGCAGCACGGTGACTTCGAGCGGCGCCTGGGGGCGTGGCTGAACGGTACGGGGCCGGTGTCCTGAGTGTGCGCGTGCTGTCGCCGGTTTTTCGCTAGAGTGAGGCCGTGACTGACGCTCAAGGCCGCGCTGCCGTGCGCCTCCTGCAGGGCTACCTGTGGCATCCGGCGCAGGATGAACTGGACCTGGAGTCCTATCTGCCGCGCGAACTGGACGAGGCCTACGTGCTGTGGGACAGTGTGGTCGCTCCCTTCGCCTTCTTCGAGAACGGGGAGCCGACCGCCGGGCAGACCTTCTATCAGTTCACGGTCCTGCGCGTGTACGAGGAACGCCCTGGCCCGGAAGCGCTGCATCAGGACGCCCAGGTGGTGAGTGAGGTGCTGGGGCCGCTGCTGGAGGCCACCCCGCCGGGGGTCGGCTGGCAGCTGTGGGAAGACCTACGGGAGCTCTAGGTGCAGTGGATCGACCTCTACACCGCCACCGATCCGCACCCCCGGCGCTTCGACCGGCTGGAGGCGGTGCGGTCTTACCTGAAGACGGTGGAGCGGTTGTCGGAGGAGGCCATCGCCCGGCTGCTGGAGACCGGCTCGGTGGCGCCGCCGCTGGCCCGCCGCAGCTACCGTCTGGAGCGGCCGTTCCTGTGGTCATGAGCGGGCCGCCGGACCCGGACCCGCAGGCGCTGCCGGGGCCGCTGGTGGCGGTGCTGATGTACCCCGGGGTCAGCGAGCTGGAGCTGGGGCTGATGCTGGGCGTGCTGCTGCTGGCGGGCGGCGAGGGGGCGGCCCGCACGGTGGCCCGCTCGCGCAACAGCGTGGTGTGTGCCGGCGGGCTGGTCAGCACGCCGCAGGTGATGTTCGCGGCGCTGCCGGAGGTGGCCGGCGTGCTGGTGCCGGGCGGCCACGGTGCCCAGAAGGCGGGCCGTGACCCGCTGCTGCGCGACTTCCTGCAGGCGGCGCGCGGACAGGGCCTCCCGCTGGGCGCCAGCGGCAGTGGCATGCTGCTGGCCGGCGAGGCGGGCCTGCTGGCCGACCGGGCGGTGGGCGTCACCCCGGCGCTGGCCGACACCGTCTGGGGCTACCTGCCGGGCGACGTGCGGCCCGGCGAGCCGGTGGAGGACGGCCCCCTGCTGAGTGCGCCGGGTGGACTGGGCGCGGTGCAGGTGACGCTGGGGCTGTCGGCCCGGCTGTGGGGCGATGAGGCGGCGCGGCGTGCGGCAGATAGCGTAGGGGCGGCGTGGACACCGAGTACCTGAGCGTGCTGCCCAGCCCCTCGCCCGCCCAGCTGGAGGCGCTGCTGCAGGCCGAGGCGGTGCAGCACTCCGGCGCGCGGGTCACGGTGCAGCAGGGCCAGGACGCCACCCTGCAGCAGCGCACCCGGCTGACCGTGCAGCATGCAGAGGAGAAGCGGGTGGCCGCCACCCGCGACGCGCTGCTGGCGGAGGGCCGGCGGCTGGGCCTGCGGATCTTTCTGATCTAGCGGGAGCCTAGACGCTCAGCTGCACGATCAGGCGCTCCATGACCGCGCCGGCGTCCTGACCGCTCTTCATCGCCTGATCGGCGTCCAGGATGCGCCCCAGCTGGGCGCGGATGCGCGGCTCATTCAGGCGGCGGGCCACCTCCAGCGCCTTCTTGGCCGGGTACGGTTTGACGTTCAGCCGCTGGGCCGCCACCGCCTCGCTGACCGGCCCGCCCGACTCCTGCTGCAGCGCCACGCAGCGCGCCACCAGGCTGTACTGCCACACCACCGCGCCCATCAGCCGGAACGGGTCCTCGCCGCTGGCCAGCAGCCGGCGCAGCTGCAGCAGCGCCTCGCCGGGCCGGCCGGAGGTGGCGGCACCCAGCATCGCGAAGCTGTCGCCCGGCGGCTCGCGCCCCACCACCCGCTGCACCGCCTCGCGGTTGAGGGGGCCGTCCAGCAGCGACAGTTTGTTCAGCTCGGCCGCCATGCCCGCCAGGTCGGTGCCGAACACCTCCGCGAGGTACTGCGCGGCGTCCCGGTCCAGCTTCAGGCCCAGCTGCCGCGCCCGCGCCGTGACCCATCCCTGCACCTCGCCCGGCTTGCTGGGAGCGGGGCTCGGAAAGTGTTCGCCCACGCCCGGCTTTTCGTAGAGCTTCAGGCGACTGGCGGCGGGCGTGGCGTCCAGCACCGCCACGGTGGCCCCCGACCTTGCCAGCAGGTCCATCACCCCGGCCGGCACCTTGACGCCCTCCAGGTCCAGCAGCAGCGCCGCCTCGCCGAACAGCGAGGGGGCCAGCAGCGGAGCCAGCGTCTCCAGCCGCACGTCGTCGCCTCCGATGCGCGGCAGGTCACGCAGCGGCAGGCCGCGCGCCTGCATCACCTCGCGCGCCTTCTCCTCGGCCAGAAAGTGGTTGCCGCTGAAGCCCAGAATCATACGGGTCGTCCCATCACATCGAGCGGGCCAGCCGGTCCAGCGCCACGCGCAGGTCCAGGGCCGACTGCGGCCGCTGGGCCGGGTCGCGGCTCAGACAGCGCTCCAGCAGCGGATGCAGCGCGGCCGGACCCGGCAGGGGGCCGCGTTCCGGGCGCAGGCCCACCAGCCAGCCGAGCGCGTCCGGGTGCGGAATCTGGCCGCTCAGCGCGTCCCACAGCAGCACGCCCGCCGCGTACAGGTCGCTGCGCGGATCGCCGCGCCGGCCCTGAAACTGCTCCGGCGGCATGAACTGCGGCGTGCCCATGCGGGCCACCGAGTTCGAGTCTTCCGGGTCCAACGGATCGTGGGCCATGCCGAAGTCGATCAGCCGCACGCTGCGGGCATTCAGCTGGCCGCCCACCAGCATCACGTTCTCCGGCTTCAGGTCGTGGTGCACCACGCCCTGCTGGTGGATGTACTGCAGGGCGTCCAGCAGCCCGGCCATCAGCTGCAGCGCGGCGCAGACGTTCAGCGGGCCGCGCTCGATGCGCTCGCGCAGCGTCTCGCCCGCGATCATGGGAAACACCAGCTCCCGCTCCCCCTGGTCCAGCAGCGGCACAATTAGCGGATGCCGCAGCCGGCTCAGTACCCGGCCCTCGCGGCGGAAGCGCTGCCGCTGCTCCGGCTGATCGCTCACCAGCCGTTTGACGAACACCAGGCGGCCGTTCCACTGCGCCGGCCCACGGTCCACGCCCTCCCGGACGCCCCGGCTGTCGAGCCGCTGAACCGGATGAGCGAGCGAGGAGAAGTTCACAACCGGCATTGTAGCGTGAGAAATCTGACGTATTTAATACACAGCTCAGGCAACCTGAAGATCGCCCGCCGCCCCACTGTAGCCGCCGACGCTTGACAGGTCTTTCAGCTTCTGAATAATTCATGTTGTGAAAGGTTCGGAACTGGAAACAAATTCCCTGGCGGACGGCTCACCTCCGGCAGGCCGTGCGGAGGTGATCGGCAGCGTGCTGGAAATTCACCGCGAGATGATGTGGCTGGCGCAGTACGCGATTCGCGACATGCTGCAGCACCTGGAACTGCAGATGCCGCAGCTGATGGTGCTGACCATGCTGGGCGGCCTGCACCCGGAGCTCGGCACCCCCTCCCCGGATGGCCTGAGCATGCGCGACTTTACCCGCGCGCTCAGCCTGCCGCCCGCCACCGCCACCTCCCTGATCGACCGGATGACGGCCCGCGGCTTGGTGGAACGCACGTCCAGTCCGCAGGACCGCCGGGTGGTGGTGGTGCGCCTGACGCCGCAGGGCCAGGACGTGCTGCAGCAGGTGAATCGCGCGTGGCAGCGCACCCAGGAGGATGTGTTCGGAACCCTGGACGATCAGGACCTGCAACAGTATCTGGCCATCGTGCAGCGGCTGCGGGACGGCTACCATCAGCGCTATCCGCAGCTGGGCCGGGAGCTGGCGGCGGCACCGTGCGGCGCCCAGGCGCGCGGCGAGGAGCAGCCATGAGCCGCCGCACCCTGATGCTGGCATTGCTGCTGGGCGCAGGGAGTGCCCAGGGACAGGCCGCCTCCGGCGTCACGCTGCAGCAGCTGATCGCGGCCCTGCCGCAGGCGCCCGGCTGGCGCAGCGCCGAGCTGCAGTTCCGCTCGGCGCAGCTGGCGCTGGACGCCGCCCGGGCGCGCGCGGGTCTGGGTGTGTCGGTGGGCGGCGACCTGAACCGCCTCAAGGCCCCGGCCAGCGACGGCGCGTGGCTGACCTCCGGCAGCGTGAACCTGCAGGCCAGCGCGAACCTGCTGCCCTGGAGCAGCGCCGCCGACGCGGTGCGGCAGGCCGGGCGGGCCGTGGAGCGCGCCGGTCTGAACCGCCTGAGCAGCCAGCAGACGCTGACGCTGAACGTGGTGCAGCAGTACCTGGCCGCGCGGGCCGCCCGGCAGGCGGCGACGCTGGCGGAGGCCCAGCAGCGGCTGGCGGCCGAGCAGCTGCAGGTCACGCAGCAGCAGCGGGCCGCCGGACTCACCACCCAGGAGGCGCTGCTGGACGCCCGCTCGGCGCTTGAACAGCGGCAGGCGGCCTTGCAGCAGGCGCAGGGCAGCCTGGATCTGGCGCTGCGCCTGCTGTACGGCACCCTGGGCCTGCCGCTGCCGCCCCAGCCGCCGCAGCTGAGCAGCGGCCCGGTCCCGCCAGGGGCGCCGGCCGCGCTGGACTCACTGCTCGCCGGGGCGCTGCGCCAGCGCCCGGACGTGCAGGTGGCGCTGAGCAGCGTGCAGGACGCCCGTGCGGCGCTGGACAGCGCCCGCCGGGACCGCGCCGTGCCGAACGTGAGTGCCAGCGTGCAGTACGGCCAGCTGGGCTCGGCCACCAGCAGCGCCACCGGCACCGTGTACGGCGGCAGCCTGAACGTCAAGACCGGTGTGCTGAGCGGCAACGTGACGGTACCGTTCCAGAGCGTCGACCAGCCAAATTCACTGGTGCTGGGCCTGTCCGGCAATTTCGCTGTGCTGGACCGGGCCGCGGATACCGCCATTCAGAGCGCCCAGAGCAGTCTGGACAGTGCCGAACTCTCGCTGCAGACGGCCCGCCAGAGTGCTGAGCTGGACGTCCGGCAGCAGCTGCTAGCGCTGCAGAACGCGCTGGCCGCCCTGCCCGCCCTGCAGACCGGCCTGCTGCGGGCCCAGACGGCGCTGGCGAGCGGACAGGCCCGGCTGCAGGCGGGGCTGGACACCCCGCTGCAGCTGAAGAGCCTGCAGCTCAACGTGCAGCAGGCCCGAAACGCCCTGGAGCAGGCCACCGGCGACGCCTACCTGGCCAGCCTGCGGCTGTCGGTGGCGGTGGGGGAGTTCTCGCCCGCCCTGATCACGCTGCCGGACGCTCCCCTTTCCGAACCGATCCCTGGAGACCAGCCATGAACCGTTCCCTGACCCTGTTTGCCCTGCTGGGCCTCGGCGTGGCCGCCGCCCAGTCCACCTCCACGCCCCTCACGCTGGCCGCCGCCGTGACGCGCGCGCTGGAGGCTGGCCCCGACGTGAGCACCGCCCGCGCCAACCTGCAGAAGGCCCAGGCCACGCAGACCGCCACCCAGGCGGACCCCACCAGCCTCGTTACCGAGCGGCTGAGTGCGACCCAGGGGCTGCAGAGCGCCCAGCTGAACGTGCAGAGCGCGCGGCTCAACGTGATGAGCTCGGTGGTGAGCAGCTACGCCTCCGCCTCCGAGCTGGCGCTGCAGGTGGAGCTGAACACCGCGCAGGTGGCGCTCAACACCCGCAGCCTGCAGATTGCCCAGGCCCGGCAGCGCGCCGGCACCGCCACCACCCTGGACGTGACCAAGGCCCAGAACACCCTCAACCAGAGCCAGCAGGACCTTGCCAACGCCCGCGCCCAGCAGCAGGTGGCGCAGGCGCAGTTGGCCCGCGTGCTGGCCCTGAGCGGCCCGCTGCGCCTGACGGTGCTGCCGGCCCCGCCCGCCCTGAACACCTCGCTGGCCACGCTGCAGCAGGGGCTGGACACCCGGCTCGGCTCGCTGCTGCAGGCGAGTCAGGCGGTGCAGTCGGCGCAGCTGCAGGTGCAGGTTTCGGACAACGATTACACCCCGGCCCGCACCCTGCAGGACGCCCGCACGCTGCTGGCCAACGCCCAGCGCACCCTGTCGGACGCCCAGAAGGGGGCCCAGACCTCCCTGCAGGACGCCTGGCGCACGGCCAGCGATGCCCAGAAGCGGCTGACCCTGGCGCGGGCCAGCCTGGGCACCGCCCAGACCAGCCTGGCGCAGACCCAGAGTCGCCTGAAGGCCGGCACGGCGGCGGCGGTGGACGTGCAGCAGGCGCAGGTGAGCGTGCAGCAGGCGCAGCTGCAGCTGCAGCAGGCCCAGGACAACGTCTGGAAGGGGCTGGCCAGCCTGTCGGTGGCCGCCGGTCAGGACCTGACCGGGCTGATCCGATGAGCCGGCCGCTGCTGGGCGCGGTGCTGAGCCTGGGCCTGCTGCTGGCCGGCTGCCAGCGGCCCGCCGGGGGAGAGGCCGCCAGCACCCCGGCAGCTGCCCCGACCATCAACAACCTGGACGTCGGCGCCGGCCAAGACCGTGACCATTCCGGTACAGGTGGTGGCCGCCACGTCCAGACCGCTGTCGGTGGAGCGCAGCGTGAGCGGCACCGTGACGGCCGACCGCGACAGCAAGGTGGCGGCCCGCACCGGCGGCGTGGTGCAGCGGCTGCTGGTGCGCGAGGGCGACACCGTGACCGCCGGGCAGCTGATCGTGCAGCTGGACGACACCGACCTGCGCCAGAGCCTGGAGAGCGCCCGGCTGCAGGCCCAGAGCGCCCGCATCAACCTGCAGCAGGGCACCCGCACCACCGGCCAGGACGTGGCGCAGCTGCGCGCGGCCGTGCAGGCGGCGCAGGCCAGCTACGACAAGGCCAGCCAGACGGCCCGGTCCAACCGGGAACTGCTGGCGCTGGGCGGCATCTCGCGCGCGGACGTGACCGCCAGCGAGGCGCAGCTGTCGCAGGCGCAGGCGGATCTGGTGCGGGCGCAGAACGCCCTGCGCCAGAACGGCCAGAGCGGGTCCGGCAGTGCGGCGCTGCTGCAGAACCAGCTGGCGAGCGCCGAGGTGAGCGTGCGGCAGGCCGAGCAGAACCTCAGCCACGCCCAGATCCGGGCCCCCTTCGCCGGGGTGGTGGCGGATCTGCCGGTGGGGGTGGGCGAGTACCTGCAGGCGGGCGGCACCGCCTTCCGGCTGGTGGACCCGGGCAGCCTGAAAGTGGAGTTCGGGGTGTCCCCGGCCGACGCCTCCGCGCTGCCCGCCGGCACGGCCGTCAACCTCAGCTACGGCGCCCAGAAGCTGACCGGACGGGTAGGGGAGGGCGAGCAGGTGGCCGGCAGCGACCGGCTGGTGCCGATCCGGGTGCGGCTGGACGGGCAGCCGAGCCTCCCGGTGGGCGGCACGGTGCAGGTGCGCTACCGCCTGAGGCTGGGCGGCGGCCTGCTGGTGCCCACCACCGCCATTCAGAACGACACCGGAGCCAACACCGTGTACGTGCTGCAGGACGGCGTGGCCCGCCGTCGGCCGGTCACGGTGGTGGCCGAGTCTCAGGGGCAGGCGGTGGTGAGCGGGCTGACGGCCGGCGCCCAGGTGATCAGCCCGGTGCCGCCCAGCCTGGCCGACGGCGCCAGCGTGCGGGCCGGGCAGTAGGAGGCGTGAGATGAGCAAGCCCCTTTCCACCGCGCACGAACCGCGCCTCAACCCGGCCATCACCTTCAGCGTGCGTCAGTACGTCTTCTCCATCGGCGTCTTCGTGGCGGTGGTGCTGCTGGGGCTGGTGAGCGTGTTCCGGCTGGGCGTGGACCTGCTGCCCAACTTCGAGGTGCCGGTGCTGGCCATCTCGACGCCGTACAGCGGCGCCACCCCGGATCAGGTGGACCGCGAGGTGAGCCGCAAGATTGAGGACGCGGTCAGCACCCTCAGCGGCGTGTCGGACATCAGTAGCACCAGCGTGAGTGGCCGCAGCGCCGTGATCATCACCTACCAGAACGGCACCGACATCGACAGCGCGGCCAACGCGGTGAGTCAGGCGGTGGCCGGCATCCGCGGCACGCTGCCGAGCGGGGCCGACGCGCCGGTGGTGCAGAAGTTCGACCCGAACGCCCAGCCGATCATCACGCTGGCACTGCTGGGCGGGGCGCAGCCGCTCAGCAGCGTGCGCGCGTACGCCGACGACACGCTGGTGCCGCTGCTGGAGCGGGTGTCTGGGGTGGCCGACGTGAGCACCAGCGGCGGTCCGGAGCGCCAGATTCAGGTGCTGCTCAACCCGCAGCAGCTGCAGCGCCTGAACCTCAGCCCGGCGCGGGTGATTCAGGCGATTCAGGCCTCGGCGCTGGACCTGCCGGCCGGCAGCCTGCAGCAGAACGGCAACGACATCGGCTTCTCCACCCGCAGCACCCCCACCAAACTTAGCGACGTGGAGCAGATTCTGGTGGACCCGGCCAGCGGCACCCAGGTCTCGGACGTGGCGGACGTGCGCGACACCAGCGCCGCGCCCAGCGGCTACGCGCGCCTGAACGGGCAGCCGGCGGTGCTGCTGCAGATCCGCAAGGCGTCGGGCAGCAACTCGGTCTCGGTGGCCGACAACGTGCGGGCCGCAGCACAGAAGGTGCCGCTGCCGCAGGGCTACCAGCTGCTGGCCGCCCAGGACACCACCCGCGTGACCCGCGCCACCGTGAACGACACCTTCCGCGAATTCCTGATCGGCATTCTGGCGGTGGCGCTGGTGGTGCTGCTGTTCCTGGGTTGGCTGAACACCGTGTTCGCGGTGATTCTGGCCATTCCCATCTCGGTGAGCGCCGCCCCGCTGATCTACGGGCTATTCGGCTTCACGCTCAACATCATCTCGCTGCTGGCGATCATCGTGGCCATCGGCATCGTGGTGGACGACAGCATCGTGGTGGCCGAGAACGTGCAGCGTTACCGCAATGAGGGGCACGGGCTGGTGCGCAGCGTGCTGCTGGGCGGCTCGGAGGTGTTCAGCGCGGTCACGGCGGCCAGCCTCTCGCTGCTGGCGGTGCTGATTCCGCTGAGCTTCATGCCGGGCATCCTGGGGCAGTTCTTCCGGCAGTTCGGGCTGGGGCTGGCCGCCGCCATCACGCTGAGCTGGCTGGAGTCGCTGCTGTTCCTGACCGTCCGCATGGCCTACACCGCCGACCCGGAGCCGATCGGCTGGCGCGAGTTCGGCGGAGTGCTGGGCCGCTTCCCGGCCATCCTGCGCTGGGCGCTGCGCAACTTCTACCGGCCCTGGGGCCTGCTGGGGCTGGCGCTGTACCTGGGCCTCCTGGCCGTCCTGAGCCGGCAGACGGGACCGCTGGTGTTCGTGGCTGCTGTGCTGTACCCGCTGGTGCTGGCTATGGTGCGTTACCTGCTGCAGGTGCTGCTGGGCCTGCTGGAGGCCATCACCGGTACCCTGCACGGCATCACCAACCGCGCAGTGGAACGCCTGTCGAGCGCCTACGCCCGCTCGGTCGCCTGGGCGCTGCCGCGCAACCTGCTGGTGATCGGGCTGGGCCTGCTGTTTCTGGTCAGCATCGCGGTGCCGCTGCGCGGGGTGGGCTTCGCCTTCACGCCCAAATCCGACAACAGCGCCCTGAGCGTGTCGCTGACGCTGCCCCCCGGCACCAGCCTGACCGAAACCGACCGCCGCACCCGGCTGCTGGAAGCGCAGCTGCTGCGGCAGCCGGAAGTGAAGCTGGTGTCCACTAGCGTGTCGGCCCAGAGCAGCACACTCAACGTGACCCTGATTCCCAAGGACCAGCGGGCCGGCGTGGACGCGCTGGTGGACCGCTACCGCAGCCAGTTGAGCCCGCTGGTGGCCGGGGCGCCGGGCAGCAACCTGGTGGTGGCGGCCCAGCAGCAGGGCCCGGGCGGCAGCGCCGACATCAGCCTCGCGCTCACCGCGCCCAGCCAGAGCCTGCTGGTGCAGCGCAACCGTGAGGTGGTGGCGCTGCTCTCGCAGGACCCGCAGCTGGCCACCCTCAAGAGCAGCCTTTCCGAGACGCGCCAGGAGCGCAACTTCATTCCGGACCCCTCGCGGCTGGCCGGCAGCGGCCTGACCACCTCGGACCTGGCGAGCGCTCTGCGCAGCTACAACGAGGGCACCACCGCCGGCACCCTGCGCGACGGCGACAACAGCGTCGACATCGTGGTGAAGGCGGACCCGGCGCAGCTCGCCACCGCCCAGGACCTGCTGTCGCAGACGGTCTACTCGCAGGCGCTGGGCGCCAACCTGCCGCTCAGCAGCCTGGGCAGCTTCCGGCTTCAGCAGGCGCCGGCCACCCTCAACCGCTACAACAAGGCCTACACCGCGACCCTGGACATCAACCTGAAGCCGGGCGCGCCCAGCCCGTTCGCGTATCAGAAGACGCTGCTGGACCGGGTCAAGGCGGCCGGGTTGCTGGAGAACGGAGTCAACCTGGGCAACGCCAGCGCTTTCGGGTCAGCGGGCCTGACCGGCGACCTGCTGTTCTACGGCCCGATCGTGCTGATCCTGGCGGTGCTGCTCACCTATTTGGTACTGGGCTCGCAGTTCAACAGCTTCCGCTATCCGTTCTACCTGCTGCTGCCGGTGCCGCTGGCCATCGTGGGCGCGGTGTGGGCGCTGTATGCCTTCCATACCAGCCTGGACGTCATCACGATTCTGGGCATGGTGATCCTGCTGGGACTGGCCACCAAGAACAGCATCCTGTACCTGGAGTTCGTGACCGAGCGGATGCAGACGCTCCCGATCCGCGAGGCGCTGATCGAGGCCGCCCAGTTGCGCTTTCGCCCGATCCTGATGACCACCCTGACCGTGCTGGTGATCAGTATTCCGCTGGTGTTCGGGCACGGCGAGGGCGCCGAGTTCCGGCGCGGCCTGGGCATCGTGATTCTGGGCGGCGTGGTGACCAGCACCCTGCTGACCTTCTACGTGGTGCCGAGCGTGTTCTACCGCTTCGAGCGCACCCGTAGCGGCAGGCGGCGCAAGGAGTCGCAGGAGGGCAGAGGGCCAGACGGTCTGGTGCCAGCCAGCGACTGAGCCGGGCAGAAGCGGAGGGCGGAGGGCATACCATCGCCCTCCGCCCCTGTTCTGTCGGGCCTACGCCAGCCGGTAGACTCGCCGGGCATTCTCGTCGGTGATGCGTTCCAGCTCGGCCTCACTCATCCCCCGCAACTCCGCCAGAAACGCCAGGGTGTAGCGCACGTAGCCGGGGCGGTTGGGACGGCCACGCTTCGGCACCGGCGCCAGGAACGGGGCGTCGGTTTCCACCAGCAGCCGGTCCAGCGGCACCTGCAGGGCGGCGTCGCGGATCGGCTGGGCCGTCTTGTAGGTCAGGTTGCCCGCGAACCCGAAGTAGTCGCCGCGCTCCAGCCCGCAGGCCAGCAGGCCGCTGTGACCGCTGAAGCAGTGCAGGATGGCCGCGACCCCGGACCCCTGGCTGCGAAGGGTCTGGATGACGCCCTGGTGCGCCGAATCCTGGCCGTCCCGGTCGCGGGTGTGAATCACCAGCGGCAGGCCGCGCCGCCGGGCGAGGTCCAGCTGCCACTCGAAGCTGGCCTGCTGGGCGGCGCGCTGGTCCTGCGCCCAGTAGTCGTCCAGCCCCGACTCCCCGATGCCCACCACCTGCGGCTCCAGGCTCAGCTGCTCGATGGCGGTGCGAGCCTCGCGTGAGTCGTGCTCGGCGGCGTCGGTGGGGTGCAGCCCCACGGTGGCCCACACCTGCGGATGGCGGGCCGCCAGCGCCACGGCGTTCCGGGCGTGGTCCGGGCTGGCCCCGATGCAAACGGCGCCGGTCAATCCCTGCTCGCCCAGCGCCGCCTCGGCGTCCTCGATGTAATCCAGGTGGCAGTGGCTGTCGATCATGCCGGCAGGCTAACAGAGTCCCGACGCCGAAAACTTCAGCACTCTCATGAACCGCCGCCGCTATCATGCCCGCATGCTCCGGGTCAGTGCGGTTCTCCTTGCAGCCATCCTGGCCTTCGGGCTGGTGTTCTCGCTGCTGCCCGCCGGCGCCGAGTTGGGTCGCTCCGGCGTGACGCTGCAGCATGTGCGCCTGAGCCTGTACCCGGCCCAGGACCCCAAGGCCGTCTGGCGTTTCGAGGCCGGACAGGTGCGGGTGAACCCGGAGCTGGACGAGAACACCCTGGACCGGCTGGGGCAGGGCCAGCGGGTGGTGCAGGACCCCGACGGCACCGAGCGCACCGACCTGACCCTGAGCGCCAGCCAGCTGATCATCGACAAGGACAGCAACCTGCGGACCAGTCAGGCGCGGCTGTATGTGGTGGCCGACTGCATCTCGCTTGATATGCGCTCGGTGGGCAGCAAGCAGGTGATGATCAACCAGCAGGGCGGCTTCTTCGGCCCCTACGTCAAAGTGGATTCGCCCAGCCTCCGGCTGGAGTACGACGACATGTCGGCCAACTTTGACCTGAGCAACACCAGCGGCAGTCAGCGCGAGGGCGGCGAGGTCTACTCCACCCCCACCGCTGAATGCCTGAACGGCAAGGCCATTCCCAGAAAGGCGCCCTGACCGCGTCCATTTCTCCCAGCCACATGAGCCGGTCCGTCACGCTGCTGTCAGGCAGCGCAGGCAGAATCGGGCTCACCGGAGGTTTCCATGAACACACTTTCCCTGAACCGCCTCGCCCTGCTGGGTTCGGTCCTGCTCGGCACCACCCTGGCCGCGGCGGCCACCACCCGCGTGCTGCATTTCGACAGCGCCGCACAGTTCCAGGGTGACCTGCGCAACGGCCCCTACAGCTACAGCGGCAAGAACGGCGCGGCCGTCAAGGCCACCGTGAACACCGTGAGCATCAGCGCGCCGCGCGCGGTGCTCAAGGCGCCGGCCGGCACCAGCATGAGCAGCGCCGAGGGCAAGCGCAGCGCCGACTTCGCCGGGGGCGTGACGGTGACCCGTGGCCGCCTGACGGCGCGCGGCGCCCAGCTGAGTTACAGCGAGGCCAGCGGTCAGGGCGTGCTGACCGGGCAGCCGAGCGCGGTGTTCACGCCGGAGAAGCAGGGCGACGACGTGGTGAACATCGGGGCCAGCCAGATGAGCCTGGACGTGGACAACAACGTGAGCACCAGCACCGGCGACGTGCAGCTCAAGAGCGGCAGCCAGACCGGCCACGCCGACAAGGTGGTCTTCGATGAGGGCAAGGAGCTGGGCGTGCTGACCGGCAACCCCACGCTCAGCCGTGCCGCCAGTGGCAAGCAGAAGGAACTGAACGTGGTGGGCAGCGAGGCGCGCATCCTGACCAAGGGCAAGCTGCTGTACGTCAGCGGGAAGGTGAAGCTCACCCAGGGCACCATCACCACCACCGGCGACGCCATCTACTACGACGACCGCAAGAACGTGGCCTATGTGGTGGGCAACGCCGTGAGCGTGGACAGCAAGAACGGCACCACCGTCCGGGCCCGCGCCACCGGCGCGCTGGAGCAGCGGACCGACCTGGCCCGCGTGCGCTCGCTGGACGCGGGATTCCAGATTCCGGTCGCCCAGTTCAAGCTGAACGGCGAGTAACGGCCGGCAGCGCAGGGTAAACTGAGCGGCGAGCGGGCCGGGCCGTGACCCGGCCGGAGGGAGCAGCGGTGCGGCAGAGCAGACCCACAACATCACGTACAGGCGCCGGGCCGTGGCTGCTGGCGCCGCTGCTGCTGGGGCTGGCACTGGCGCAGGGCACGCCGGCCGCGTCACCCTCCACGCCTGCCCCTGCCGCCGTGCCCAGCACTCCGTCTGCCCCCAGCGACGCGCCGGCCGCAGATGAGGGTTCCTCGGTCCAGCTGACCCGCACTGCCAAGGACGGCAAGACGCACATCATTCGGGTGGTGCGGACCGGCAGCAGCGACGAGACCGGCATCTTTGCCAACTGCGGCCCGCAGGACAACGACCCGCCTGAAACGCCCACCATCTCGGTGTTCAGCGAGAGCGGGGCGGGCGGCATCCGGGTCAGCATCGACAAGAACGTGATCGTGGCTCCGCTGGCGGTGGTCACGCAGCAGGAGGGCGGCGACGGCCACATCGAGATGAGCGCCGGCACCGCCCGCTATCTGGACGAGGCCCCGGACGGCAAGACGGATCAGTTGAGCCGCTGCGAGGTGGAGGCCACCCCCAAGGTCGCCGCCGACACGGTGCATGTGGCCCAGGGCAAGACCGCCCTGGAGGGCAGCCGGCTGGTGTATGACGAGTCGGACGGCGTGGCCCGCATCGACGGCCCCATCACCTTCTCACGCCAGAACACGGACAGCACCCTGAGCGGCACCAGCGAACGCATTGAGGTCAACGTGGACAACGAGACCACCACGCTGGTCGGCGGGGTGGTGCTTAAGGACGGCGCCCGCACCAGCCGCGCCGAGCGGGTGGAGTACGACGACGCGGCCAACGTGGCGATCCTGCGTGGGAGCAAGGAGCAGCCGGCCAGCTCCGCCACCAGCGACCAGACGCTCACGGCCAGCGTGATCCGCTACAACCTGGACACCGGTTCGGTGGTGGCGCTGGGGCCGGTATCGGGCGAGTTCCAGGACGGCGAGAGCGGCAGTGGAGCCGGACCCGCCGTCACCCCTTCCACGCCGTCTGCCCCCTAACGCTCGACGATTCCGCTCAGCCGAACAGGTCGCCCAGCCCGCCAATGCCGTTTTTGCCCTGCTGGTCCGCATGTCCGCCCAGGCCCTGATCGAATTCCTCGTACGGCTGGACCACGACGAAGCCGTCGCCCTGGAACACCATCTGCAGCGTCTCGCCGCCCCCCCGCCCGAAGATGGTGCGCAGGTTGGCGTCCATCCGCAGCTGCGGTTGCAGGTGCCCGCTCCAGGCGATGGTGGCGTTGGGGTCGGTGTAGATCGGCTCGTTCGGCGTGACCCGCAGGGTCAGCGGGTGCCCATGGCTCAGGATGGCGGCCATACCCTGTCCCTGTACCAGCACGCTGAACAGTCCGCCCGAAGCCATTCCGGCAATCCGGCGATGCATGGTGATGGTGTAGCGTACCGTGTCCTCGAAGGCCAGCAGGTCGTTGCCGTTGACATTGAGGCTGTCGCCCTGCAGGTTGATGATGGTGATGTCCTTGCCCTGATCGGCCAGGTAGCACACCCCCTGCCCCTCGATCTTCGCCAGCGGCTCCATCTCTCCCGACACCGCCCGCGTGAGGGCCCGCATCAGCCCGCCTTCCAGCATGCCCTCGCGCCGGAAGCTCAGGTTGCCCTTGTACGCCACCATCGCGCCCAGCTTGCTCCACACCCGCCCGCGCACCTTCACTTCCAGCATCTTGCTGCTCTCCAGCTCGAACACCTCGCCGGGGCGGTCGCGTTCCGCCGTGTCCAGCAGAAAGTCTCTCAGGCTCTTGGCCGGGGTCTGTGCGTCAGGGGTCACGTTGCCGGATACGCGGCCACCCGCGTCCGGGTTCCGGGTGGCTCAGGCGCGGGCCAGCAGCGCCCCGGTCCAGTCGTGGAGCTCGTATTCCCCGCGCTCCCGCTCCGCAAGCCAGCGCAGTACATCCAGCAGGTCGTCCGACTCGTGCACCGCCGAACGCTCACCCTTGAGGCTGGCCCGGTACCGCCGGGCGGCTGCGGGCGCTTCCCAGCGTCCGCCTCCATCTTCCTTCACAAAGGCCCGAGACATGGCTTCAGCCTACGGGCCGCTGGCGTGAGCCGAACAAGAAGAATCGGCCCTGGCCTTTACCGGACCTGCGGCGGCAGTTCCTCCGAGCTTGAGCAATGCCCCGATCAGCGGACGGAGGACGGCCCCGGTCGGGGCAGCGGGCTGACCCGGACCAGCGCGGTGGACTCGCGCACCACCAGCTCCAGTTCCAGCTCGGGGAGCGCCGGGGTCTGCCCGTTCAGCCGCGCCAGCACGAACTCGGCCATCCGGCGGCCCAGGTCGTGGACCGGCTGGCGCACCGAGGTCAGGGGAGGCGTGCTGTACGACGACCCCGGCAGGTCGTCGAAGCCCACCAGCGACAGGTCGTCCGGCACCCGGATGCCTCGGCGATACAGCGCCAGCCGGGCTCCGTAGGCCATCTGGTCGTTGCTGCAGAACACCGCCGTGAGCGGGCGGTCCAGTTCCAGCAGCCGCTGCATTCCCAGCAGGCCAGACGCCTCGCGGAAGTCGCCCTGCACCACCAGACTGCTGTCCCAGGGGAGGCCGTGGTCCTCCAGGGCGGCCCGGTAGCCGGCCAGCCGTTCCTGGGCGTCCGCGTGCTCCGGCAGGCCCATGATGTGTCCGATGGTGCGGTGGCCCAGCTGAATCAGGTGGGTGGTGGCCCGCCGCGCCCCCCCGAAGTTGTCCAGCACCAGACTGAATCCGGAGAAGTCGGGCCGCTCGATGCGGCGGCCCAGCACCACCACCGGCAGCCGCGCGGCCACGTCGTGCAGCTCTGCCTCGGGCACGCTCCCGCCCAGCACGATCAGCGCCTCCACCCGCCGTCCCAACAGCAGCTCGATGGCGTGCCCCTCCTGCTCGCTGTGCCAGTGGCCGCTGATCATCAGCGGGGAGTAGCCGTGCGGCATCAGCCCTTCCTCAATGCCACGAATGGCGTCATTGTAGAAGGGGCTAGCGATGTCCTGGGTCAGCACGCCCACCGTGCGCGAGTTCCCCTGCACCAGATGGCGCGCCATCATGTTCGGCCGGTAGCCGAGCCGCTCCACGGCCTGCTCCACCGCCCGTTTCTTGTCCGCGGCGACGCCTGCACTGCCGTTCAGAATCCGGGACACCGTGCTGGGCGAGACGCCTGCTTCCTGCGCCACCTCAATCACTGTTACCGGCCGCCTGGCTGAACCGTTCTGCATATGTTCCTTGCAGCATAGCAGGACTGAAAACGTTTTCCAGAGGCAGGGCTGGCCTGCAGGGTGCCAGAACAAAGTTGGCTGCGGCCTGGACAATCTCTGAACATCGATATAGCCCAAAAGATCGATGCCTGGTTGAACGGCATCTTTCTATGCAGGCCCCTGTGCTGCTTGAACACGTTTTCAAAGCCTGTTAGGCTGCAGCCATCCCAAATTAGCGGCGCGGCTCAACGCTGCGCTCAGGAGGACGTATGCAGAAGCATTTCTGGCTCGCGGCACTGCTCATGACCGGCGGTCTGGGGCTGTCCGGTTGTGGTTCCCGCGCCACGCCGGTGGTGGATAAGCCCGCCGGGACCGTCTGGAACGACGAATTCAGCGGCACGGCGCTCGACACCAGCAAGTGGGGCTTTCAGTTCGGCAACGGTGACGTGGTGAACCTGCCCGGCTGGGGCAACAACGAGCTGGAGTATTACACCGACCGCCCTGAAAACGTTTCAGTCAAGGATGGCCAGCTGATCATCACGGCCCGCCGCGAGAGCTTCAAGGGCGACAAGGCCACCGGCGGCAGCGACCAGACCTACAGCTGGACCTCCGGCCGCATTCGCACCGCCGGCAAGTTCAGCCGGACCTTCGGGCGCGTCGAGATCCGCGCCAAGCTGCCGGCCGGCAAGGGCCTGTGGCCCGCCATCTGGATGCTGCCGGAGGATGTGCCGGACAACACCTACGGCACCTGGGCGGCGAACGGCGAGATCGACATCACCGAGGCCAAGGGCGGCCAGACCAACAAGCTGTGGCAGACCCTGCACTACGGCGGCCAGTGGCCGAACAACACGAGCAGCGGCAACGAGTTCACCTTCCCGGACGCCGGCACCATCGACCAGTGGCACACCTACACCCTGGAGTGGAAGAACGGCGAGATCAAATGGCTGGTGGACGGTCAGGTCACGTCCACCAAGACCGCGTGGTGGAGCAGCAAGGCCGCGCCGCCGAAAGGGGAGGGCGATCTGGCCGCCTGGCCGGCCCCCTTCGACAAGCCGTTCTACCTGCTGCTGAACCTCGCGGTGGGCGGCAACTTCGGCGGCAACCCCGACGCCAGCACGCCGGACGTCAGTCAGATGCAGGTGGACTACGTGCGCTGGTCGGCGTTGCCGGACGAGAAGCGTGACGTCGGGTCCCCGCCCCACCATGACCTACCCCTGGACCCCCAGCACCGATCCGGCCCGTCCCGCCCAGCCGGACGGCAACCTGATCTACAACCCCTCCTTCGAGTGGGACGCCAGCAACGAGTACGTCAAGGCCAACCCTACGGCCACCACGCTGGCAGGTGTCAGCAACTCCAGCTTCTGGACGGTCTATCAGGCCAATCAGGGGGAGCAGTTCACCCTCAGCAACGACGCGGCGGCCGGCCACAGCCTGAAGGTGGACATCACCCAGCCGGGCAGCGTGAACTACGCGGTGCAGGTGCGGCAGGACGGACTCAACGTGGTGCAGCAGAAGCGCTACCAGGTGGATTTCGATGCCTGGGCGTCGGCTCCGCGCCACATGATGGTGAAGGTGGGCGGCGGCGATACGCGCGGATTCGCCGCGTACTCCGGCGAGCAGGACGTGGCCCTCACCACCACCGCCAGCCAGCATCACAGTTTCACCTTCGACATGGCCGCCACCACCGACACCGCCGCCCGCCTGGAATTCAACCTGGGCGCCGCCGGAGCGGGCCAGGTCTGGATTGACAACGTGTCGCTCAAGCAGATCGGAGACGCGCCCGTGGTGCAGGTGCGCCCGCCGCTGCCGGACGGCAACCTGATCTACAACCCGTCGTTCACCCAGAACGATCCGGCGGTCCCGGGCATCGCCGGGGTGGCCGGCACCTCGTACTGGAGCACCTGGGAGGACGGCAGCAGCGGCCTGACCAGCACGGTCAAGAACGGTGAACTGCAGCTGGCGGTGGCGCACGTCAACCCGGCCAACAACTGGCACGTTCAGCTCAACCAGACGGGCGTGCCGCTGGAGCAGGGCAAGAGCTACACCCTGACCTTCAAGGGCCACAGCACCTCGCCGCGCACCGTGGCGGTGGTGATCGGGGAGAACGGGGGCAGCTACGCCCGCTACCTGGACAAGACCGCCGCCCTGACGACCACCGGCCAGACCTACACCTACACCTTCACCTCGCCGGTCACCAACCCCGCGGCCCAGCTGCAGATCCTGGGGGCTGTGGGCCAGCAGGGCGACGCCTACACCCTGGCCTTTACAGACTTCAAGCTGGTCAAGACGGCTCCGTAACACTGGAACTGCAGAACATGGAGCGACCTGGGGCCGATGGTCCCGGGTCGCTCTGCTTTGGCAGGTGAAGCGCTCAACCGGGCTGAAACGTAAGAGGCCCGGTCCGAAATCCTGCTGCTCGTTTCAGGGCCAGATGGAGGCGGGGCACAACCGAGCCGTGGGGCCTGCTACGGCCGGCTCTCGGGGGTCCAGCCGAACACCGAGACGTTCCGGTAGCCCAGCCGGTGCAGATAGTCCAGCTGCTGATGCAGGGCCGGCCGTCCGGCCCCCACCTCGATGCCGGGCCAGACCTGCTCGGACGGCGGGAAGCGGAAGCGGGCCAGCTGGTACAGCCCCAGGACCGGGTAGTACAGCATCGGCATGGCCGCGTCCAGCCCGTGCCAGCCGCGCCAGTTCTGCAGCGGATCGCTGGCCCCGAACACCGCCGCGCTGACCATGCCGTCGCCGCCGGCATCGTGGTACGCCCCGATCAGCCGGTCCGCCAGCCGGGTGATCTGCTGCTGGCGGTAGCTGGTCCAGCGCTGCCACTGGGTGCTCGGCTGCCCGTCGGCCTCGGTGCGGCGCAGGCTCAGGGCGTCCAGGCCAGTGTCACGCTGGAAACCGTCCACCGCTGCCGGCAGGTAGCCAAAGTCAGCCTCGCGCGGGTAGCGCAGATAATCCAGGTGCAGGCCCACATCCGGGTACTGCTGTCCCAGCTCGCGCACCAGCCCTTCCAGCAGCGCGCCCACCTCCGGGCTGGCCGGATCGACAAAGCCCAGCCGGCTGAGCTCCAGGCTCGCCTGGCCTGCCGCAGTGCGGGTGGCGTAGCGATCCTGCCACAGCGGCGTGACCGGAATCCCGAACTGCTCGGCGGGCCTCCAGTACAGCGTCTCGAACCAGACGTTCAGGTGCAGCCCTTCGCGGCGCGCCACTTCGGCGGCGGTGGCCACCGCGTCGTAGGACAGCTTCATCGGCGCCACCTGCGAGGTCCAGGCGGCCCGGCCGTGGTAAAAGCCTTCCAGCAGCACGTCGCTGAAGCCGGCACGTTTGGCCTCCACCAGCGTCCGGGTCAGCGCCTCGGCGGTGGCCGGCGGACGCAACCACAGGGCGGTGTGGCTGCTGCCCGGTTCGCCCGGCATACGGGCGTCGGTGAGGGTTGTGGAGGCGAGCAGGGTCAGGGTCAGCAGCGTACGGAGCACCCCCTCACGGTATGAAAGTCTCCACAACAGTTTTCTGACGTTCTCGGCGCTGTTCTGCTATACTGAAAAGGCCTGGGGGTGACCCGGTTTCGACAGGTTCATCTGAAGGTGATACGGCGTGTCGAGGTGCCGCTGGCCTCGTTAAAAAGCGGCAAACCCTTTAACTGGCAACCGCAACATTGCGTTCCAGAGCAACACCCTCGCCTTCGCTGCTTAAGTGAAGCCAGACCCAGGAAGCCCCGCCTTTGGCGTCCTGGACTCTGCATAAAAGAAGGCTAGCCCCACCGATGTCCGGTAGGTGACGGCGAAAATAAATCGGAATAAGGAACCGGAAGCGTGTCTGCTCGCCCGCCGGTTCCCGACAACCAGAAGGTAGACTACACACGTAGATGTACGCCGGAGGGGAATCTGGACGAGAGTTCGACTCTCTCCACCTCCACCAGCAGAACGGCCCCCGCCCCAAGCGGGGGTCTGTTCATGGCGTCCCCCGCACAGCCCGCTATACTGCTCTCGGCGGGCCGGGATGGCGGAATCGGTAGACGCAACCGACTTAAAATCGGTCGGGGCAACCCGTACGGGTTCAAGTCCCGTTCTCGGCACCAGCCACACGCAAGCGGGGCCACGGAGATGATCCGTGGCCCCGCTTGCATACTGACTTCAGGCAGGAATGGCGTGACGTTCGGCGGTGGCCAGCACCGGCCAGGTGCGCTGCACCACCGGCTCCGGGGCCAGCTCGGCCTGGATCACATAGGTAGGCCGGCCCGCCATCAGCGAGGAGGCGATCACCTGCCGGTTGTTGCTGGCGAACGCCAGTCCCAGCGTGTCGATCAGGCGGACCAGTTCAGCGGTCTTGCACCCTTGAGGCGTGCCGGCCTGGTGATACTGGAAGTAGGCTGTCAGCTCTTCGATTGTAAGCACACCTTAGTATTGTCTTTAGCGTTCATTTTTGTCGTGTGGTTTATCACACTCGGTCTTCATGATGTCCTGTACCGGTAGTCTGCTTTACTTTTTAAAGCGTGCCTGGCTAACGGTGTGATCTGGTGCGCTTTGCTACCCTGGGCACATGACCAGCGTACCCAAGCAGCATGACGTCGTGATTATCGGTGGCGGGCCTGCAGGCCTCACCGCCGCGATCTACACCGGCCGTGCCAACCTGCGCACCCTCATTCTGGAGAAGGGGCTGCCGGGCGGCCAGATCGCCCAGACCGAGGAGGTCGAGAACTACCCCGGCTTCCCCGAGCCTATTGCGGGTGCCGAACTGGCGGCCCGCATGGCCCAGCAGGCCGAGAAATTCGGCGCCAGCATCGAGATGGACGAAGTGCAGCGCATCGAGCACCACGGCGACAGCTTCACGGTGCACGGCTACGGGGGCAGCTATGCGGCGCGTGCCGTCATTCTGGCGACCGGCGCCAACCCCAAGCGGCTGAATATTCCGGGCGAGGAACTGTACTGGGGCAAGGGCGTCAGCACCTGCGCCACCTGTGACGGCTTCTTCTACCGCGGCAAGCACGTGGTGGTGGTGGGCGGCGGCGACGCGGCGGTGGAGGAAGGGCTGTTTCTGACCAAGTTCGCCGAGACGGTCACGCTGATTCACCGCCGTGACTCGCTGCGCGCCAACAAGGTGGCGCAGGCCCGCGCCCTGGCCAACCCTAAGATGCGCTTCATCTGGGACACGGCCGTGGAGGAGATCCTGGGCGAGGACACCGTGCAGGCGGTGCGGCTGCGCCACCTCAAGACCGGCGCCGAGGAGATCAAGCCCACCGACGGCGTGTTCATCTTCATCGGGCACGTGCCGAACACCAGCTTCGTGGAAGGCACCGTGCGCCTGCGCGACGACGGCTACGTGGACGTGACCGACGAGATCTACACCAGCGTGCCGGGCCTGTTCGCGGCCGGCGACGTGTCGGACCACGTCTACCGGCAGCTGGCCACCAGCGTGGGTGCCGGCACGCGCGCGGCCATGAGCGCCGAGCGGATGCTGGCGGCCCTCGAACTGTCCACCCCGCAGGTCTGATTGACCCCAATCCGGGTGCCGTATCATCGCTCTCGATGACGCTGCGCCACAAAGTCCTGGGCCTGCCGGCCAAACTGCGTCGGCTGGCCCGTTCGCTGCACCCCGCCCAGGCACGTCCGGATGATCACTGGGCGTTGGAGCGTTTGCAGGCGGGTGAGCGGCAGGTGTATCTGAGCATGGACCCGCGAGACCGCGAACATGCGGTGCGGGTGGCCCGGGCCGTAGCTCAGCAGCCGGGCACGCCGGAGCTGCTGGCGGCCGCGCTGCTGCACGACTGCGGCAAGGCGGTGCGGCCGTACCGGGTCTGGGAGCGGGTGCTTGTCGGGCTGGTGCCGTACCGCTGGGCTGGGCGAGTGCGGTGGGGAGCGCTGACGGTGCGGGCCGACCATCCAGCGCTGGGCGCTCAGGCGTTGGCGCTGGCCGGAGCCCGGCCCCGGGTGGCCCAGTTGGTGGCCCGCCACCACCGCCCCGGCGACGACCCGGAAGCGGGGCTGCTGCACCGCTACGACGATCTGGAATAAATCAGTGAAACCGGCCCTTTCTGGGCCGGTTTCTCTGTGGTCCTGCGTTCTGCTTTAGCTGTTGCGGGTATCGGTGATCAGCTTCTCGCGGCGGCTGGCGGCCTGATGCCCACCCAGCGTGGCGAAGGCGATGATCAGACCGGCGGTCAGCAGGCTGCCCCAGGCGGCGGTGCTGGCGGTCTTGCGGGCGATGCGCTCGGCGGCGGCGGCCGCGTCGCTGGCCTGCTGCTGGAGCTGCTTGGCCTGCTGCACGATGGCGGTCTGGGTGGCCTGGGCCTGCTGCTGGCTCAGCCCCTGGCGCTGCAGACGCGTCACGAACTCGGGGCCGCTCAGCGCCTTCTGGATGTTGTTGACGCGGTTGGTCACGATGTCGCCCAGGTTGCTGACGTTGCCCAAGTTGCTGCCCAGGTCGTTGCTCGCCCGGGTGATGATGCCGCTGACCACCTTGGCGGCGGCGGTGGACTGCGCCTCGCTCAGGTCGGGGCTGGCGTCACCGATGATCTGGCCGATGCTGTCGGCGTTCAGGCCGCTCAGCAGGCTGGACGCGGCGTCCTGGGTGCCGGGGTTGTTGGCGGCGGCACTGGTGGCGCTGCTCGCCACCGACGCGGCGCCACTGGCCACGCTGCCCACCACGTTGCTGGCCGTGCCCAGCAGGCTGCTGATCACGTTGGACAGGAACAGGGTCAGCAGCGCCGTCATCAGCATGCCGGTGATCAGGCCGGTGAACTGCCCCCGGCTGGCCAGCTGCTGGTTGCCGGCCCGCACAGCGGTCAGTCCGGCCAGATACGCGCTGATGATGACCGAGATGGCCGTCCAGATCAGGGCCCCGGTCGCCAGGTTGCCGAGCGAGTTGGCGTTGGAGGCCCCGACCGCCACACCCAGGGCACTCAGCACCGAGAGGGTGGTGATGCCCGCGACCAGTCCGGCGAAGACGCCAGGCCAGCTGACCCGGTGACGACTGTTGACTTCATTGAGGAGGCGGTCGTCAGAGGTGACGAGATTCAGGTTTTCCTGGGTGGGCGGCTTGGTCATACGTGCATCCTGACCAGCCAACCTCCAGCTGTGGTGTCCGGACGTTTGAACAGCAGCCATCAAATATTGTCGGAAACTTCACGCGCCCGCACGGAATGGCCGGTTCAGCGGCGTTGCGGAGCGGCCCAGAAATAGCGCGCCGCCAGCGTCCGGTACGGCGACCAGCGGGCCACCACCTCCTGCGGCGGCTCGTCTGGAAAGTAGCGTTCCAGCCCCCGGACCAGGCCCAGATCTCCGAAGCTGAACACGTCCGGCCGGGCCAGCGCGAACATCAGGTACATCTCGGCGGTCCAGCGCCCGATGCCGGGGAGTGCGCTGAGCGCGGAGATCACCTGCTCGTCGGTCAGGGTCTCCAGGTGCTGGAAATCGATCCGGCCGCTGAGCGCCGCCTCGGCCGCCGCCTGTACGGTGCGGACCTTGGCCCACGACAGGCCCAGCGCGCGCAAGTCCTCGCCCGGCAGGGCCAGCACCCGGGCCGGATCGGGGCCGGTGGCCGCCTCGAAGCGCCCGGCGATGGTGGCTGCGGCCCGGACGCTCAGCTGCTGCCCGATCACGCTGCGCATCAGGGCGCCGAACGGGTCGGTGGTGGGCGTGAGCGGCGTCAGCGGCCCGACCTGCGCGATCAGGTCGCGCATGGCCGGGTCACGGCTCAGGTGCTGCACGGCGGCGTCAGTGGACATGGACGGCCATTGTAACTACAGGTTCCAGCCGCCGGCCACGTCCACCACCTGCCCGGTGACGTAGTCGCTCGCCTGCACGAAATGCAGCACCTCGGCGCTGACCTCCTCAACGGTGGCGAGCCGCCCGGCCGGAATCTCGCGCAGCGGCTGCGAGACGCTCGTCTCCACCACGCCGGGGCTGACCACGTTGGCGCTGATGCCGCGCCCCGCCTCGGTGCGGGCGATGGCCAGCGTCAGGGCGATGACGCCGCTCTTGGCGATCGCATAGGGCACGATGCCGGGCCGGGCCAGCAGGTGCTGCGCGCCCGCGTACCCGATATTCACGATGCGGCCATAGCCGGCCTCCCGCATCAGCGGCACGGCGACCCGGCAGGTGTAGAAGGTGGCGTGCAGGTTGGTGTCGAACATGTCGTGCCACTCGTGCAGGTCCAGGTCCAGCAGCGGCTTGTGGACGTAGTTGCCCACGTTGTTGACCAGCACGCCCAGGCCGCCCAATTGCTCATGCGCCGCCTGAACCAGCTGCTCCGCCTGCTCCGGGCGCGTCACATCCGCCTGCAGCGTGACGGCGCGCCGGCCCAGGGCCCGTACCAGTCGGGCCGTCTCCTCGGCATCGTCCTGGCTGCCCCGGTAGTGCACCGCCACGTCCAGGCCCGCTCCGGCCAGCCGCAACGCCACGCCGCGCCCGATGCCCCGCGCCGCGCCAGTCACCAGCGCGGTGCGGACCGTCATGTGCCGCTCCGGTGGGCCAGTTCGATCAGGGTGCGGGTGTAGTGGTTGAGCGGGTAACTGAGCGCTTCGGCCAGCGTCACCCAGGCCCACTCCTCGATCTCCTCGTTGGGCTGCACGTCGGTCTGGTCGGTGCGGGCGAAGTAGTCGAACAGCAGCATGTGGGTGGGGGCGTGGAACTCCTCCGGCAGGATCGCCTCCTGCACCTGCGCCTGCCGCAGATCGCGCAGCGTCAGCCCCACCTCCTCCTGAAATTCCCGCAGAGTGGCCTGCTCCAGCGTCTCGCCCCATTCCACCTTGCCGCCCGGCACGCCCCACTGCCCGCGCCACTTGGTGGTCCGCACGATCAGGTGACGGCCCAGCGGGTCCTGCACCAGCGCCCCCACACACACCAGCGGGCGCGGCGGCCGGTGATCGCTCGCATCAGTCATGCGGGCAGGCTATCAGGCGGGCGCGGCGGCCAGCTGTACCGCTTCGCCCGCTTGCAGCTGCCCCTCGCGCCACAGCTGCACCGCCGCCAGCAGCAGCGCCTGCAGCGGCACGCTGGCCGCGTACAGCCGGGGCCGTCCGGCCAGGACGCACAGTCCCAGCAGCAGCAGCTGACTCGACAGCCCCAGGTTGGCGGCGATGGCAGTGATGGCCAGCGGGGTGTAGCGCACCCGGTCATGCGGGGTGGGGGCGCGGCCCAGCCGGCGGCGCAGTCGCCACTCGAACAGGCGGTCCAGCACCCGCTCCTGCGGCTGAAAGTACAGCGCGTAGGCCCGCTCCAGCGCGGCCAGCACCAGCGGATGGTCGTCCTGCTGGGCCGGTGGCGACCGGAAGGTCTGGCCGCGCGCGGCCCGGTGGTCGCGCTCCCAAAGGAAATCCACCGTCAGGATCAGGCTCAGCAGCAGCGTGGCCGGCAGCCCGGCCCGGCCCAGGATGGCCCACAGCAGGCCGGCGTTCACCACCACGTCCATCTCGCTGTCCAGGTAGCGGCCGGTCTGGGTGGTCTGCCCGGTGGCGCGGGCCAGCTGGCCGTCCAGGTTGTCCAGCACGGTCTTGAGTTGCAGCAGCAGGGCGGGGGAGAGCTGCCCGGCCAGGAAGCCCCGGCCGTGCCGCAGCTGCCAGGCGGCCAGCAGGCCCAGCCCGGTGTGCAGCAACACCAGCCGGGTGGGCCGCACGCCCAGGCGGGCGGCCGGGTCCACCAGCGATTGGGCCAGCGGGCGGAAGAGCCGTTCGGAGGCCCATTCCTCGGCGGGCCGGGCCTTGCGGGTCTGCTCAAGGGTGGACATGAGGATGAGTATTGATGAGCGGCGGAGCCAGAAACGCAAGTGTGCCTTCAATCTCGCTGGCAGCTCTTCCGGCCTGCTACACTGGCATGCTTTGGGAGCGACCGCTCCCGTGAACCCGGGTGCCCACGGCAGCGTGCACGGTACCCCTGGAGGCCCTGTGACGGCAGCGAGTACTGTGAATCCGCAATCTGAGGTGTACCCGGCCCCGATCAAGACGGTGGAGCCGGGCAGCCCCGCCGACCGGGCCGGGGTGCGGCCCGGCGACCTGCTGCTGCGGGTGAACGGCGAGCCGGTCACCGATGTGCTGGCCTACCGGCACGCGCTGCAGACGGGTCAGGCGACCCTGCAGATCACCCGGCCCGCCGTGAGTGCGCTGCCCGCCGGCTTTGTGCCGCAGGACCACCACACCACCCGGCTGGACGCCAGCAGCGAGGCGCTGACTTTCAGCTTCCAGGTGGAGTGGGAGGACCCGGGCCTGGAGTTCGAGGAGGTGCTGTTCGACGGCATCCGCAAATGCGCCAACAAGTGCGATTTCTGCTACGTGCATCAGATGCCGCGCGGCTTTCGCAAGAGCCTGTACGTGATGGACGACGACTACCGGCTGTCGTTCCTGTACGGCAGCTTCGTGACGCTCACCAACTTGACCGAACACGACGTGCAGCGCATCCTGCAGGAGAACCTCTCGCCGCTGTACGTCTCGGTGCATGCCAGCAACCAGGAGCTGCGCCAGGACCTGATGAAGTGGTGGAAGCTGAAGGTCAAGGACCCGGCTGTCACCCAGATTCAGGACATGATCGAGCGGCTCTCGAGCATTGACCTGTACACCCAGATCGTGCTGCTGCCGGGGCGCAACGACGGCGACCACCTCGACGAGACGCTGGAGTACCTGACCAGCCGCCCGAACGTGATCAGCGCGGCGGTGGTGCCGATCGGCCTGACCGCCCACCGCACCAACCTGCCGGACGTGCGCACCTTCACGCCGGACGAGGCCAGGGACGTGCTGCGCCGGGTCAACGTATGGCGCGAGCGCATGCTGGCCGAGCGCGGCACCCGCTTCATCTTCCCCAGCGACGAGTTCTACCTGCTGGCCGGCGAGCCGCTGCCGCCGGAGCAGGAGTACGAGGGCTTCCCGATGCTGGAGAACGGCGTGGGCATGATCCGCGACTTCCTGACCGATCCGCTGCCGGAGCTGCCGGCCGCATTGCCGGCGCCCCGCAAGGTGATCCTGGGGACCGGGCGGCTGTTTGCCGAGTCGCTGGACCGGGCTGTGGAGCCGCTGCGGGCCATCGAGGGCCTCACGCTGGAGGTGCGCGCCATCGAGAACCGCACCTTCGGGGCCGTAACCACCGTGGCGGGGCTGCTGACCGGGCGCTGCTTCCGCCACGCCATCCAGCCGGGGGAGGCGGACCTGCTGCTGGTGCCGCCCAGCACGCTGCGCTATGGCACCGAGCTGATGCTCGACAACTTGAGCCTGACCGAGCTGGGCCAGGACCTGCAGATGCCGGTGCGGCCCGGCGGCTCGACCCTGGGCGAACTGGCCCGCGTGATTCTGGACGGTGCGGCCAGCAGTGGCCACCAGTGGGGCATGAGCGCCCACGCCGTCAAGGACGGCCCGCAGGCCTAAGTGGTGCGTGCTCGTCATCTTGCCTTCATGGAAGGCGGGCGGGTACGCTACAGCATGATTAAGGGATTCCGTGATTTCGTCCTGCGTGGCAACGTGGTGGACCTCGCCGTCGGCGTCGTGATCGGCGCTGCCTTTGGAGGCGTGGTCACGGCCTTTACCAACAGCTTCATCAATCCGCTGATCAAGGCCATCACCGGCGGCGGCGCCAAGGTGGGCGGCACCTTCACGGTCAACGGGGCCGTCTTCGACTACGGGGCGTTCATCTCGGCCGTTCTGAACTTCCTGATCATCGCTGCCATCATCTATTTTCTGGTGGTGGTGCCGGTCAACCACATCAATGAGCGCCTCAAGCGCACCGAGAAGCCCCCGGTGGCCGAGCCCAGCAACGAGGAGAAGCTGCTGGCCGAGATCCGGGACGCGCTGCGGGCTGGCCGCTAGGCGACCCTTCAGCGGTGGTAGGGCTCGCCCCGGCTGATGGTGGCCGCCCGGTAGAGCGCCTCCACCAGCACCACCATCGCCAGGTCGTGCGGAAGGGTCAGCTGGCCCAGCGACCATAGGGTATGCGCCTGGGCCCTGAGCGCGTCCGTGTGGCCGTCCGGGCCGCCGATGGCGAAGGCCAGTTCGCCCTCGCCGTGCAGGCCCAGGTGCTCGATGAACTGGCTGAGCCCTTCGCTGGTCAGCTGCCGGCCGCGCGGGTCCAACGCGATCAGCGGGGCGCGGCCGGCCGCCTTCAGGATCGCCTGGGATTCCTGCGCCGGCGTGCTGCCCGGCACCCGCGTTACCTGCAGCCGGTGGTAGCGTTTCAGCCGCCCGGCATATTCGTCCCAGCCGGCGCGCGCGTAGGCCAGCCGGGGCTCGCCGACCGTGATCAGGTGCAGCCGCATGAGGCCAGCATAGAGAAAGTCTGCAGCCAGTGGGCGGTGCTGCCGTTCATGAGGTGCAGCCGCTACACTGTAGACATGCGCCGTCGTCTGCCACCAGTACCCAAGCCAGGAGGGCCGTTTTGAATTACGCGGCCAGTCTGGCGGTGGTGGTGATCCTGACGTTCTTCTTCCCGCTGACCGTTCGGATCGGCGTGGCGTATGGCCTGCCGCGCACGCTGGCCACCGTGGCGCTGGCCGCCGTGCTGACCTTCGTGGCCGCCACCCTGCTGATCCGCTGGCAGGTGGCGCGCTACCGGCAGGCGGCCGAATCGGTGGAGGAGGCGCGGCGTCAGGTGAACCTGGACCCGCAGAATCCGCGCGCCTACTTCGTGGGCGGCGAGCATCTGGCGAGCCTGCTGCTGCGGCTCGGCCGGCGCCGCGAGGCCGCCGAGATGATCGACCGCTACGCCCGGCTGGGCGGCGCGCGGGAGTCGGAGATTGTGGCGCTGCAAACGGCGCTGTCGCAGGCCGAACGGCGTCAGCGCCGCGGCACTCACTTGGGGAGGGGGAACTGAATGCGCGCCTACAGAGGCATTGTGGAAAATGGCGTGGTGGTGCTGGTGGACGCGCGGTTGCCGGAAGGCACCATCGTGACCGTGACGGTGGGAGAGGCCGAGCTGCTGCGGGCCAGGATCGCCAGCGCCCTGAAACGGCCCGGCCGGGTCAAGGTGCGGCTCAAGCCGACGCTGGTGGCCTCCCGGCTGCCGGAGCCGGGCCAGCCTGAACCGACCGGATGACCCAGCCGTCGCAGCTGCACCTGTGGCTGGTGCCGACCCCGGTGGGCAACCTCTCGGACATCACGCTGCGGGCCATTGAGGTGCTGCGCGGCGCAGACGCGGTGGCCTGCGAGGACACCCGGCACAGTGGCGTGCTGATGAACCACCTGGGCCTCAGCCGCCCGCTGGTGCGGCTGGACGCCCACACCATGCAGCGGGCCGCCGGCGTGCTGGAACAGTACCCCCGGCTGGCCTACATCTCGGACGCCGGCACCCCTGGCATCAGCGATCCGGGCGCAGAACTGCTGCGGCTGGTGGTGGAGCAGGGTGGTCAGGTGGAGGTGCTGCCCGGCCCGACCGCTTTCGTGCCGGCGCTGGTGCTGTCGGGGCTGGACACCGCCCGCTTCACCTTCGAGGGCTTTCTGCCGCGCAGCGGACGCGAGCGCCGCGAACGGCTGCAGGCGGTGGCGGAGCGGCGCGAGACCACCCTGATCTATGAGAGCCCGCACCGGCTGCACGCCACCCTGCTGGACCTGGCGGCCAGCTGTGGCCCGGAGCGGCCCGCCAGCGTGACGCGCGAGCTGAGCAAGCGCTTTGAGGAGACCCGGCGCGGCCCGCTGCAGGAACTGGCCGCCCACTTCGAGGCGGGCGTACGCGGCGAGATCGTGGTGGTGGTGTCGGGCCGCAGCGAGGCGCCGGCCGCACTTGCCCAGACAGACTTTCTGGCGCTGGCCACGGCCTGGAGCGCGGAAGGCCGCCCGGTGCGTGAAGTGCGGGAGTTGTTGCAGGCCCAGGGTTTGCGTAAGAATGACGCTTATGAGCTGGCATTGCGGGCCGCCCAGCGCGGGCCCGAGTAGAGCGTGCCCGACGGGAGCAGCATGACCACACAGAATCCGACTGGAAGCACTTCCACCTCCACCCCCTCCATGAAGCGCATCGCGGTCCTGACCAGCGGCGGTGACGCGCCGGGCATGAATGCGGCCATCCGCGCCGTGGTGCGGTCTGCCACCTATCACGGCGTGGAGGTGGTGGGCGTGCGGCGCGGCTTCCAGGGCCTGCACGAGGGCGACATGCGGCTGCTGGGCGCCCGCGACGTGGCCAACATCATCCAGCGCGGCGGCACCATCCTGCTGACCGCCCGCAGCCGCACCTGGCGCAGCCCCGAAGGCCGGGCGCTGGGCGCGGACTATCTGCGCCAGTGGGGCGTAGAGGGCTTGGTGGTGATCGGCGGCGACGGCAGTTTCCACGGCGCCCACTACCTGCAGGAGGAGCACGGCATCAAGGTCATCGGGGTGCCCGGCACCATCGACAACGACCTGTACGGCACCGACCACACCATCGGCTACTTCACGGCGGTCGAGACGGCGCTGGACGCGGTGGACAAGCTGCGCGACACCGCCGCCTCGCACGAGCGCATCTTCGTGGTGGAGGTGATGGGCCGGCACGCCGGACACATCGCGCTGGACGTGGCAGTGGCGGGCGGCGCCGAGGAGGTGTTCCTGCCGGAAGACGAGCACCCCGACCAGCACATCGCGGAGGTGGTGCGCAGCAGCGTGTCCAAGGGCAAGGCCAGCAGCATCATCATCGTGGCGGAGGGCTACCCCGGCGGCGGCATGGCCGTGACCAAGGCCATCGAGGAGCAGACCGGCCTGGAGGTGCGCCTGAGCATCCTGGGGCACATCCAGCGCGGCGGCAGCCCGGTCAGCAGCGACCGGGTGCTGGCCTCCCGGCTGGGCGAGGCGGCGGTGGAAGCGCTGCTGGCCGGACGCAGCAACGTGATGGTGGGGCGCGGCTATGGCGGCACCACCTACACGCCGCTGCCGGAGACCTGGGAGAAGCGCAAGGACGTGAGCCGCGACCTGTACCGCTGTGCCAAGGTGCTGAGCATCTGAAAAAGGGCGGCTTCGCGCGGCTTTGAAGAAATGCTGCAGGAGGCTGAACCGGCCTCCTGCCTTCAGGGGTGGCCCTTCCGATGTCCGCAGGGCCCACGGCGCCTGCCCTACACTGCCGGGTATGTTGTATGACCGTGAAGCGCTGGACGCCCGGGAAGCCGCCACGCTGGCGCCCTACGCCACCCTGAGTGGCCACAGCCGGGGCCGGGTGTACCCCGAGCCGGAATCGCAGCGACGCACCACCTTCCAGAAGGACCGTGACCGTATCCTGCACACCACCGCCTTCCGGCGACTGGAGTACAAGACGCAGGTGTTCCTGAACAGTACCGGTGACCATTACCGCACCCGGCTGACGCACACGCTGGAGGTGGCCCAGGTGGCCCGGTCGGTGGCGCTGAGTCTGGGCCTGAACGAGACGCTCTCCGAGAGCATCGCCCTGGCCCATGACCTGGGCCATCCACCGTTCGGCCACGCTGGCGAGCGCATCCTGAACGGGCTGATGGAGCGGCACGGCGGCTTTGACCACAACCGCCAGACGCTGCGCATCGTGACCGAGCTGGAAGACCGCTACCCGGACTTTCCAGGTCTGAACCTGAGCCTGGAGACGCTGGAAGGCATTGCCAAGCACGAACCGCTGGCCTCGCAGACAGGGATGCCCAGCCTGGAAGCTCAGCTGGTCAACATCGCCGACGGGCTGGCCTACAGTGCCCACGACCTGGACGACGGGCTCCGGAGCGGCCTGATCACGCCCGCAGACCTGCGCGGGCTGCCGCTCTGGGAACATCTGCTGGCGCGGCTGAACCTTTCGCCGGAGCATCTGAGCGAGAAGGACCGCCGCGTGCTCCAGCGGGAACTGCTCGGTTGGCTCATCACCGATCTCTCGGAGGCCAGTCACGCCCGGCTGGTGCAGCACCGCATCGAGAGCCCGCAGCAGGTCCAGCAGCACCCGGAGTTGCTGATGGGCTTCAGTGAGACGATGCGGCCGCTGCTGTCCGAGCTGAACCGTTTCCTGCGGGCGCAGCTGTATCACCACTGGCAGGTGGAGCGGCAGGTGGCCCAGGCCGAGCACGCGCTTGGGGGCCTGTTCCGGGCGTACCTGCGCCGCCCGGCCATGCTGCCGCCCGCAGCCCGCGCACGCACGGCGCAGGAGGGGCTGGAACGGGTGGTCTGCGACTACCTGGCCGGCATGACAGACCGGTACGCGGCCGATGAGTACCGGCGGTTGCATGGGGGCGCGGGGCCTGAAGCTTGACACCACCGCACCCCCTTGCTAACATTTCTTCCGCTTGCCAAGCGGCCAGCGGGTGTAGCTCAGTTGGTTAGAGCGCACGCCTGATAAGCGTGAGGTCCCCAGTTCAAGTCTGGGCATCCGCACCACCAAGCGAGAGCCCCGTTTAGAACGGGGCTCTTCTTTTGCTTGTTGTCGGGTGCGCACTGATTGTGGCTCCAAAATTGGCTCTGGAACAGCTTCTGCGTGTCCATGAGCAGGCCTTACAGTCCCCCGGCCCATTGCTGCAGGGCTGCTGGGCCTTTAGGCCAAGTTGCGGTGTTCCTGCTCGCCTTGTTCAGTCTTCCGCCATGGCCTGCATCCGCTCCGCTGCCTGCTGGAGCTTTCGGCGCCAGATGAAGTTGTAGCCGGAGTCGCCCATACCCGGGTCGCGCTCCTGTTCCTGAGGGGTCCGGGTACCGCGTGTGGCGCGGCCCAGCATCTGCAGGTCAGCCTTGGGCGTGCGGTCCTCATACAGCAGGCCATTCTTTTCCTGGTAGGTGTCGGTCAGCTGGGTGTAGCAGAAGCCCACCAGCCCGTCGCAGCGGTGGACGGCGGTCAGCAGCCGGGTATAGCTGTCCTGGAGCTCCTGAGCACTGGTCATGCGGCTGTAGCCCCAGCCCGGGTCCTCTGTGGTGTAGGCCAGACCACCGAACTCCGTGAGCATAGCCGGCTGCGGCCTGGCGGCGCCTTCCAGGGCCAGCAGGCGCTTGTGTGGCCGCACGTGGTTGAGGCTGCGCTCGACGGCCTCACGGGTGCCGTAGCGCTCGATCAGCTGTTCCGGCAGGTGGGTGTAGTCGTGGATGGCCAGGATGTCGGTGACCACCTGTTCCCAACCGTCGTTTCCGATGACCGGGCGGCTCGGGTCGAGGGTCCGGGTCAGGTGATACAGCGTCCGCACCAGTTCGCGCTGTTCCGGTACCAACGGCAAGTCGGGCACGCCCCACGATTCGTTGATCGGCACCCACGCCACGATGCACGGATGCGAACGGTCCCGCTCAATGGCCTCGGTCCACTCCCGCACGAGGCGCTGCGCTGACGTGGTGCTGAAGACGTACGCGCTGGGCAGCTCTTCCCAGACCAGCAGGCCCAGCACGTCACACCAGTACAGGTACAGCGGATCCTCGATCTTCTGGTGCTTGCGCGCGCCATTGAAACCCAGCCGGCGGGTCAGCTCCACGTCCTGCCGCAGTTCCTCGGAACTGGCGGTCATCAGGCCGCGTGGCCAGTACCCCTGATCCAGCACCAACCGCAGGGGATAGGGTCGCCCGTTGAGGATGAAGTGCTGCTGGTCCACCGCCACCGATCGGAGCGCCGTATAGCTCTGGACCCGGTCCAGCACCTGACCGCCTTCCAGCAGTTCCAGCACGGCGTCGATCAGCTGCGGGTGCTCCGGACTCCACATCAGCTCGTGGCGGGCCGCGTCAATGCCCGGGTCCCGGAGCGTGATGGTGCGGGTCACCTCCGGGTGGGTGAGCCGGTACTCGTCCTCGGCCAGCAGCTGCTCGCCGGCCCGCAGCGTCACCCGCAGCCGCAGCCCGTCACTGAGGGGGCCGTCCAGTCGTGTCTGCAGCTGAACAGCCCAGCGCTCCACGTTGGAGGTCCAGGTGAGCGCGGCAAGATGAGTTTCCGGACGCAGTTCCAGCCACACCGTCTGCCAGATGCCGGTGGTGCGCGGATACCAGATCTCGTGCGGTTCAGCCTTCCAGGTCTGCTTGCCACGCGGTTTGGCCAGATCGAAGGGATCGTCCACCGCTCGCACCACGATGTCGAGCGTGTCTCCGGGTGTCCAGAGCCCACTCAGGTCCGCGCTGAAGGGTGTGTGGCCGCCCTCGTGCCGCGCCACCTGCTGACCATTTACCCAGACGGTCGCCTGATAGTCCACCGCTCCGAAATGCAGGTAGAGCCGCTGACGCTCTCCACTCAGCCCTGGGTCAAGCGCCGGAGTGACGTCGGCGCCGGTACCACAGGGTGGAGTGAAACCCGGTGTCGTGAATGCCGCTGGCTGGGCTTTCCGGCGCGTACGGCACCAGAATCTGCCGGTCGAACGTCACCTCCTGCGGGGTCCGCCACTGCTGCTGATCGTCATATGCGAAGTCCCAGTGGCCGTTGAGGTGCTGCCAGTGCATCCGTTCGAGCTGGGGGCGGGGAAAGGGGACGTGGTCCATGCATCTCCTGGATCAGTTCAGGCCTGGGTCCTGAGGGCAGGACGCAGCGGGGAAGGTGGGCCAGACGACACGAGCGGTGGAACAACAGTTCGCAGCTTACCGAATGGAGGCGCCCCGGGTGCTGATTTCCGCAACGTTTGGTGGAGGCATGTGGCTTCGTGCCCAGAGGCGCCTGACATAGCTGGGGAATCTGCCAGTCCCTGACCTGCTGGATGCACTCGCTGTGCCCTGGCAATGACAGTCGAAGGACCCGCTCCTCCTGCACTGTTCGCCAGGCAATCCTGGCCATCAGCAGGACACCCTCAACCTCTTGAGCCGAGCAGCGCGGAACCGGGGCCCCAGCATCCATCCGAGGCTGGATGGAGAGATACGGCCCGTCAGTCACCACGGTCTGGCCCCGGTTGGTAGAGGAGAGGACCGAATTGCCTGGAGTCTCCGCGCGAACAGCGTGGGCGAGGCAAGCCGCTGCCCGAACGTGCCACCAACGGAAGCAGACGGGGCCAGAGAGAGGTCACGATCCCTAGGCCAGGACGGCCTGGGGACCAGCACACGAATACCTAGTCTCAGGGTAGCTGGCTCGCTGCGCCGACGCTGACCATCCGCTCAGTCGGCACGATAGGACTGTGGCGTGGCAGCCGGCCACCGAGCAGCGAAAAACAAGCCAGGAAGAGCCACCTCGCAGACCACCTGACGGTGCTGGCCAAAATGAATAGGACAGCTTCGGTGACCAACAGAGTGGTGATCTGGATGGTCAGCGTCCGGAAGTTCATTTTCAAGCGTTCCTCGTGGAACGCCACCCTTCGGCAGCCGTCAAGCGGCCAGGATGACCTGGACCAGCTGTCAAATAGCTCTAATTCCCTTCAGCCGTCCATAGCTTGACAATCTGGCCCCGGCGACCGAGCAGTTATCGTCTGCCTTTGCATAGAGGACGGCCATAGTAATTCCTGTCCACCTGATTCCGTCCTACACTTCGGTATGGACATCCCGAGCTACTGGCTCAGACGGCCCGCCCTGGCGGCGGAACCTCCACTGACCCGCTGGGAACAGGAACTGAAAGCGGCCCTCCTCTCCGGGACGGCGACCCCCGAGCAGCCGGTCTGGGCGTTTCTGAGCTGGTTATGCGATGAACACGGCTATATCACCCACGGCACCGGCCAGGAGGACCTGACCGCGTTAGTCCCACGGCAGTCGAACGACATTGGCTGGTTCGGAAACCGTCAGGCCGTGTATGGGTCCTCGGACGCCATCTGGGCCATGTTCTTTGCGGTGATGGACCGCCCCCGGGTGCCAATGAGGGTCGTCAACGCTGCGATCACGCTGGAGCGTGCCGGAACACTGGAGCCGCTCTACTTCTTTGGCGCGGGTGGCCAGGCGCTGGCCCAGCGGCCCTTCCGGTCTGGCTGGGTGTACGTCCTGCCTCCGGAAACCTTTGAACGCGATCCAGGTGGCACCTTCAATGGGTGGCCGTATCTCAGTCACCATTGTGCCAGCCTGGAGACGGTTCGGCCGCTCTTCAAGGTGAGGGTCCGGCCCGAGGACTTCCCCTTTCTGGAGGCCATCCACGCCTATGACGATGAATTGCTGGAACAGCAGATCATCCAGCACCCTAATGGGTTTCCCTGGCTGGCAGACCAGGAAGGGTCCAAACAGACATCCGGCTGAGCAACGTATCCAGAGCCATTTTGCCGCTGGCCGTCCCGATGACTGGCCAGCGGTGGAGTGGCGTTTCCGGACCTGGCAACAAAAAGCCCCGCCTGGGGCGGGGTTTTTCTTGGTGGGACGTGTAGGACTCGAACCTACAACCCGCTGATTAAAAGTTACCTATGGACTATACGGTATGATTCTGGCTCAGCCTGAAAAATGCGTTCAGAAGCGGGTTTTAGCAAGTGTATAAACACCTGTATCCGGCCTTATCCGATATTTTCCGGGAACCGTTGTGACGCCGTTGTGACGATTTGAGCTCTCTGCCTTCGGCCTTTGAGGGTCGAGGCCACTAGAAGCCATCCCAAAAAGGGTTAGGATCAGCGGCTCGGCCTGCTCTCATCGCTTGAGCGCAGCATCAGCGCGTGGAATTGACCAACCAGCACTGGGCCATCATTGCGCCTTGCTTCCCCCTCTCCTCTGGGCGTCCGGGTGGGCGAGGGCGTCCTCGCCAAGCGGACCGACCGATTCTCAATGCCGTTCTCTGGATTTTACGGACGGGCGCGCCTTGGCGGGATCTGCCTGACCGCTTCCCACCCCGCTCCACATGCCACCGCCGTTTCCAGGAGTGGGTTCGGACCGGCGTCCTCGATCACATCCTGCAAACCCTGTACGAACACCTCCTTGACGCCGGGCAGATCGACCTCAGCGAATGCTTTATCGACGCCACCTTTGCGAGCGCCAAAAAAGGGGCTTGGACGTCGGCAAGACCAAGCGTGGCAAGGGCACGAAGATCATGGCCATCACGGATGCCAGCGGCCTCCCCATCGCCGCTTATGTCGCCAGCGCCAGCCCGCACGAGGTCACACTCGTGCACGACACGCTGGACGCCACGTTCGGTTTCGACCACCCAAAGCGGCTGATCGGTGACCGAGCCTACGACAGCGATGCCCTTGACGCAGAACTTGCCAGGGTAGGCATCGGCCTGATCGCGCCGAACCGCCGCAACCGTTCGAAGACGCAAGATGGGCGCCCTCTAGGCCGCTACCGACGCCGTTGGCATGTGGAACGTTTATTCGCCTGGCTCCACAATTTTCGCCGCCTTGTGGTGCGTTGGGAGCGGCAGATCGCAAACTTTCTGGGCATGGTGCACCTGGGGATGATCCTGGTACTCCTGCGGAGGGTACGTCGGTAGCATGGATGGATGATGCTCACTGTCCAGGAGGCATATGCAGCGATGTTCCGGCACCTTGAACAGTACTACGGGCGCACCCAGGCAGATGATGTGGGCGCGCTGCTTGGTGATTTGCAACTTGCTGAGAACGGGGAGCCGTTCGATCCCGCAGCCTGGCATGACTGGATGGAGGCCGTCATGTGGGTCAAGCAGCACTCAGAGATGCCGTAACAACCATTTTTGAGATGCTTTCTACCCTGCGTATAACTTTACAATTTGTCTAAAAGTTGATTGCCTACCCTAGCCGACGCGCTTGCGTTTTCTTCCTCTCTCTGTAAGCTGCCTGTTTGCAGCTATTGCTACACAACTGCCTGTCTTTGTGACTCCCGAATCCAGAAACTGCAAACTCCTTATTGCAGTGCACGCACTGTTTAAACATGACTCTTCTTGCAATGGCTTGTGAGAACTGTATCCATATAGCGGCACAGAGATCGAGAGGCTTTATTCTCATACTCAGCTTATTATGTGAGTCGTCGATAATCATCGATAAATGACTATGCCTGACCCTTGTGTTTGTTATTTCCGAAAGCATACACCATAGCTCGCGCTCTTCTACCTCTTGGATGGCAGCTTCAAAGTCTCTGTTCCAACGCGGTCTATCCTCTTCCGAGCGGCAATATTCAATTGGTCTCAGCTCGTGAGTGTAAGTATACCACCATAAATGCTTCCTGTCAGGACGCGGTAAGAACGTTTTTGCTTTATATATATCCCCCTCAATAAGGCAAAAGTATATGTTCTTCGCAATAAATAGAAGGCCGGTCTCTACAATCCAATCGTAATATCTTTCTCCTGATATTTCTTCCCAAAGAGAAAACCTTTCAGATTGGTCAAACCCATTGAATAAAAATCCGTAGCGCCTACAGAGGTCAATTACTGCATCTTTACTTGCGTTATCGATAGCGAACTTTAGCCAAAGATTTTTATCCTGTAGAGGATATATGTCTTCTATGCTGCCTCCAGGCACCAGTACATCAGCGCTCACAATTTTTTCAATTTTATTTACATCTCGAAATTGAGCACTGTAGTCGTGGCGTGTGGATGGCCACATATCAACTCCTATAGGCGAGGGCCATTTTGGAGACGATCCATGCCAATGGACCTCAGTGGCTCGAACCCACCGAAATGAAATCAGATCATCCTGTTCTTGGGTAACGGGTGAGTCTCTCATAGCTTGTTACCGAAATGATACCCATTTCGGTCTTGCCCGTCCATGGCCGTCCCCTTACGCTGGTATCAGAGCGGTGCAGGGTGCATACGCAAAGAAGCGATTTGAGGAGGAATCATGTTGGACGGCAAGCGGGCGCTGGCAGTATTAGAGGCGGTTCAGTATCAGAAGGAGAAGTATGGCTGTGGCGTTCGGGCGTAATGCCCTCTATGCCCTGGCCCGTTCCGGGCGTGTTCCGGTCATTCGCAACGGAACACGAAAGCTCCTTTTCCCAGCATCCACGATTGACCGGCTGATGCAGGGCAGCACCGAAGAGGTGGCATAACAATGCCCCGTCCGAGCGGGAACGGGGCAGGGTCTGACGCCCATAGCTTAGCGCGTTCCAAATTGGCCAGTCTTCGGGCCTTCCTGATCCTCGAAGCGATCAAGGGCCATCCCCACGCCCTGAAGGTTCTGGGAGAACTGCCGCTGGCCTCTGGGAAGGTGAGCGCGTGAGGCTCGCTGAACTCCTGCCCTGTGTCAGCCTGCCCGATCTGGTTGCCCAGGAGTGGGGACCGGAGGCTGTGCGCGGCCTGACCCGTGAGCGGGGCGGCGTCATCTGTGACCGGAGAGCCGGGCAAGTCGAGGCTCACCCCAGCTTCAGCGTGTACCGGCATGGAGATATCTGGCGCTGGAAGCGGCACGGGGGAGACGGGGCGAGCGGGAACGCTTACGGCTTCCTGCTTGAATGTGGCTACTCAGAGGCCCAGGCGCGGGAGGAGCTGCACCGGCTGGCCGGAGTCCCTTCCGAGGGCCGCGGGCAGCCTGACTCACGGCCTCAGAGGGTCTACACCCCCCTTCGGCGCTGGACCTGGTACGCGGGGCGCTGAGCCGCTGTACTCCGCTGGCACCGGACGATCTGGAACGGGTGGCCCGGCTCATGGCACCCCTCATGGAGGGAAGCCGAGCCGCCCTGGACCTGCAGGCGCGGGGCCTGCTGGGCTGGCACGGCCTGCAGGCCGGAACACTCCGTCAGGACTTCAGGAGCCGAGCAGGAAAACTGCTGGCTCATGCAGGGGCGCTGTGTCTCGTGCTGACCGGGCCAGACGGTATCCCCTGGGGCCTCAAGGTCAGGAACCTGGGCACCCCCTCCGACCTGCAGACGGCCGGGCTGGATCGGTACGTGTACCGCTTGGCCGCTCACGGTGCGCCGGCCTGGTGTAGCCCTGAGTACGGGCATGGGAATGCTCTGTTGATCGTCGAGGGCGAGCTGAACGGCGCAGCGGCCTCACGGGCGCTGCTGGCTTCCGGGCTGGCCCTGGATGTGCAAGGGCTGGCCGGAGCGGGCGGCGTGCCGCACCTTAAAGGCATGGCCGGACGGGTGGTCTACCTGTACGCCGATCCGGACCCGGCCGGGCTTAGCTGCATCGAGCGGGTGGGCCAGCTGGCCCAGGCGGCAGGCGCGGCAGAGGTCCGGGTGCTGACCTCCCTAGAAGCAGGAGACTTCTGTGACCTGCTAGGCCGTCGGGGCGCAGCCGCCTCTGGCTACTGTCTGCGGGACCTGCTGAACCGCTCCGAACTGTGGCAGTCCTGCAACACTGGCAAAACAGGACTGCCACAAATAAAAGCCGCGCCCAGCGAAGAAAAAACCGAACTGTGGCAGTGTGGCACTACATCCCAGGGATGGACTGCCACCGATGGCGGCTGGGGGATCAATAGGGGCGGGTGGTAAGGCGTGGCCCTCAAGCACATTGACCTGCACGCGCCCTTGAACCGGATTGAGTTCCTTGTGCCCCAGTTGATCCCCTGCGGTTACATCACCTTTCTGGGGGCGCGGGAAGGCGTGGGCAAAACCACGCTGCTGACTGGGCTCGCGTGGCAGATGACGCGGCCCGCCTGTGGGGAGTTCATCGGGCGGCCTGTGCCGCGTGGCCCGGTCATCTACCTGAACACAGACGCGGCAGACGGGCAGAGCCGCCCCGTGCGCTTCTGGCTGGAACAGCACCGGGCTACCTTCCCAGATGGCGACATGAACGGCGTGACAGTGCTAGAAAACACAGGGGCGGGCCTGACGCCCGTTGAATTCAAAGAGCTGCTGACGTTGGCAGAGGCGAAGCAGGCGCGTTGCATCATCATTGACAGCTTCATGGGCACGTTTCCAGGCATTGATGGAAACAAGCTGGATGCGGTCATGCTGCCCATGCTGGCCCTCCGGGACTTCGCGGCCCGGACCGGCGCGGCCGTCATCGTGACGGATCACCTGCCCAAGAAAGCAGCGGGGGAGAAGGAAGGTGACCGGGGCATCATGGGCAGCACTGGCAAGACGGCCCAGGCGCGGGCGGTGCATCTCCTGACCCGCGTTCCCCCTAAGGAAGTGGACGGCCGGGACGTGCTGCGCTGGGAAGTCCGAAAGGCCAGCTTCTCCAAGAGCGGCTACACCCTGGGCCTGGAGATTGAACGGACCTTCGACGAGCAGGATGCGGCGGTGAGTGTCCAACTGAAGCCCTACGATCTTCCGGAAGAAGAGGGGCAGGATAAGCGGGGCAGCCGGGCGACAGCGGCAGTCCTGGCCCACCTGGAGCGCAGCAGCGGGGCCACAGTGCCGTATGCGGAGCTGGTGGGGCTGGCCATCCAGTGCAGCAACTTGCGAGACCGAGCGGCGCGTGAAGCGGTGAGCCGGGCGTTGGGCCTGATCTGGGACCGCATCGAGGAAGTGAAGCAGCCGGGACGCGGTGCGCCGAAAGCCTACCGGCTCAAGGTGACCCCAGGCGCTGACCTGTTCACAGTTGGCCAGGACCCGGATCAGGACACCCTGTTGCCGAGTCTGCCGGACTTGCCCGGCCTGGAGCTGGTGGGCGCGTCCGAAGAGGTGGAGGTGCTGACGTGGTAGCGCTGGACCTGCTGGCCGAACTGGGCGCGCGGGGCGTGACGCTGGCCGTTCAGGACGGCAAGCTCACGGCCCGCGGCCCAAAGGGAGCGGTGACCCAGGAACTCGCGGCGGCCATCCAGGCAGAGAAAGCTGCCCTGATGCAGCGTCTCCAGGGTCAGCCACAGGCGGCAGCCCTGGCCCCGCTGCCTGAGCCGCTGGTGCGCCTGATCCGAGCAGCGGCGGTGAACAGCCTGGGCGGTCCGGCCAAGCTGCCGACTGGGCATGTGTCGAACCTCGGGGACTACGTGTTGGCGGCAGCGGCGCTCTACGCGGCCGGACTGGAACCGGAGCGGCAACTGTCGGACCTATGGGCCGCCCGTGGAGCGTGGGTCTCGTGAAGCTCGATCCATTGGACGCGGCCCCCCTGACGCCCGCTGAACGCCGGGCCTGCTCCGTGGTGGGGATCAGTGCCGCCCTCTACCGGATGGGTAAGGCCATTCAGGATCGCGCCCCGCTGGGGGTGCGGTCTGCCTGGGTAGCCGGCGACCTCGCTACGGGTGAGGCATACCGCCTGACCCTGCACCACGGGCGCGGTGAGCCGGGCCTCTTCGCTATAGACCCCCCCGGTTCTATAGCTGGCCCCCTGACGGACCAGAGAGACGGTGACGCATGAGCAACCCCAACCCTATGGAAGCCCGGCAGGCCAAGCGCCGGAAGCGACAGGCCCAGCCGGGCACCCTCGAAGATGCCCGCGCCCTGCTCTGGAAGGCCCTGCAGCGGGCCGGAGACATTCTCGACAGTGATGACGACACCCTCAGCCTCAAGGCCATTCACGCGGTCTCGCAAGGGGCAGCGGCCTATGCCCGGATCGTGGAAGTGGGCGAGCTGGAAGCCCGTCTGACGGCCCTGGAAGCGCAGGCAGAGGGCGCGGGCCAGCTGAGCAGCCGGGGCGCGGCATGAGCGGCCAGCGTTCCCGCCTGCGCCGTCTTGAAGCCGAGCGCGGCCCATCCGTGAGTCTGTGGGCCTCCCTGCCGTCTGACCTGCAGGCCCAGGTGACGCCGGAAGCCCTGGACCGGGCCGCACAAGGCGCACCGGAAAGCCTCCACAGCGACCGGCCCGCCCTGGCCCTGTGGGCGTTCCTGGCGAGGCAGTCATGAGCGGGCGGCGTCTCCGGGTGGATCGTCTGGAAGCAGTGCGGGCTGCCTGGGCCGCTGAGCATGTGCCGCTGGCTGATCTGCTGGCCCTATTGCGTGAGGTGCTGGCCGTGGTCGAACAGGAAGCCGGACCGGGCGCAGCCGGACAGGTTGCGGGGCGGATGGTCGCGGCCAAACTGCAGCAGGTGAACCGCCTGAGCGGTGGGCAGCCATGACGGGCGGGCGGTCGGCCCTGCTGCGCCGGGTGTTGCAGCTGGAAGGACGGCAGACCGTCCGGCAGGACAGCGAGGGCCAGCCGGAGCGCCGGGCACTGATGGCTGAGGTTGAGGCGGTCCTGTCTGCTCTGCCGGACGTGTTGCGCCGGGACGTGGAAGCACGCGGGGCGCGGGGGGTGGCGGCATTGATTGAGGCCACATGGGAGGCGGGACACACGGGCGAAGTCTCGCCAGAACTGACCCTGAGCGCCTACCGAGCCGCCTTCGGGACGGTGGCGGAATGACGCTGGAGCAGCGAGTAGAAGCGCTGGAAGGCCGGGTAGCGCGGATGATGGACAGAGGCTCAGCGGCACCCTTGGCTCTGGACCTGCAGCCCGACCTGAGCGCCTTCCGGCACACGCTGGCCGCCCTGACGGACGCGGAAGTGCTCACCATGGCCCAGGAGTGCAGAACACAGGATGGGGCCAGGCCATGAGCGCCGGGCGCGGTACGGTGGCCCGGCTGGCGGCCCTGGAACAGCGGGAGCGGGAACGGGTGGCCCAGGTCGAGACCCGCAAAGAACAACAGTCCACCCAGGCCGTTCAGCGCTTGGCCCCGGCAGACCGTGCGGCCGTTTTTGAGCTGATGGACGCTGACCCGGCGTGGGTGGCCAGGATCAAGCGGGTGTGGGAGGTTGTGCAGGCTGACCCACTGCCGGATGGGGACGCGGTACGCGCCTGGTGGGATGCCGTGGAAGACTCACCGGAAGGGGCGCCCTATCCGGCTGCACCGGCTGGAGCGGTGCAGTATTGCGAAGCGGAGGCTGCCCGCTGTGACGCAGCGAAGCGGGAGGCCCTGGAGCCGGGCGCAATCTTGCCGGATGGGGTGAGCCTCCCGGCCTTCGAAGCCTGCGCCCGCTGGGCTGCTGGCCTATGGCGGTACAGCGGGCCACGGCCCAGGTAATCGGCGAACAGGCATGAGTGGGAGCCGCCGCTGGCATGCCCGGCTGGCGGTCCCGACCGGCCGGCGCTCACACCTGGGCTTCGACACGATCGGCCCCACGCCTTACGCGGCCCGGATCACCCTCAGAGAAGCCTGCGAGACGCGGGGCCTGAGTGTGTATCAGGTCGCCATGAGCGGCACGGCTCAGGGGACGTTGGATGCTGGGACGGTGTATCGGCTGGCCCGTGGCGAGACCTCCCGCATAGACCTGCAGACGCTGGCAGCGGTGGCGGGCATCTTGCACACCCTGACGGGGCAGCCGGTCAGCGTGGCTGAGCTGCTGAGCCTAAAGGCGACTGGGGCGGCCGTCCCTTACGCGTACCGGGGCTGAGACCAACTTTTATTAGGCAGCACAAGTGCCTACCATACGCCTGAAGCAATATCAGGCCGTTGTAGACAACAGCTCCGGTTCGTATGAACAGGCTGATCCTGCGCTGGCCCCAACGTGGTCATTCCGTCCTGATAATGCTCACATCGGGCTCCGCCCGCTCGCTCAATGCCAGTCGGTCAGGCTGGCGACAGGGGCTGCCGCCCAGTCGTCGAATCGCAGACTGGTGTCCCCGGTGGAGCCGCTTGCGCCACTCAGGGTGTAGGTGAGGGCATTCCAGCCACGCTCCAGCTTCACATTGATCCGGGTGTTGTATTGGCCCACGTACAGGTCTGATCCCTCCAGGCAGCGCGTCTCACCTTGGGCGGTGAATGGTTCCGGGCTCCACAGCAGCAGGGTGTCAACGGTGGAGCCGGGGGCATAGCTGGTGGATGCCGGGACCAGCTGGCGGTAGTTGGGAGGCGGGGGTGACGACTGGGGCGTCATTCCTTGTCCGGTGGCCGCCCGAATGTCCGTGTTCATCACCCGGAGCCTGGCCCACAACAAACGCACCTGCACGTTTTTGCTGAGGCGCAGCGTGTTCATGGGGCAGTAGGCCGGAAAGTATCCCAATATTTTTCGGAAGTCGCTGGTCGGCTCAGCTAGGTCAAACAGGCGCCTGGAGAAGCTGATCTGCCCACTGGCGCTGAGTTGCCCATCCGCCGTGCTTGGGGGCGTCTCGCCCGAGAACGGGGCATACAGGTTGATGGTCCGGCTGGCCTGCCAGTTTCGGACGGTCCCACTGTAGGTGAAGTCCTCCCCCAGCGGCGTCGTGCTCTGCGGGATCGCTTCCGGCGGTGTGTTGACGTAGTACGGCTGCAATTCTGCAGGACTATACATGTGGCGGTATCCGCTGCCGCAACTACTCAGGGCTAAGAGCGGCGTGAGCAGCGCCAGCACCCACCGTCGGGCGATAGGGCGTCTGAAGTCTGCATTTGGGCTGATTGTCGTCATGACCCAGTTAAACATGCACTGTAGAGCTTGGCGCCGCACATGTGGTGGAGTAGATCATAGACAAAGTGGTGAAGCAGAGGACGGTGTGGGTGCTGATAAAACTCACCTGCTCGGGAGAGGCGGAGCGCTACTTCCGACCGGAGATGTCGCATTGCGGTCAGAACGGTGAAACGTATATGGCGCCAATGCACTCTGAGCCGGTTCAAATCACACTGTCCGCGCTGCCGTGATCCATACCAATATGGAGGAATGACGTTGACACTCGACGTGTACGCAAAGGCTCTCGAAGTCCTGATCGAGAAGAAACGAACTGACCTGCTGCTCCTGCGACGCAATGATCCACCCCGCCAGGACGCCATTTTGATGACACTAGGCGAATTGCAGGGACTAGAGACGGCAGCTGCGACACTGGCCCAGGTGAAGCGTTTAGGAGAAGGGGCCTATTAATACCGGCACTGTTATGTATTGACATGCCCCCTGTGAATAATTAGACCTTCATGCTTGGCTGTTTCAGAGTGGGTCGAAGGTTCACTGAATCACCACCGGGGCTCATCACGCCAACGCCACACATTTTGGTGAGGTGAACCCTGACGCGGGCTAGAGTGCCCCTGATGAAAAAACGTCTTTATGTCCTGAGCGCCGTCGCGCTGCCGCTCGTGTTGACCGCCTGCCCCGGCCCCGCCGTCCCCACCGTCACGCCTATCACGGAGATGAACGGACGGATTCAGGGCCAGGATGCTTTGACTTCGGGGGGCACCGCCAGCGTTCAGCTCGTGAGCTCAATCTATGACCTGGTGTTCGGCGTACCGCCGATGAAGACAGCACCTGTGGCCGCAGATGGCTCGTTCACGCTGACGCTCCCCACAGCCGCTGAAGTGGCACCCCGTCTGCAGCAGGTCCCCAGTCAGGAAGTTGACAGCGCCTGTAGCGGAAGGGCCGTCGTGACCCCGGCGACCGCCAACTTTTTTGAATTTGGATCGCTGTTCTTATTTCATGATGGCCAACCTCAGGCCGAGCTGACGTCCCAGGACAGCAAGACGACCCAGAACAGTGACGGTTCCACCACGAAGGCCACCACACTTCATAGCTGGCTTTATGTTGACGTGCCAACGCACATGTCCGTCGACCTGACGTGCCCGCAAAATCAGGGTTCAACGACAGCAGTCACTGTCACCACCCAGATTGAATTGACCCTGCAGTCGGGCTGGAATGCCCTGACGGTCGCAGATACCAATGTCACCTTCCCGGATGGGCATCAGACGATGACAGAGAAGGTTAGCAAGGCCGCAAATGCGCCGACTGTCTGGACCGCTGAAGGGATCAACGCTATGGCCTTGGCCCAGAGTGGGGGTGCCGCAACGAGCGGCGTTTCCAAGGGGATGCAGTCACACAGCACGTTCTTTCACCGCGAGTGAATGAGGGCTGAAAATGGAACTTACCGTTTTGGTGCAGAAAGCCCCTTAATGCACACATTCTGCTTAGGTCAGTCATAACGCGGGCTGGAGTGATCCGATGAAAAAACATCTTTATGTCCTGAGCGCCGTTGCGCTGCCGATCGTGCTGATCGCCTGCTCCAGTCCCCCCCTCCCCAGCCCCTCCGTCTCCACTCCATCCGTCCCTGTTCCCAGCATCGCGCCTCTGACGGTTCTAAACGGACGAGTGGAGGGTCAGGAACGCTGGACGGCCGACGGCACAGCCACTGTGCAGCTTATGGACGCCAGATTGAGGGACATCGCCTCAGCTTCAGCACCTGTGGCGGCAGATGGGACGTTCAACATGACCCCTCCAGACGCCGCCGCTGTTGCTCCCTTACTGCAGGGGTTACCGATTGATCCGACGGACCCCTGGTGCAAGGGCACGCTGACCATGACCCCCGTCGCCGGCCTATTAGAAGTGGATGCGGCGGGCTTGTTTCACGCTGGCTATTTCATGGGTGTCTTGAAGACGTCGCGTACTAACCCAACCATCCACGACACTGACGGGTCCGTGATTTATGGGACCACGGCCCGTCACTGGATGTATGCGGATCAAGCGACCCGCATCTCGGGTGCTGATATTTGTGGGCCCGCCTCAGTTTCCAGGACCTTCCAGATGGACCTGAACCTGCAGAAGGGGTGGAACGCCATAGAGTTCACCTACATCACCAAACAGTCGCTGGACTCGCAACATACCGAAACACTGACGTACACAAACAGCACGAATGCGGAGCTGGTGTGGTTCGACAATGCCTGGTTACCCCTCGCGACAGCGCCAGCTACGATGACAGGCGCCCGTGACCTGAAGAATAGTGTGCCCAATGGCTTCTAGAAGGCCCATCTCCTCATTCATATGAACTGAATCAGCGCTGTTAGGGTGGCCTTTCTGATATGGAGAGGCCACCTTAGTATTCATGTGTTGGTCAAGTCAAATGTTTGTCACGACCATAACGCCCCCTATGAGCCAGCAGAACGTTGAAGGGCTGACAGCGACTAGGTCAATGCAAAGCAGCGCCTGGGTTAATACACACCAGGTGTGGCGTCCGGCCAGTTCCCCAGCGCCTCGCGCACCTGATCCAAGAAGGGGGCACGCACCCGGAAGGCCCGTGGCGTGAACGGGTCTGAGGGGCCAGTCTGCCCATCGATGCCGAGATAGAACAGCACCGCGTCGCCCGCTGACGCGTTCAGAAATAATGCCGCATCCCGCCCACGCGACAGCAGGCCGGGCGCGGGGCTGAGGGTGGTGCCGTCCGGGTGGTGCGCCGTGAAATGCAGGTGCTGGTACGGGCGGCCCCTGGGGTACGTGCCCGTGTGGACCGTCACGCCGTCCACGGTGGGCAGGTTCTCCACATCGAGCAGCACCCTGTCCGGTCCAGCCGGGCTGTAACTGGGCACGTCATGGGCGGCCAGAGCTTCACTGAGCAGCTGGGCCGCACCGTCCGTCTGATCTTCCTGGGTGAAGCCGCCCAGCAGGGCCGCCAGGTGGTCCTGCGGCAGACCGACCGCGCCCCAGTGGTGTGCCCAGCTGGCCAGCACCGGCAGGGCCAGCGCTTCGAGGTGTGCAGCGGCGGCGGAAAGGGTGTGAATCTGAGTGCAGGGGCTGCAAAAGTAGTCATCCCGGCTCGGGTCGAACAGGGCCGGGGTCGCGCCGCAGTCCCGGCAGACGCCGTATTGGGCGGGCAGCTCGCGGTCAGTGAGGGTGGGGGCGGGCAGATGGGGGAGGTTCGTCATAGGTAGCCTTTCGGTAGCGTGTGCAGGGGTGTGGACTGAAGAGGGGCACTCTGCCCCTCTTGGTTCAGGCGGCGGTGAGGTTGTACGTCATGCGGAGCTGTCGAGCGTGGTTCCAGACCTTCCGGGCCTCCTGCTCCGTCAGGGCGGCCAGACTGTCCACCAGACGGCCTAGTGAAGCCGATGCCAGGCGGTAGTGGTCAGAGTGGCCAAGTCCCAGGCGGGACAGGGTGCGGTGCAGGCGGCAGGCGCGGGCTTTGCCGAACGGCTGGGCGGCCGGAGTGAAGGTGAAGGGGCAGCGGGCCAAATCGGCGGCCACCACGCCGGGCCAGAAGTTGCCGGTCATCGCTTCGCCGTTCAGGGTGCCCAGGGTGGGCCGTCCGCCGGTCACCTGGACGGTGACGGTGTGCGCCTGCCCCCACATCGCCGGGCGGGTGTAGCTGTAAATGCCGTCTGCGAGGGTGCTAGTGTTCATGGAACTTCTTTTCTTGGAGAAGGGGAGTCAGTCGGGGCGCGGAATCTTGGCGGAGGAAGCGCCCTCTCTGCTAAAAATATGTTAACAGTTACCCGCAACCTATGCAAGCAGTAACTGTTCATTGCGGGTAAGTGTTAAGCTATGTCCATGAATGACGAATTGAGGTCCGTAGTCTCAGCTCGGCTCGAAGAGCGACACATGAGCCGGGCCGATTTGGCCCGCGCTACAGGCAAGACCCCCCAGGCCATCACCCGCGCCCTAAATGGTGGTAAGGACAGCGGTAGCCCTCCTCCGGTATGGGCGGCCATCTTGGATGCTCTGGACCTGCAACTGACGGCCCAGCCGAGAACAGGTGAAGAGACGCCCTGACCCTTGATATGTAGTGCCACACTGCCACAAATCAACTTTTACCGCGCTGGGAGGGCATATCTTTTGTGGTAGTCACGTTTTGCCAGGATTGCCGACTGCCACAGTTCACAGGTACCTCGGAGGGCTCAAGATGGCAAAGCGGGCAAATGGAGAAGGCACCCTCAGTCGGCGCAAAGACAAGTCTGGGAAGACGATCGGGTGGCGGGCTGGGGTGGTCGTCGGCTACAAGCCGGACGGCACGGCGGATCGGCGCTGGGTCAGTGGGAAGACACAGGCAGAGGTGCAGGAGAAGCTGCGGGGCCTGCAGGCGGACCTGCATACCGGCATGGTGGCGGATACCGAAGGGCTGACCGTTTCTGCCTTCCTGGATCGCTGGCTGGAGCACAAGGAACGTACCACGCCTAAGCAGAACACCCTGAGGAGCTACCGGGACACGGCCCGGCTCTACCTCAAGCCCACCCTGGGCCAGAAGAAGCTGGAGAAGCTGCGGCCCCTAGATGTGGAACACATGCTGACCCAGCTCCGCAAGGACGGTAAGAGCCCGGCCATGTGTGCCTACGCCCTGAGGGTGCTGAAGATGGCACTCCGGCAGGGGGTGCTGTGGCAGATGGTGCCGCGCAACGTGGCCGACGCGATCCGCGCCCCGAAGGTCGAGCGCAAAGAGATGCAGTATGGACGGCGGCTCAGGTCGCAGCATTTCTGGCGGCTTCAGAGGCGCACCGGCTGCACGCGGCCTTCTATCTGGCCCTAATGACCGGCATGCGGCGCGGGGAGCTGCTGGGCTTGCACTGGGCCGATTTGGATTGGGAGCGGTCCCGCCTGCGTGTGCGGCATAACCTGATCGAAGTCCGGGCGGAAGGGACGGCAGGCAAGCAGCACGCGGGCAAAGACACTGTGTCGTCAGTCCGGGTGATGTTGCAGACTCCCAAGACGCAGGCATCACGCCGGACCGTGGTCCTGTCGCCGGGCACTGTCTCAAAGCTGCGGGAGCATCAGGCGCGGCAGAAGGTAGAGCGGGAAAATGCCGGGTCAGCCTGGCAGGATCAGGGGTTGATCTTCTCCAATGAGCTGGGCGGGCTGACGAATCCTCACGCCCTCTATGACTGGTTCAAGGCCATTACAGAGACGGCTGGGCTGCCCCCAATCCGTTTTCATGACCTCCGGCACACGGCGGCCTCGCTGATGATTCACCGTGGCGTATCGCCCAAAACGGTCAGCGACCGTCTGGGCCACTCGGATGTGGCGTTCACCCTTCGGACGTATGCCCACCTCTATGACGAGCAACGAGAAGAGGCCGCCTTCGACCTGACTGACCTGTTTCCAGTGGCTGTAGGAGGGGCGAACTAAAGCATATTTTGGCCGGATATGGTCCCTGGCGTCCCACGATCCCCACTCGACCCAAGCGGAGCAACCGCACTACGGGTCACCTCCACTCCAGTTGCGTTTTGATCACGGCAGGAGCCTCCCCCAGCCCGGTTTAGGCGCCACAACCGTTCAGACGACGCATGACGAGTAGCACCGGGGCTGGTGGTTCAGCACGATACATTGAGGTATGACGCAGGTGACCGCCGATTTTGTCCGTGGGCTTGAACGCAGTCGCATCCGGGCGCTGGTCCGGGCCGATATGTCGACCGCTCACCTCATGCATACCCGTGATTTCCAACTGATCACCCCGGGAGGCACCCTGGTGACCAGGGAAGAGTATCTCGGTGATCTGACCGTCGGCCGATTGCGGTACGTGAGTTGGGAGCCTGGGACCGAGATGACGATACGCGTGTACCGTGACGCGGCCGTCCTCCAGTACAGGGCGCGAGTGGAGATTCGCGCCACGTCTCAGACGGCGTGGCAGGGCCTCGGGGACAGCGGGATGCCCTTCGACTGCTGGTTTATGAATGTCTACGAGCAGCGCGATGATCGGTGGCAGGCCGCCCAGTCACAGGCGACCGAGATTCGTTACGTGTAGTGGCAGGTCGTGTCCATCCTAGACGCGCACAGGCACTAGTGGTCTGAGTCAGAAGAACGCTGGGAATTTTTGGGTGAGAGGTAAGGCTCACAGAAGCGCTTGATGTTGGCCAGGATGTCATCGGCCGAACGGGTCCACACAAACGGCGTTGGCGCCTCGTTGGTCGAAGCGATGAAGGCGTCAATCGCCTGCTCGAGCGCGTTCTGGGACGTGAAGTTGCCGCGCCTCAAGCGCTTCCGGCTCAACAACGAGAACCACGACTCGACCAGGTTCAGCCACGAACCACTGGTGGGCGTGAAGTGGAAGTGCACGTTCGGATGGGCCAGCAGCCACGTCTGGATCGTCTTCGTCTTGAGCGTCACGTAGTTATCCAGGACGATGTGCACCGCGAGCTCCGCAGGGACCTGGGCGTATACGACATCGAGAAACGCCCGGAATTCTTCAGCCCGGTGGTGCGAGTAGCACTGCCCAATGACACTGCCAACCTTGGCATCCAACGCCGCGATCAGCGTGGTGATGCCATGCCGGACGTATGTGTGTCCGGTCGCCTCCGGTTGCCCTGGCCGCATCGGGAACGTCATGCTGCCGCGCTCCAGCGCCTGGATCTGCGGCTTCTCGTCGACGCACAGCACCAGGGCCCGATCTGGTGGGTTGAGGTACAGCCCGACAATGTCGCGTACCTTCTCGATCAAGAGTGGGTCCTTCGACAGGGTGAAGGACGACACCAGGTGAGGCCGCAGCCCGAACGCCTGCCAGATGCGATGCACGGCGCTCTGCGTCAGGCCACTGGCCTTGGCCATGCTGCGGGTACTCCACTCCGTCGCGTCTGCAGGGAGGGTATCCAGGGTCAAGCGGACGACCCGCTCCACCGCGTCGTCCTGGATGGTTCGTGGCGCGCCCGACTTGGGGGCGTCGCTCAGCCCTCAAGACGATGAACTGCAAAGCGGTTGCGCCAGGTGCCGACGGTATCGTCACACAGCCCGACCTGGGCACCGATCTCAGTGAGCGTCCATTCCGGATGATCCGCGCTCAGCAAAATCACCTTCGCGCGGGTCGCCAATCCGCGAGGGGTTTGACGTCGTCGAACCAAGCTGCTCAACACCTGCCGCTCGGTGTCGCTAAGGATGAGGGTGGGAGCGTGCCGGCCACGATGCATACGCCACCTCCACCCGCATCGTACGCCCGCCATTCCCAGCGTTCTTCTGCTTCAAACCACTAGTGGATTGTCAACAAAGGTCAGGGGCATCGGGTAGGCTAGGCCATGAAGCTGAGATACGCGGTGTATCTGGATGACGAGCAACGCGACGCCCTCAAGCGCCTGCTGAGCGCGGGCAAGACCCATGCTCGTCGCCTCACCCACGCTCGCATTCTCCTGGCGGCCGATAAGAACGGCCCTGCTCACTCCGATCAGGAGATCGTTGAGTTTCTGCACGTCAGTGACAACACCGCGTTCCGTGTTCGAAAGCGCTTCGTCGAAGGCGGCCTGGAGCACGCGCTCAACCACATGCACCCTCAGCACCTCAAGCCGCACACCCTGTCACCAGAAGCTGAAGCGCACCTCATCGCGCTCGCGTGCACGCCCGAGAAGGGTCAGTCCAGGATGTCGCTGCGTCTCCTTGCCGACAAGATGGTCGAGCTCGGGCACGTGGAGACAGTCAGTCACGAGACCGTGCGCAAAGCGCTGAAAAAAACGCGCTCAAACCGCATCTGAAGGAGCAGTGGGTCATCCCACCCCTCCAGAACGCTGCGTTCGTGGCCGCGATGGAGGATGTGCTGGATCTATACGCCAGACCCTACAACGCGTTCTTCCCGGTGGTGTGCTTCGATGAACGGCCCTGCCAGCTGATTGACGACGTCATGACGCCGTTGCCCCTGAAGCCAGGTCAACCGGAACGGTTTGACGACGAGTACGTCCGAAACGGGACTGCGAACGTGTTCGGGATGCTTGAACCCCTGACCGGGAGACGCTGGCTCAGGGTGACCGAGCAGCGCACGAAGCGTGACTTCGCTCACGCGATCAAGCACGTCGTCAACGTGCTTTACCCTGAGGCCGTGCTGATTCGGGTCGTACTGGACAACCTCAACACGCATTCGCTGGCGGCGTTGTACGAGACGTTTCCGGCGGCGGAGGCCCGATGCCTGGCGAAGAAGCTGGAGTTCCACTTCACACCGAAGCGCGGCAGTTGGCTGAACGCCGTGGAGATTGAGTTTGCGGCACTTTCGAAACAGTGTCTGGATCGGCGCATTGGGAGGATCGAGCGGTTGCGGGAGGAGGTAGAGGCGTGGTGTGAGCGTCGGAACGCACGGGGCGTGAAGGTGGAGTGGCGGTTTACCACGGAGGTGGCCCGTACGAAACTGGACCACCTCTACCCCTCAAATCAAAATTGACAATCCACTAGTGGTCTGAGTCAGAAGAACGCTGGGAATAACATTCCGACGAAAATCAGGCCGAACGCTTTACCGATCTGAACCCGAAGGACGGATTTGAAGAGCCTCCCCAAAAGACATCTGAATCAGTTCACTGGTCGCCGAGGTCAGTGCTACGGAATCCTCACCGTAAACGCCGTCATCTCGTCATCCAGCAACATCCGGTCGTTTCCGACCCACTCCAGCGTGACGGATATGGCGCTCCCATCGAACCACCAGACGGTCCGAGTCATCGGGCCAGCTGGCAAAAAATGCGTGACGCGAACACAGTCCGAATTGGCCATCTTGCCACATGGCCCCTCCCCATAGGTGGCCAGCGACGTGCTGTCCGGTGACCAGGACAAGTGAGACACATGGTCCGAGAGAGGGGTTGCTTTCGCGACCGGTCGCGCCGTGCGAGCGTCAAACACGACGACCGCTCCATCTCCATACCCGACGGCCACCCGGGCCCCATCTGGGCTGAGCGCCGCTGAGACCGGGACGCGGTCCCCAGCGCGTCGAACGAACCGGGCGCCGATGTGCTGTCCAGCCTTGTCGGCCAGCCAGGCACCCGCCGCCTTGAAGTCGTGCCCTGCCGTGGCGAGCTGTCCGTCGGCAAGCCGAGCGTACCGCTCTGGCGAGCAGAACGCCCGCCGACAGAACGTCACGGTGTTGTCCACCTGTTCCAGCACGTTGCCCGTTCGTGTATCTAGGACAACTCCACTTGGTTGATCTTGGCTGGTGACGAGGAGGCGGCCCTGCTCCTGAAGCCACACGGGCACTGGATGAGGCAAGGGCAACGCTGTCTGCCAGGCGGGTGTTCGTGATCCCGTGCGGACGAGGGTGACCCGCGAACCACCACCCAGGTTCTCAGCGATGACGATGGATGCTCGGTCTGGGGAGCGTTGGGCGAGTTCAATCGATGCGGTGTCACCCGTGAAGCGTGCCCAAATGTTTTGTACTGAATAGCCCCCGTAGATGGTCTGTTTCCCTGCGGTGAGGTGTTCCAGTCCATCCTGGAGGGCAGGTGCGATGAACTGGCTGGCGACGACATAGGCGACGACATAGACCCACTGAGGGAGCTTCGGAAACTGGACGTGCCGGCGTGGCTCCTGCGCATGGACTGTTCGAGGCTTGGTGGCGTCTGGTGGCTGGCTCAGGAGCCAGGACAACGCGGTTCCAATGGCGAGGGCACATAGTGCGACCGCCAGTGGAGAACCGAAGCTCACGTTCCTGGGCAGTAGCTGCTCGAACACCTGCACCGCGAAGGCGAAGGTCAGGTAATACAGCCACAGCGGAGGGAGGGACCAGACAATCAGATACGGCCGGTGGACTTTTAATGGGCGGGTAATCAGCCCTGCGGTAATGATCAGGCTGACCGCCACGGAGGCGAGCACCCCAAGCAGCACCATCGGGAAATTGGAACCGGGTCCGCGCATTCCCCCATCGAAAAAGACGCGACTGAATGCCCAGAACGAACCCCACATCCCAAGTCCAAACAGGATCCAGGAGGCATTGAGGAGCCCAAAGACGATCCAGCGAGAACGCGGCACGGGAGCAGTGTAGCGGTGGAACGTCCCCGTACCGGTCGCATTTGTGGCACGGGCGAACGACGCGCCACCGGGGCGCGTTACCCAGCCCACACGAGGCTTTAAGGGGAGTTGGTGATTTGATTGAGATGTGCTTTGAGTATTTTCTTCATGTCAGGCCTTGGTTTCGGATCGCTGAAGAGTTGGTCCTGCTCTTCGTCAGCGTGTTATCCCCAGCGTTCTTCTGACTCAGACCACTAGGAGCGGTGCAGCATGTGAACAGGGCGACTGTTGTTCATGGCCGCCTGGGCTGCTCCATTTTGGGCCAGTTGTGACGCCGTTGTGACAATCCAGGAATTGTGACGCTTCCAGATCAGGCATAGAGAAGCAAAAAACCCCGTTTAGGACGGGGTTTTTCTGTGGTGGGACGTGTAGGACTCGAACCTACAACCCGCTGATTAAAAGTCAGCTGCTCTACCATTGAGCTAACGTCCCACAGAATGGGCAGCGTCAGGCAGTATAGGCAGCCTCGGCAGGCGAGTCAAGGCGTTATTTTCGGCCGGGGAAGCTACCCAGCCCCGGCGGCAGCTTGGGCATCTTGGCGCCCGGCTTGCCTCCCTGCATACCCTGCAGCAGTTTCATCATGCCTTTCATCTGCTCGTGCATCTTGATCAGACGGTTGACCTCCTGCACGCTGCTGCCGGAGCCGCTGGCGATGCGGCGGCGACGCGAGGCGTTCAGGATGCCCGGATTGCGCCGCTCCTTGAGCGTCATGCTGGAGATCAACGCGTCGATCTTCTGGATCTGCTTCTCATCGACGTTGAAGCCCTCCGGCAGCGCGCGGCTCATCCCGGGAATCAGCTTCATCAGTTCGCCCAGCGGCCCCATCTTGCGGATCTGGCGCAGCTGTGTAAGTAGATCCTCCAGATCGAACTCACCGGCCTTCTTCATCTCCATCTGGGCCAGGTCGGCCTGCTGCGCCCGCTCAATTAGGCCCAGCACGTCGCCCATGCCCAGGATGCGCCCGGCCACCCGGTCCGGGTAGAACGGTTCCAGGCCATTCAGTTTCTCGCTGGTGCCAGCGAAGTAGATCGGCTTGCCGGTCTGGAAGCGGGCGGAGAGGGCCGCACCGCCGCGGGCGTCGCCGTCCATCTTGGTGATGATCAGACCGCTCAGCGACACCCGCTCATCGAAGGCTTTGGCCACGTTCAGCGCTTCCTGACCGGTCATGGCGTCCACCACCAGCAGCGTCTCGGTTGGCTGCATGGCCCCGCTCAGGTCAGCTAGCTGATCCATCAGCGCCTCATCAATCTGCAGGCGGCCCGCCGTGTCCACGATGACCAGGTCGCGGAAGTCAGTCTTCAGGAAGTCCTGTACGCGCTGGCGGGTCTGAGCCGGCGTCTCACCGTTGGCCACCTCCAGCACTGGCACGCCCACCTGCTGCCCGAGGGTCCGCAGCTGCTCACGGGCGGCCGGGCGCTGGGTGTCGGCGGCCACCAGCAGCACCCGGCGCCCCTTGCTCTTGTAGAACTGGGCCAGCTTGCCGCTGCTGGTGGTTTTGCCGGCACCCTGCAGCCCCACCATGAAAAACACATTGCCCTCGTTCTTGAGGGTCGGCTGGTGGGCCGTGCCGCCGAGCGTCTCGATCAGCTCGTCGTGCACCACCTTCACCACCTGCTGGCCGGCGGTCAGGCTGCCCAGCACCTCGGTGCCCACCGCCTTCTCGCTGACGCGGGCCACAAAGTCACGGGCCACGCCGAAGTTCACGTCCGCTTCCAGCAGCGCCATCCGGATTTCGCGCATGGCCGCCTTGACCTGAGTTTCGGTCAGGGTACTTTCGCGGCGCAGGCGTTCCAGAATGTCCTGGAGCTTGTTTCCGAGGGTCTCGAACATAACGGTCAGGCTAGCACGCAGGCCACACAGAGAAGGTTACGCAGCTCGCCACATGACAAAGTCCCCGCCACGGGGGACGGGGACTTCTTTGGTTGCAGGGACAGGATTTGAACCTGCGACCTCCGGGTTATGAGCCCGACGAGCTACCAGACTGCTCTACCCTGCGATACCTTCGGCCTGCTGCCCGGGAGGGCGGTTTCAGGCGCTCAAAAATACTAGCGCTGCATCGGCAGGCTGTCAAGGGGCCACGGCGAGGGCCATGGCCTTCAGGTATCCTGCCGGCGTGAATCCCGCCCCGACCCTGGCTCAGCTGCGCTCTGCGGCCCTGGGTCACACCTTATGGCCCCGCACCGGTCTGCAGGCGGCCATCACGCGGCTGGGCTTCGTGCAGGCCGACCCGATCCGCGCGCCGGCCCGCGCCCAGGACCTGATCCTGATGCAACGGGTGCGCGGGTACCGGGCCGGCGACCTGGAACGCCGCTACGCCCAGCTGGACGTGGAGGAGGACGTGCTGCCCAACTACGGGTTCGTGACGCGCGAGGTGCAGCGGCTGCTTCATCCGCGCCAGCACCGCCCGCTGCGGATCGAAACCGAGGCGCCGGGGCTGCTCGAGCAGGTGCTGGCGCTGGCCCAGCCGGGTGCGTCGCTGCATCCCCGCGAGGTGGAGGCGGCGCTGGGGCGGCAGGCGGTCAGCAACGCCTGGGGTGGCCAGAGCAGCGCCAGCACCCGCGCGCTGGATGCCCTGCACTACCGGGGCCATCTGCGGGTGGTGAGGCGGGACAGTGGCGTGCGGGTGTACGGACCGGCCACGCATCTGCAGGCGGCCGAGCCGCTGACGGTGGAGCAGCGGACGCGCGGCGTGGTGCTGTTGCTGGCCCGGCTGTACGGCCCGCTGCCGCAGGCGAGCCTCGGGTACCTGCTGTCGCTGTGCGGCTATGGCCTGCCGGGCCTGAAGGCCGACCTGAGGGCCGCCCTGAAGGCGGCGGTGGGCGAGACGCTGGCCCACGCCCGGCTGGATGGGGTGACCTATCTGTGGCCGGCGGATGCCTCCCTGGACGCGACCGCGTCGCCGGGGGTGCGGCTGGTGGCCCCTTTCGACCCGCTGGTGTGGGACCGCCGCCGCTTTGCCCTGCTGCACGGCTGGACCTACCGCTTCGAGGCCTACACTCCGCCGGCAAAGCGGGTGATGGGCTATTACGCCCTGCCGGTGTTTCACCATGAGCGGGCGGTGGGCTGGGCCAACCTGAAGGTGGTGGCCGGCGAGCTGACTAGCGAGGTGCAGTTGATCCCCGGGGTGAGGCACACGGCGGCCTTCACCCGGGGTCTGGACGCCGAACTTGCGCGTTACCGGGCGTTCCTGGGCCTCAGCTCCTGAGGGCGGCCACGTCCGGGTAGCCGCCCACAAAGAGGGCGGTCTGCAGCTCGTCCAGCAGCTGCCGCAGCTGCGCCTCCACCGCCTCGCTGCTGTCCAGGGCGGCCGGCAGCAGGGGCCGGGCCAGCGCCACCACATCGGCCCCCAGCCGCAGGGCGCGCGCGGCGTCCAGTCCGCTGCGGACGCCCCCGGAGGCGATCAGCGGCATGGTGGGCAGGCCGGCCCGCACCTCGCGCAGCGCCTGGGCAGTGGGAATGCCCAGTTCGCACAGGTCCGGGCTGCGCACCCGGCCCAGCTCCACCAGCTGTTCCACCCGCGCCCAGCTGGTGCCGCCGGCTCCGGCCACATCCAGCGCCGCGAAACCCACGTCCGCCACCTGCCGGGCCACCTCCGCGCCCAGGCCATGCCCGACCTCCTTGAGCAGCACCGGAAACGGCACCTCCGGCACCACCCGGCGCAGCTGCTCCAGCACCCCGGCCCAGCGGGTGTCGCCGCCCGTCTGCAGCGCCTCTTGCAGCGGATTGAGGTGGATGGCCAGCGCGTCGGCCCCCACGGTCCGGATGGCCCGTTCCAGGCTGGCGGCCCCGTGCCCGCGCAGCAGCTGCGCCGCGCCCAGGTTCCCGATCAGCAGAATGTCCGGTGCGACCTCGCGCACCTGGAAGCTGGCCGCCGCCTCGGGGCGTTCCAGCATCACCCGCTGGCTGCCCAGCATCATGCCCAGCCCCAGCCGCTGGGCGGCGGCCGCCAGGTTGCGGTTGATCAGCGCGGCGCGCTCGGCCCCGCCGGTCATCGCCCCGATCAGGACCGGCGCGCGCAGCGGGCGGCCCAGAAACCGGGTGTCCAGCCGCACCTCGTCGCGGTTCAGCTCCGGCAGGGCGCGGTAGGACCACGGCACCTCGCGCAGGCCGGTGGTCACGGTCTGGTACTGCGAGTCGTCCAGCAGGCAGGCGTCCAGATGGCGCAGTTTGCGCGTCTCGATGTCGGTCACCGGATGCCGCTTCCCAGCGCGACCGTCACGGCGGTGAGCAGCGGAATCAGGGCCGCCAGCAGCCAGACGGTGAGGGCGCGGGCCGGCCCCGGGCGCAGCAGCAGGGCCAGCAGTCCCAGGACGGCCAGCACGGTCAGCGCGAGGTACACAGCATTCATCTGAGGCATTGTAGCGGGGAGCGGGCTACGGCTGGGTGGCCCGGCGCTGCGCGTCCTGCAGGGCCGCCTCGGCACTCTGGCGGCCACTCAGGGCGCTGCTGATGGCCGCCTCCAGCAGCGGCTGCCAGCGGCTGTACTGCGGCGCGGTGGGGCGCGGCTGGGCCATCAGCAGCTGATCGGCCGCCGCCCGGCGCGCCGAGCCCGGCGCCTCGGCGCTGCTCAGGCGGGCCTGGACGCTGCGGCGCGGCGACAGGTAGCCGGTGGCCTTGACCCAGCTGTTCAGGCGGGCCGGGTCCATCAGGTAGCGCCAGAAGGCCAGCGCTCCGGCCTGCTCCGCGGCCGGCGTGCCCCGGGGCACCACCAGATTGGCGCCGCCCAGCGGGGGCGCGCAGCGTTTCTCGCAGGGAAACGGCGCCACGCCCAGCTGAATGAACGGCAGCCGGGCAAAGTCGTTCTGGTTGGCGATGCTGGCCACGGCCATCACGTTCTGTCCGCGCGTGAAGTCCAGCGCCGCGCCCACCACCTGATCCAGCGTGCGCGGCTGGGCCGTGCCGGCACGCACCATGCGTGTCAGCTGCTCCAGCGCCGCCACCGCTTCCGGCGAGTCGAAGGCCGGACGGTTCCCCTGCACCAGCTGACCGCCCCGAACCGCCACCAGCCCCTCGAAGGTCCAGGCGTCGGCCACCGCCACCAGCGGCCGGCGCCCGCCCGTCTTCAGCCGCTGCGCCGCCGTCTCCAGCTCGCTCCAGGTGGCCGGGGCACTCACGCCCGCCTTGCGGAACGCGCCCGCGTTGTAGTACAGCACCGGCACGCTGACGTTCCAGGGCAGGCCGTAGCGGTGGCCCTCCACCTCACCGGCCCGCCAGACAGCCGGATAGAGGTCCTGCGTCAGTGCTGGTGGCAGGTCGTCGGCGGCGCGGTCCAGCGGCTCCAGCTGGCCCTGCGCGGCCAGCGCCGTGAAGGTGGTGAACTCGGCCTGGAACAGCGCTGGGGCGGTGCCGGCCTGCAGCGCGTCCTGCAGCCGGGCGGCGGCCTCCCGGTAGTTGCCCACCGCCTTGGCCGTCACCACGTACTGCGTCTGCGAGCGGTTGAAGTCGCTGGCATAGCCCTCGATCAGGCTGGAGACGCCCTGCATGCTGTGCCAGAAGACAACGGGAGTGGGCGCGGCCCCGGCGGTGCCGAGCAGCAGGGTCAGGGTGAGCAGCGGTTTCACCCGTTCAGTCTAGAAGCGCCGGATGATCGGCGCTTGATGGCCGTTACTCGGCCGGCGCGGTGATGGCGTCCGGCACCGGCATGTCCGTCTCCAGCCGGCCGCGCAGCAGCAGCCGCATCCGCTGGCCCAGCCGCTTGTAGATCGGCGGGGCATGGTGCTTGCTGAAGTCCACCGTGGCCAGCTCGCTGCCCACGTCGAAGCCGTAGCGCTGCGTCAGGAAGTAGCGGTGGTCCATCATCCACAGGTACAGGTCGGCCTCGGTGCGGCCCGGGAAGCGCGCCAGCACCTCGTGCTTGTGCATCTGTTCCACCATGCGCGCGTACAGGCGCACGTACCAGCTGCACACCGCTTCCTCCCACGCCACGTCGCGGCCGTGCTTGCGGTCCAGGTAGTACTTGCGGGTCTGGATGTGCTCCACCACCTTCTGGTAGCGGCCCGGCGTGGTGAACAGGATCTCCAGGTGGTCCGGCATCAGCTCGTTCAGGCGCGTGAACTTCAGGAAGTCGGCGTACTCGCCCTTGATGATCAGGTCCTTGAGCGTGTCGCCCGGCTCCGGCGGCACCGTCACGTGCAGTTCGATCACCTGCGCGTCGATGTAGGCCTGCCCCTGGCGGCGCGCCACCGAGACCCGGTGGTTGCCGTCCTTGACGAAGTACAGCTCACCCACCTTGTACACCTGGATCGGCGGCAGTTCCTTGCCGTTCAGCTGCGCCGAGCGCACCCCGATCCAGCGCTCGTCCAGGTGCTGTTCGCGCGGCAGGTAGTAGCGGTCGAACTCGCGGTACCGGTCCACCGACCCCACGATCTTCTCGGTGGGGATCGCCTGGGTGCCCAGCTGATACTCCGCGTCCGGGTGCAGGTGGCGCACCCAGTCGAAGGGAATCAGACCGGTGCTGGGGGTCCGGCGCAGCACGTCCAGGAAGTCGTGGATATCGGCGGTCAGCCGTGCCCGTTCGACCTCGCTTCTGGCCCGCTGTCTGTTGAACCGTTCGTTGCCTGACATGTGGTGCTCCCTGCGGGGCGCTTCCCCGACTTGGTGTCCATTGTACACCTGCTCCCTGACAGCCTTCTGTCCCGTGGTCATGTGGGGGTCAATGGGCTTTAGAAAGTGTTTAGAGTGTGCTTTCCGTCCCCAGGTGAAGCAGGGTGGACGGTCAAATGAAGCATGCTTGGACGCTTTTTCAAGAAGCCTGCCGACGACATGGACGGCCGGGTGCCGCCCGGACAGACGCTCACGGCCCGCTTTCCGGTGCTGACGTATGGCCCGGTGCCGCGCTACGCCCTGGAGGACGTGACGGTGCGCATCTTCGGACTGGCCGAGGAGCAGACCTTCCGCTGGAGCGACCTGCAGGCGATGGAGCAGACCACCCTCACCTACGATATCCACTGCGTGACCCACTGGAGCAAGCTGGATACCACCTGGACCGGCGTGAGCGTGCCGGAGCTGATGCGGCACGTGCAGCTGAAGCCGGGCGCCACCCACGTGATGGTGCACAGCGTGGGCGGCTACACCACCAACCTCTCGCTGGACGACTTCGTGCGTGACCTGAACCTGCTGGCCTACCGCTTCGGCGAGACGCCCGACACGGTGGCGCCGCTGGAGACGGAGCACGGCGGGCCGATGCGGCTGGTGGTGCCGCACCTGTACTTCTGGAAGAGCGCCAAGTGGATCAACGGCCTGGAGTTCATCAGCGCCGACGCGCCCGGGTTCTGGGAGCGCAACGGGTACCACATGCGCGGGGACCCCTTCAAGGATGAGCGCTACGGCGACGGACTCTGACCCGGGCGGGTTGCCGGACACGTCCGGCTACTTAGTCCCGGATCTGCTGCAGCCGGGCCTGACGCTGATAATCGTGGGGTCTGCGCCCAGCACCATCAGCGCGCGGGCCCGGGCGTACTACGCCAACCCACAGAACAAGTTCTGGCGCACGCTGCACGCGGCGGGCCTGACGCCCCGGCTGTTCTCGCCACAGGACTACCCTCAGCTGCTGCCGCTGGGCATCGGCCTGACCGACCTGGCCAAGCGCCACGCCGGCATCGACTCGGCGCTGCCCAAGGAGGCGTGGAGCCGCCAAGAGCTGCACGCCAAGCTGAGTCACTACCGTCCCCGCATGGTGGCCTTCACCAGCAAGCGGGCGGCCTCGGAGGGGCTGGGGGTGCCCACCGGGCGGCTGCCGTATGGCCTTCAGGCGCAGCCGTTTCTGGGCGTGGAGGTGTGGGTGATGCCGTCCACCAGCCCGCTCGCCGACACGCATTTCCAGCTGGAGCCGTGGCTGCGGCTGGGCGAGCGCTTCCGGGAGCTGAGCCGCACGCCGCCCGGCTGAGGCGCGCTCAGCCTGCGGCTTCCTCGGCCGCCCAGATCGCTTCCAGCGGCTCGCGCTGCCGGATCAGGGTCCAGGTCTGGCCGTCCCACAGCGCCTCGGCCGGCCGGGGGCGGGTCAGGTAGGTGCTGCTCATGGCGGCTCCGTAGGCGCCCGCCTCGAGAATCGCCAGCAGGTCGCCGCGCTGGGCGCCCGCCGGCAGCGTGACGTCGCGGCCCAGCAGGTCGCCGCTCTCGCAGGCGGGACCGGCCAGATCCGAGACGCCGGGCGCACCCTCCCACAGCGCGCGCACCGGATGCTCGGCGCCGTACAGCATCGGGCGCAGCAGCTCGGTCATGCCGGCGTCCAGCAGCGTGAAGTCGCGGCCAGTGGCCTTGGTGCCCATCACGCGGGTGAGCAGCACGCCGCTGCGGGCCACCAGGTAACGCCCCGGTTCGACCCACAGCTGCGCCCCGAACGCGGCTGCAGCCTGCCGCGCCTCGGCCGCGATGCCGCCCAGGTCGGCGTCCAGGCCCCAGCCGCCGCCCACGTCCAGCACCTCCAGCGGACCGGTCACCCGGCTCAGCTCTGCCACCCGCCCAAACGCCGCCCGGAAATCGGCGGCGTCCCGGATGGCGCTGCCGATGTGCAGGTGCAGGCCGCGCAGCCGGTGGCCGCCCGAGGCCAGGGCGGCCAGCAGGTCCGGGAGCTGGTCTGGCCGCACCCCGAACTTGCTGTGTGCCGCCCCGGTGGCGAGGTGGTCGTGGGTACTGACGCTCAGCGCCGGATTGACCCGCACCAGCACGCTGGAGGCGGGCGGCAGCAGCGCGACCTCACCAGGCCGGTCCACGATGAAGGTGGCGCCCAGCTCACCACCCAGCCGGTACTCCTCGTCGCTCTTGGCCGGGCCGTTGACCAGCACCCGGTCGCCGCTGGCCCCGATGTGCGCCGCGCGGCCCAGTTCCCCCAGGCTCACGCACTCGAAGCCCACCCCGGCCCCGTACAGCCGCCGCAGCAGCGTCAGGTTGGGATTGGCCTTCATCGCGTAGTAGATGCGGGCGCCAGGAAAGGCGGCCTGCACCCGGGCCAGGGCGGCGTCCAGCTCCTGTGCATCGTAGGTGTAGAGCGGGGTCCCGTAGGTGTCGGCGGCCTGACGCAGCTGTTGATCGGAGAGCATGGGCTCCATGGTAGGCACCCAGAGGGCTGTGGGGAAGCGGGCGGGCTTCTGGGCACATGCTGCAATGTGCTGCCGGGCCAGCCCCTATCATCCGGCCATGACCGCCCAGGCCCTGATCGTGCTGCATGCCCAGCGTCACCGGCTGGACGACCGCCCCATCACCGACCCGCTGCTGCAGCAGGCGCGGCGGCAGATCGCGCAGGCCCGGCAGCAGGGCATCCTGGTGGTGTACCTGCAGCACGACGGGCAGGAGGGTGACCCGGACCAGCCGTTTACCCGCGGCTGGACGCTGCACCCGGAGTTCCGGGCCGAGGCCGGCGACCTGCTGCTGCGCGTCACCGACGACGACGCCTTCCAGGGCAGCCGCCTGGACGCCGAACTGCGCCACCTGGGCGTGCAGACGCTGACGCTGCTGGCGCTGGACGCGGGCGGCGCGGCGCGGGCCGCCACCGCCCGGACCGCTGAGGCGCTGGGCTACGTGCTGGCGCAGGCCGAGCCCATTCTCTCGGCTGACTGAAGGCCAGCCCACACGGCTCACAGCATCCGGCGAATCTGGCGGGTAATGTAGGCGAATGACCGTCACCACACAGACCACCCAGTCCGAGCGGCTGTTCGAGCGCGCCCGCCGCGTCACGCCGGGCGGTGTCAACAGTCCGGTGCGGGCCTTCAAGTCGGTGGGGGGCGTGCCGCGCTTCATCGATCACGCGGACGGGGCCTACCTGACCGACGTGGACGGCGCCCGTTACATTGACCACATCGGGAGCTGGGGGCCGATGATCCTGGGCCACAACCATCCGGCGGTCCGCGAGGCCATTCTGGAGGCGGCGCAGGGTGGCACCAGCTTCGGCGCGCCCAGCGTGCGCGAGGTGGAGCTGGCCGAGCTGGTGACGCGCCTGACCGGCGCCGAGAAGGTGCGCTTCGTGAACAGCGGCACCGAGGCCACCATGAGCGCCCTGCGGCTGGCGCGCGGTTACACCGGGCGCAAGTACACGGTCAAGTTCCGCGGCAACTATCACGGCCACTTCGATGGCCTGCTGGTGGAGGCTGGGAGCGGCCTGATGACCAACGCCGACCGGCTCGGGACAGCGGCCCCCAGCAGCGCGGGCGTGCCGGAGGAGTACGCCGGCCTGACCCTGGTGGCCGACTACAACGACCCGGACGCGCTGGACCAGCTGATGCGCGAACGCGGCGCCGAGATCGCCGCCGTGATCTTCGAGCCGGTGGTGGGCAACGCGGGCGTGTTGATCCCCACGCCCGACTTTGTGGACGCCCTGCAGCGGGTGCAGCAGGTGGGCGCGCTGCTGATCGCCGACGAGGTGATGACCGGCTTCCGGCTGGGCCTGCAGGGCGCCTGCGGGCTGCTGGGCCTGCAGCCGGACCTGATCTGCTGGGGCAAGATCATCGGCGGCGGGCTGCCGGTGGGCGCTTACGGCGGCCGCGCGGACGTGATGGATTTCGTGTCCCCGCAGGGGCCGGTGTATCAGGCCGGCACCCTGAGCGGCAATCCGCTGGCGATGGCGGCGGGCCTGGCCACCTTGAGGCTGCTGGAGGCCGACCCGGACGTGTACGCGCGGCTGGATGGGTACACCCTGCGCCTCGCTGAAGGGTTGCAGGCGGCGGCCCAGGCGGCCGGCGTGATCATCAGCATCAACCGCATCGGCAGCATGCTGACGGTGTTCTTCCACCCCGGCCCGGTGCGGTCCTACACCGACGCTGCCCAGGCCGACACCGCCGCCTTTGCCGCGTGGTTCCAGGGCCTGCTGGCGCGCGGGGTGTACTGGGCGCCCAGCCAGTTCGAGAGCATCTTCATCAGCTCGGCCCACGGCGACGCCGAGCTGGAGGCCACACTCACGGCGGCGCGGGCCGCCTTTGGAGAACTGCGATGACGGTTCTGACAAGCGTACCGGATGTGGTGGAGGTGCTGCGCTCCAGCCATGTGGTGGCGGTGGTGGGCTTTCACCGCGACCCGATGAAGCCGGCGTACTACGTGCCGGAGTACCTGTACCGCCAGGGCTACACGGTGCTCCCGGTCAATCCGGCGCTCAGCGCGCGTGGCGAGCAGTACTTCGGGCACCCGGCGGTGGCGACCCTGGCGCAGCTGCAGACGCCGGTGGACGTGGTGGAAATCTTCCGCCGCTCCGACAAGGTGCATGAGCACCTCGACGACATCCTGAGCATGCAGCCGCTCCCGAAGGTGGTCTGGATGCAACAGGGCATCCGTGACGATCAGGTGGCGCGGGCGCTGACCGAGCACGGCATCGCGGTGATCCAGGACCGCTGCATGCTGGCCGACCACCGGCAGTACCTGTAGCGGCCAGCGGGCGTCAGAACGGCTGGCTCAGCCGCTCGATCTCGCTGCCGATGCGGGCGGTCAGGTCCTTCACGCCGCCGCTCGGCAGGATCGGCGGCCCGAAGCGCACCACCCAGGTCTTGCCCGACAGGTGCAAGCCGGTCGGCGTGATGGGCGCCTTGCTCTTCAGCGCCAGCAGCGCGGCGCCGCCCTGCAGCTCCTTGCCGCCACGGGTGCCCTCCGGGAAGATGCCCAGGGTGCCCTCGGCCTGCAGGATTCTCAGCGCGTTGCGGATGGCCCCCAGGTCGTTGGTGGTGCGGTCCACCGGGAAGCTGCCGCCGCCCAGGATGATGCGCCCGATGACGCCCCGGAACAGTTCCTTCTTGGCCATGAACTGCACGTAGCGGCCGCGCGGCAGCGACTGGGCGATCAGGAACGGGTCCAGGGTGCTGACGTGGTTGCCGGCAATGATCAGCCGGCCGCTCTCCGGAATCAGGTCGCGGCCGTGCACATGTACGTGCTGGCCGCGCAACAGGGTAGGAATCCGGGTGGCCTGCACCACCAGGTGATACATCAGCGGGTGGACCACCGGCCCGGTCTGTTCGGACGGCGCGTGGCGCGGCGCCTGGGGAGTGCTCTGGGTCATGCCCACAGGATAGATGGTGGGCCAGCGCTCAGGATCAAGGTTGTGCCGGTAGCCGCTCCCACGCGGCCGCTCTACAGTCCGGGTATGGATCAGCAACAGGACAGGGAAGTGCAGGACCGCCAGTTTCTGCAGGAGGCGCTGCGGCTGGCCCGTGAGGGGCAGGCGGCGGGCAGTTCGCCGGTCGGGGCGGTGCTGGTGGACGCCCAGGGGCAGGTGGTGGCGCGTGGCCGCAACCGCACCGGCGAACCGTTCGGCCCGGACCACGTGGGCCACGCCTCGGTGTCGCATGCCGAGATGGACGTCTTTTTTCAGGCGGGCAAGCTCAAGGACCCCGAGACGCTGACGCTCTACACCAGCCTGGAGCCGTGCCTGATGTGCGGCGGCGCCAGCGCCCTGCTGCAGCTGGGCCGGCTGGTGTGGGCCACCGACGACCCGTGGGGTGGGTCGGGGCGGCTGATCCGCTGGGAAGACCATCCGGCCATGCAGACCACCCGCGTCACGCCCACCCCCTACCCGGACCTGGAACACGAGGGCGCCGCGCTGTTTGCCACAGAAGCAAAACGAGCCTTCCCGGAGGAAGGCTGGTCGTTGTGGCGGAAGCGGTATCCGCAGGAGACAGAGGGCGTCTAGGGCTCAGCCCTGACGTGGGCCGCCGCGGCCCCGGCCACCGCGGCCACGCTGGCCGCCAGAACGGTTGCCGCCCGCCTCACCCGGCTGCGACGCCACGGTACTGTAGCGCGCGTTCTCGGCGGCGGGGGCGCGCTGGCCACCGCTGCGGTTGCCCTGAGCGCTGCCAGAAGCGGCCCCCTGAGGACGTCCGCCCTGACCCTGCCCCCGGCCCGGCTGACCCTGACCGCGGCCCTGGCCGTTGCGCTGGGCGCGGTGGGCCGCCAGGCGCTGCGAGAGCGGCACCTCCAGCTTCTCGTCGCTGCGGGCGCTGTAATCGAAGCCTTCCAGCCGGGCGCGCTCGATGCCCTTGCCGGTGAAGCGCTCGATGGCGCGCAGCTCGTTCTCTTCCTGCGGGCTGAACAGCGTAATCGCCGTGCCGCTCTTGCCGGCGCGGGCGGTGCGGCCCGCACGGTGCACGTAGTCCTCGGCGCTCACCGGCACGTCGAAGTTGATCACGTGGCCCAGCGAGTCCACGTCAATGCCGCGCGCCGCGATGTCGGTGGCGACCATCACGCGGTACTTGCCGCTCTTGAAGCCGCCCAGCGCCTCGGTGCGGGCACTCTGCGAGCGGTTGCCGTGGATGCGCGTGACCGAGATGCCGGCGCGTTCCAGCTTCTCGGCCACCCGGTTGGCGCGATGCTTGGTGCGGGTGAACACCAGCGCCTGCTCCACGTCGCTGCCGGCCAGCAGCTGCGCGGTCAGGTCCACCTTCAGCTCGCTGCTGACCGGGTAGGCCAGCTCACGGATGCGCTCGGCGGGCTTGCCCTGGTGCTGCACGCCCACCCGCAGCGGCGAGCGCTGGAAGTCGCGGGCCAGCTTCTCGATATCGCTCGGCATGGTCGCGCTGAACAGCATCGTCTGGCGCTCTGAAGGCAGCGTCTTCAAGATGCGGCGGATGTCCGGCAGGAAGCCCAGGTCCAGCATCCGGTCGGCCTCGTCCAGCACCAGCACCTCGATGCGGCCCAGGTCGGCGTTGCCCTGGTTGATGTGGTCCAGCAGCCGCCCCGGGGTGGCGATCACCAGTTCGGTGCCAGCCCGCAGCGCCGTGGCCTGCGGATTCTGGCCCACCCCACCGAAGATGCTGACCACCTTGAGCGGCAGCTCGGCCGTCAGGGCGCGGGCCACCTCCTCAATCTGGGCGGCCAGTTCGCGGGTGGGAGCCAGCACCAGCGCGCGGGTGTGGCGCTTGCCGGTGGAGGGGGTGCTCATCAGGCGTTCCAGCAGCGGCAGCAGGAAGGCGACCGTCTTGCCGGAGCCGGTGGCGGCGGTGCCCAGCACGTCGCGGCCCTGGCGGGCCGGCGGCAGGCTCAGGGCCTGGATCTCGGTGGGCTGGGTGTAGCCGAGCTTGGTGATGGCGCGGTCCAGGGCCGCCGGAAGCTGCAGGTCCTGAAAAGTAAAGGTGGGGGTCAGGGTTTCGGGCATGGGCATCCTTCAGTGACCGCAGGGGTCACAGGGGTGGTGAATGGCGCGTCCATACCGCCCTGCGGACCCGGCCGCCTGAACAGAAGTGTTCGGCAGTGCCGGATTGCGGCATGGTGCAGCCCCGAATTTCTGGCCCGACAAGGAGACAGCGGGCCGCTCCTCTCTATAGTGACAGGTTGCGGCCCGCCGTGCACGGTGACAGGTTGCAGTTGGGCGCTTCAGCGGTTCAGGTCGGCCAGGGCGATGCGGGCCGCCGGGTAGCCGGAACGCAGCTGCAGCGCGGCCTGAAGATCGGTGTGCGCCTGCGCCTTCCGGCCGAGTGCGGCGTAGGCCCGGCCGCGCCAGTACAGCGCCTCCTCGTGGTCGGGGGCGTCCCGCAGCACCCGGGTGGCCAGCCGCACCACATCCGCGTACTGCCCGGTGCGCAGGTACGCCTCGTAGATCTCGAAGCGGTACCACAGAAAGCGCCACGGCAGACCGCCTTGTACGCGGCCGGGCCGGGTGGGGTCCAGCTGCGGGTCCGGCGGCGCCGCCTCGGCCGCCTGGAAGTCGCGGGTGGCCCCGGCTGCGTCGCCCAGCCGCAGCCGTATGGCCGCGCGGTTGTACAGCGTGACCGCGTCGTGCGGCCGGTTATCCAGCGCCAGCCCGGCCCGCTTCAGGGCATAGGGGCCTAAGAGTTCCGGGTCAGCGTGAAAGTTCAGCGTTCGCTGTAGCGTGTCCCGCTGGTCGGGCGGGTACACCACCAGATAGCTGCCCAGATAGGCGCGCCAGTCGTTGAAGAAGCGGGTGTAATCCATCCGCACCTTGGGGCCGTAATAACTGTCCAGGGCGCTGAAGCTGCGGGCTGCGTCGTCATAGCCGGTCAGCAGGCGGTAGTGACCCATG